>NZ_CP138991.1:1229689-1537112 GCF_044594925.1 Maribacter sp. R77961 | reverse complement strand
TTTCTGCTTCGTTATACAAATATATTTTGTTCTCCTTTTGACTTAGTCTTACGTAGTCTTTAGCCTTGTACGTTATCTTATCAAGAAGTAAGGGTTGTTTTTGATTTGGGGAGTCAATCGCCAAGGAATCGGCCACAATACTATCCGTAACTACTGGGCTAGGAAATAAAGGAGCTATAATCGTATCCCTCTCTGCTTTGATAGGAAGAGGTACAATTTTATCCTCTTGAGCTTGCAATGAAATTACACCAACAAAAAGGAATAACAGGAAAAGTAAGTACTGTTTATTTGATTGCAAGGCTATATATCCTATTTTTGTAAAGGTTTGGCGGTCCAATGAGCCATTGGTTTCAGATGTCAAACTTACATATATTTTTTGTTCCCTTCGCAGGGTATTACCATAATTTTAACCATGACAAGGGCGTTAAAACCCCATAGGAATATGAAAATTAAACAGCTATCTACCTTAGTTCTTATCGTAGTTTCCTTACTTACATCCTCTTTTAATGACCTAGAGCAGCCCAATATAATGGACGATCCTTTTGTAGTTGTTTTGGATGCAGGCCATGGAGGTCATGACCCCGGTAATTTGGGTAATGGTTATTTGGAGAAAGATATTGCACTCAAAATAGTGCTAAAAGTTGGTGAAATTTTAAGTGCTAATAAGGATATTAAAGTAATTTACACCAGAAAGGATGACACTTTTATTGATTTATTTGTTCGGGGTGAGGTAGCCAATAAGGCCAATGCAGACCTATTTGTATCTGTACATTGCGACTCCCATTCGTCCGATGCTCACGGAGCAGGGACATTTGTATTAGGGCTTCATGCTAACAAACAGAATTTTGAAATCGCAAAGAAAGAAAACTCGGTTATTTATTTAGAGGATAATTATGAAACCCGGTATGCAAATTATGATATTAACTCACCAGAATCGGTTATTGGATTAACCATTATGCAGGAAGAGTTTTTGGACCAAAGTATTGCGCTAGCGAAGATTATTCAAGATAATTTTTCGAAAAAATTAAAAAGAACCGATAGGAAGGTAAAGCAAGCAGGTTTTATAGTTTTACACCAGACTTTTATGCCGAGTGTACTTGTGGAAACCGGTTTTTTAACGAATAAAAATGAAGGTGCTTATTTAAACTCAAATAAAGGTCAGGCGGAGATGGGAACTGCAATTGCCAACGCAATTTTGAACTACAAGGAGCAAACACAAAACAACGTTGCTCCTAGTTTTACGGCGGAAAATCCAGCTACGGTTGATAAGAAAGAAGCTCCAGAAATAGTTGAAGCCGGTGGGGAAGAAATAAAAGAAGAGATGGAGATAAAAAAAGTAATGGAGCCAGCTACACCAGTGGTTGCTAAAGAAACAACGGTGGTAAACGAAGTCATGGAAAAAAAGCCGGCTGTATCTTCTCCTGTAATTGCTGATAAGAGTGTAGAAGAGGACATAAAAGCAGTTGTTACAAAAAATAGTTCTGAAACAGAGAAGCCTAATAAATCCATAATTTTTAAAGTTCAATTAATGGCGAGCGGAAAGAATCTCCCCTTGACATCAGAAAATTTTAATGGACTTGGAAGACTTTCAAAAGAACCGTACAAGAATTTATACCGTTACCTCTATGGCGAAACCGCATCTTACAGAGAAGCTGAAATGATGAAATCTAATGCTGCTATAAAAGGATATCCAACGGCTTATATTGTGGCCTATAAGAATGGGGAAAGAATTTCAGTTCCGGAAGCACGGAAACAGGTTGCGCAATAAACACCCTTTGGTGTAATAATTATTCCTAATTTTGTTTGGAATCATAAATCTATTCGTTTGAAGCTATCAAGGGAACTTAAAACTGGTGTTATCGTTGTAGGTGGAATTCTGTTGTTTATTCTAGGATTCAGTTATTTGAAATCAACGCCTCTTTTTGACAATAGTAAAACACTGTATGCGGTTTATCCTAACGTAGGCGGATTGCAAGCGGGCACCATGGTCTCCATAAATGGTTTTGGTGTAGGTAAGGTGAACGACATTAAATTTATAGATAGTCAGGGTAATCTATTGGTTACGTTTACTGTTAGTAGTGAATTTGAGTTCTCCAAGAATAGTAGGGTAGAACTCTACGATACGGGTATTATTGGAGGTAAAGGGCTGCAGATAACCCCCATTTTTGATAGCGCTCCCAATGCAACCTCGGGTGATACTTTGCAGACAGATACACGTCCAGGACTTACGGAACTTGCGCAGCAAAAATTGACTCCCCTGTTTAAAAAATTTGAATCTGCCGTTACCGATGCGGATTCGGTATTGATGAACGTAAACAATGTTTTGGACACCAAGACAAAAAAAGACCTTCAGCAAGCGATTAGTGGATTAAGCGAACTTATGGTGAGTTTAAATGGTAGTGCAAATACCTTGAATTCAATATTAAAAAATAACGAGGGGAAACTGGATAATTCACTAACCAATTTTGAAGTGCTAACTGCTAATTTTGCCAAATTATCAGATTCTTTAAATAATGCTGGTTTAGGAAGAACGCTTTCAAGTTTAGAATCAACCATAGCTAATTTGGATAAAGTAATGGTCAAAATAGAGAATGGAGATGGTACTTTGGGTAAATTAATGAATGATAAAGAGCTGTACTCAAATCTCAACAGTGCATCGCGAGAACTAGATTTGTTGCTACAGGATTTTAGGTTGAATCCCAAGCGTTATGTTAATGTTTCGGTATTTGGGAAGAAACAGAAAGAATATGAAGTTCCGGAAGATGATCCCGCTCAAACAATAGAAAACTAATTTATGGAGTATTTACCAAATGTACTATTCGCGATTCTTTTAGTATTCGGGATAGGATATTTTGCAAGAAACGTTGGTCGCTTAAGACGTAATATCTTTCTTGGAAAAGATGTGGATGTTAGTGATAATAAGCCTCAGCGATGGAAAAATATGGCAAAAATTGCATTAGGTCAAACAAAAATGGTAGTCCGTCCTATACCAGGTATTTTACATATCATAGTCTATGTAGGTTTCGTGATTATAAATATTGAAGTTCTAGAGATTATTATCGATGGTCTTTTTGGAACCCACAGAGTATTTGCTAGTTTGGGGAAATTGTATGATTTTTTAATTGCCTCCTTTGAAATTTTAGCATTACTTGTAATTGTTTCCGTGGTCATATTTTGGATAAGAAGAAATGTAATTAAGTTACAACGGTTTTTAAAGCCAGAAATGAAAGGATGGCCAAAAAAGGACGGAAATCTTATTTTGTATATAGAGGTGGTGTTAATGGCACTTTTCTTAACAATGAATGCGGCGGATTTTCAATTACAGCAGCTTGGTTCGGTCCATTATGTAGAAGCTAGCGCTTTTCCGGTAAGTGGTTATCTAGCTACCTTATTTCAAGGAATGTCGGAGGCCAATCTCATCTTGATAGAACGTATTGCTTGGTGGTTGCATATAACTGGTATTCTTTTTTTTCTTAATTACTTATACTATTCCAAGCACTTACACATTCTACTGGCATTTCCAAATACGTATTACGGTAAACTTACTGCTAAGGGACAATTTAAAAATTTAGAGGCTGTTACCAATGAGGTTAAACTTATGATGGACCCCTCCGCGGACCCCTTTGCCGCTCCTGCAGAAGATGCGCCTATACCCGAGAAATTTGGAGCTTCGGATGTAACGGATTTGGATTGGGTTCAGTTATTGAACGCCTATACATGTACGGAATGTGGGCGTTGCACAAGTGAGTGCCCTGCCAACCAAACCGGTAAAAAGCTTTCTCCGAGAAAAATTATGATGGATACTCGAGATCGGCTGGAAGAGGTTGGGAAAAACATAGATGTTAATAAGGGAACGTTTAAAGATGATGGTAAGCAACTTTTAGATGATTATATTACAAAAGAAGAACTTTGGGCCTGTACTTCTTGTAATGCTTGCGTGGAGGCCTGTCCGGTAAGTATAGACCCACTTTCCATAATAATGGATATGAGACAGTATTTAGTCATGGAAAAGTCAGCAGCACCATCTGATTTGAATAATATGATGGGTAATATTGAAAATAACGGCGCGCCTTGGCCCTTTAATCAGATGGATAGACTCAATTGGAGTCAAGAATCATAAAATTAAAAATATGTCGAGTGAACTAAAAGTCCCCACAATGGCAGAATTGTCTGCCGCTGGTAAACAGCCAGAAGTATTGTTTTGGGTTGGATGTGCAGGAAGTTTTGACGATAGGGCAAAGAAGATTACCAAGGCATTCGTAAAAATCTTAAATAATGCAGGTATTTCCTTTGCGGTTTTAGGCACGGAAGAAAGTTGTACTGGAGATCCAGCCAAACGGGCTGGGAATGAATTTTTGTTTCAGATGCAAGCAGTTACCAATATTGAGGTAATGAATGCTTATAGCGTAAAAAAGGTAGTTACGGCCTGTCCTCACTGTTTTAACACTATAAAAAATGAGTATCCAGGACTTGGAGGTTCGTATGAAGTAGTGCATCATACCCAGTTTTTGAAATCCCTTTTAAACGATGGTCGCATGGTATTAGAAGGTGGCAGTTTTAAAGGGAAAAGAATTACATTTCATGACCCATGTTATTTAGGTAGGGCAAACGATGTCTACGAGGCTCCACGGGATTTAATCCGAAAGTTGGATGCGGAACTTGTAGAAATGAAGAATTGTAAAAAGCGAGGCCTTTGTTGTGGTGCCGGAGGTGCTCAGATGTTCAAGGAACCGGAAAAAGGCAATAAAGACGTTAATATCGAAAGAACGGAACAGGCCTTAGAAACAAAGCCTGAAATCATAGCCGCAGGGTGCCCGTTTTGTAATACCATGATGACAGATGGAGTAAAAAATAAGGAAAAAGAAAGTGAAATTGCCGTCATGGACATAGCCGAACTCATTGCCACAGCACAAGATTTATAACAATTCGTTAATTAGAGATAGTACTAATGTTAGTAGATTTTAATACACTACCAGATTCATCAAGAGTATGGATATATCAAGCAAGTAGAACCTTCAATGAAAGTGAATTGAAGGAAATTAACGCATCGTTGGATACCTTTATTCAAAATTGGACGGCACATGGAAATGATTTAAATGCAGGTTACGAGATACAATACAATAGATTTATAGTAATAGCATTAGACCAAAGTTCCCAATCGGCTACGGGATGTTCCATAGATGCCTCGGTCCATTTTATCCAACAATTGGAAAAGAAATATGGCGTTGAGTTATTGGACAAGATGAACGTATCCTATAAACAAGGGGAGTTTGTTGCCTATAAAAACTTAATCGATTTCAAAACAATGGCCAAACAAAAGGCCATTTCTAAAAATACTGTAGTCTTTAACAATTTGGTGGCCACTAAGGGAGAATATAAAACGCATTGGGAGGTACCTGCTTCAGAAAGTTGGCATGCGCGTTTCCTATAACGTATTGGACCTGTAAATCACCGTATTTATTAGGTTATATCGATGAAATGCAATATTTTTCATCGTTTGAAGTTATCTCCATACATGTAAAACCTATGCGCCCCTATATTTGTTATTTATTTTTCTTTTTAGGATTACAGGCACTTTTTGCTCAAAATCCCTTGGTTACCGCAGATAGTCTTTTACAGGCTAATTGGGTAAATAAGAGGTATAATGCCATGAACCTCGAAGAGAAAATTGGTCAACTATTTATGGTTAGCGTAGCTTCTAATGAAAGTGGCCAGCGTACGGACCGCATTAAATCCCTCATAAAAAACCACCATATAGGTGGTGTCATATTTTCTAAAGGAGGACCGGTCAGGCAAGCCAAGCTATGTAATGAATATCAATCGCTTTCTAAAACTCCTCTTCTTATAGGTGTGGATGCAGAATGGGGATTGGCAATGCGTTTAGATTCTACTTATGCATTTCCTTGGAATATGACGCTTGGCGCTATTCAAAATAATGAAATTGTTGAAAGGGTAGGGAAGCAAGTTGGGAAACATGCCAAACGTTTGGGTGTACATATTAATTTTGCTCCTGATATTGATATTAATACCAACGCAGCGAATCCAATTATAGGAAATCGTTCTTTCGGCGAAGACAGGGAAGTAGTTACTGCAAAAGGAATCGCCTTTATGAAAGGAATGGAAAGTGCCGGGGTTTTATCTAGCGGAAAACATTTTCCCGGTCACGGAGATACCGCAGTAGATTCTCACCATGCCTTACCTGTAATTCCGTTTTCAAGGGAAAGGCTAGATAGTGTAGAACTATATCCTTACAAAAAACTGATTAAAGAAGGACTTAGTAGTATCATGGTGGCACATTTAGAAGTGCCAGCTATGGAATTAAAAGAAGGATTACCCTCCTCGTTGTCAGAACAGATAATTTCTGGCATACTGAAGGAAGAGATGGGCTTTGACGGACTTATTTTTACAGATGCCCTTAATATGAAAGGGGCCACTGAATATGGGGTTAACGGAGAGGTAGAACTAGCTGCATTTATTGCTGGCAATGATATGCTCTTAATGCCCGAGAGTGTTGTAGCCGCTAAGGAAAAATTAATAAAGGCTTACAATAAGGGTAAAATTAGTGAACAACGTTTAGCGCTATCCGTAAAGAAGATATTGATGTCTAAATATAAGGTAGGGCTCAATAATTATAATCCTATTCGTTTAGCTAACCTATATCAAGATTTAAATTCGCTTGAGGATGATGTCATATATGAAGAGGCGATAGAAAATGCTATTACCGTTGTTAAGAATAAATTTAACCTAATAGGAATAAGAAATTTACAGAATAAAAAAATAGCCTATGTTAAATTTGGTGATGCTCCTAACGATGAATTCTTACGGAGTTTAAATAGATATGCCAAGGTAACCGAGATTAATGGTAGTGACATAACGACCTTGAAAAATAAGTTAGCGGACTATAATTTGGTAATCATTGGTCATCATAAAAGTAACGATAGTCCGTGGAAAGGTTATAAATTCACAGAAAAGGAGCTTGCTTGGTTGCAAGAAATCTCTAATCTTAGATCCTCTAATTTAGTACTGTGTGTTTTTGCAAAACCATATGCGCTCATGGAAGTGGCCACCTTTCAAAATGTGGATGCAATGGTGATGTCCTATCAAAATAGTAGTTTGTCACAAAAGAAAACCGCCGAGTTGCTATTTGGTGCTATACCGGCATCCGGCAAATTGCCAGTTTCAACAAATATGGAGTTTCCGGCGGGTACGGGTGTCCAATTAAAATCCTTAAAACGTTTGGGCTATAGTATCCCGGAAAGAGTTGGGTTTAGCTCCTTAAAACTTTCTAAAATAGACCGGTTGGTGCAGAATGGCCTGGATAGTCTAATGTATCCTGGTGCCCAGATAGTGGTAGCAAGAAAGGGCAAAATAATATACAATAAGAGTTTTGGAAAACCTACCTATACATCTAATAGAAAGGTAAAGGAAGATGATGTTTATGATTTAGCATCTCTTACCAAAATCTTGGCCACATTACCCATGGTCATGAAGATGGATGAGGAAAATAAAATTGCACTCAACGATACTTTTGAAGAACTTGTTCCTGATTACTCCAATACGGAAATTAAAAATGTTACCGTATTAAAAGCCTTATCACATTATGGAAGATTACCAGCATGGATTCCTTTTTACGTGAGGACCTTGGATAAAAAACGCCAACCATCGGAAGAATTTTACAGAAAAGTTCCAACGCCTGGTTTTTCTTATAAAGTTGCGGAAAATTTGTATTTGACGGATGCTTACAAGGATTCTATTTATAACCGAATAGGGCGTCAAGATTTAAAGTCCAATCGCTACAGATATAGTGATGTGCCTTATTATGTAATGAAAAAGTATATTGAAGATACCTATGGAGAACGTTTGGATAAACTAGCATCAGATTTTTTATACGACAAGCTTGGTGCGCAACATACCAGCTACAACCCATTGGAGAAATTTCCCAAAAACAAGATAATTCCTTCAGAAGAGGATAAATACTACCGTTATCAAACCGTTCATGGTTATGTTCATGATATGGGAGCTGCTATGCAGGGTGGTGTTGGCGGTCATGCAGGGTTGTTCAGTAATGCAAATGACGTGGCAAAGATTATGCAGATGTACCTTCAGGAGGGTTACTACGGTGGTTCTAGGTTTTTTACTTCCAGAACGGTAAAAAAATTCAATACCTGTTATTTCTGCGACAAGAATGTTAGGCGTGGAGTCGGTTTTGATAAACCACAATTACAGAACAGTGGTCCTACTTGTGGTTGCGTTTCCAGAAAAAGTTTTGGACACAGCGGATTCACCGGCACCTATACTTGGGCAGATCCTGAAGAGGAAATAGTCTATGTTTTCCTTTCTAATAGAACTTATCCCACGGCCTCAAATACCTTATTAGTTAAATCTGGCTTAAGAACTAGAATTCAACAAGCCATTTATGATTCAATATTAAATTAAATCATAGTTTTGTAACATATGAAGATAGCTATCGTTTGTTACCCCACTTTCGGGGGTAGTGGTGTTGTTGCCACAGAGCTTGGTATAGCTCTGGCAAATAGGGGACATGAGGTACATTTTGTAACCTACAAACAGCCCGTACGTCTAGAACTATTGAACAATAATATTTTTTTTCATGAGGTTCATGTTCCGGAATATCCACTTTTTCAATACCAACCTTATGAGTTGGCACTGTCCAGTAAATTAGTAGATACCATAAAACTCCATCATATAGATTTACTGCACGTACATTATGCAATTCCACACGCTTATGCAGGTTACATGGCAAAAAAAATGTTGGAAGAAGAAGGCATTTATGTGCCAATGGTTACCACCTTACACGGAACTGATATAACGCTAGTAGGAAAACATCCTTTCTATAAACCCGCCGTGACTTTTAGTATCAATGAATCTGATGTCGTAACCTCTGTATCCCAGAATCTAAAAGAACGTACTTTAGAGATTTTTGAGATTAAGGGTGAAATTGAAGTGATTCCTAATTTTATCGATAACAAAAAGTATAGTAATTCATTTACTGATTGTCAACGCTCTAATATGGCCAGAGAAGATGAGCGGATAATAACCCATATTAGTAATTTTAGAAAAGTAAAACGTATTCCTGACGTAATACAGGTTTTTAATGAGATACAGAAAACCATTCCATCTAAATTGATAATGGTTGGAGATGGTCCCGAGAAAGCTGGTGCGGAAATTTTATGTGAAAAATTAGGGATATCGGAAAGCGTAATATTTTTAGGAAATAGTAATGAAATCGATAAGATTCTCTGTTTTTCAGATTTGTTCTTATTGCCCTCGGAATCGGAAAGTTTTGGATTAGCTGCTTTAGAGGCCATGATAAATAAAGTGCCGGTTATTTCAAGTAATGCAGGTGGAATTCCGGAGGTAAATATAGATGGTGTAACTGGTTTTTTAAGTGATGTAGGAGATATAGCTGATATGTCCAAGAACGCTTTGGAAATTTTGGGAAAAGATGAAACACTAAATTTATTTAAACAAAATGCGGTGACCGCAGCACAAAAATTCGACATCTTAAAAGTATTACCACTTTACGAAGAGGTTTACGAAAGGGCCTATAAAGCAAGGTTTAAAAATGTTTAGATATGTTTCTTTGTTGTTATGTACTTTCATCATACTATTCTCCTGTAAGTCACAATCAACTTCAACCGATGTACATATGCAATTAGTAATGCAGGACAATTATAGCGGAGCGGTAGAGGAAGAACTGTTGCTAGTGAAAAGTCAAAAAGCATTAAATTCTTTTTTTGCTAAAATCAATAGAACAAGAAAACCAGGACTTACTGTTCCTGAAGTAGATTTTACTAAAGTATTCTTGATTATTTGGTGCCCGGGTGAAGGTTATTCTAAAACTCCTGAATTATCCCTGAAAAAAGAAACAGATAAAGAGCTGGTGATTAAGAAGAACACCAGTGCTAAAAAGACTATAAATACATCTTTTACTAGTCCTTTCAGTATTTATAAACTGCCTATTAGCAAGAAAAAGATAGTTTTGGAATAGGTTATATATCGATGAATTAATAAGATTTATCTATCTAACGAATATTCCTACTTTACATAGTCGTTTTTTGCTACTTCCGCCAAGTTGAATTAATTTTATCTTTTAAACCCAAATTTAAAATATGAAGACTTCCTCACTTCTACTGCTAGTATTTGCTCTTGGTGCAATTAATTTTGCTTCTAGTCAAGAAAATCTTCAAATTACTGCTAAAGATAGCATTGTTCAAAGCTCATGGATTATTGGACTTGGCTATAATGCTATCGATGATTCCGGAAACGTTTTTGATGGATTGTTCAATATTTCTGATGAATGGAATCTTTTGCCTTATCCTTCTAGGATCAGCGTTGGCAGATATTTCAAAAATGGACTTGGTATAGAGGCAATAGCGTCTTATAATAAATACAAGGAAGGAAAGATAATAGATGGTCTTGTAAATGATGAAGACAAGAATTATTTAGGTTTGGATGCTAGACTTACCTATGATTTGAATAAGATTATTGGTCAAACAGGTTGGTTTGATCCGTATGTCGGTATTGGATTAGGATATACTGATGCAAATGACCAACCTAGAGGCACATATAATGCCGTTGTTGGTTTTAGGACATGGTTTTCGGATAAATGGGGTCTAGATCTTAATTCAACAGGTAAATGGTCCATGGGCAACGAGGCTAACGTTACCAACCACCTTCAGCACGCGGCTGGAATTGTTTATCAGTTTGGTATTGAGAAAGGATTATCAAAAAGAGGGGAGGAGAAGTTAGAATTACTCGCTGCTATCGAAAAAGAAAAACAACGACAACAAGACTCTATTAACGAAGTTAATCGTATAAAGGATGAGTTATTATTGGCAGAAAGATTGCAAAAAGAGAAAGAACGTGCAGCACTGGCGGCAGCAGAAAAAGCAAAACAAGATGCGGAAAATAAGAGACGACAAAATCTTACTGAGCGAATTAATAATCTTGGATACGTGTACTTTAATTTAAATTCCTCATATCTTAATGCGAAGTCAAAAGGAGTGTTAGATTCTCTAAAGAATATTCTTGAGGAAATTCCAACGTTGAAATTAAAAATCACATCACATACAGATGCTAGAGGAACTTCTAGTTATAATGATTGGTTGTCGCAAAGACGCGTAGACAAGACCAAAGAGTATTTAGTAGCTTCTGGCGTTGCTGCCGATAGATTAACTGCTGAGGCTTATGGTGAAAGTAAGCTACTTAATGAATGTGATGACGACACCTACTGTCCGGAAGAAAAACATCGTGTAAATAGAAGGTCTGAATTTATAATCCTAGCATACTAGGAACTTTATTGGCACCGCCAAAGGGTTTGATCCCACGAGAGCTTGCCTCGTAATAAAAATTCAGTTTTTATAAATGCCTTATAGGTTTGCCGAGGGGAGTATTTACTCTACCTGAAAACGGAATAGTGCAGAATTAGATTCATTACCAATAAAATCTCTTGTGGTAATTTTCCAATAGTAGGTTTCACCCGATATTACAGGAATATTATTTAGAAAACTATTTGTAACAGATTGCTGCAGTAAACTAGGGCTCTCACTTTGTCCAAAATAAACATCGTATTCATTAATGTCGTCATCTAGATCAGTTGCATTCCAAATTAAATTTATTGAAGACGTTGCTTCAACAATAGCTTCTGGAATAGGAGCTATTGCCTCTGCCGGGAAAGGGATAAATGATTCTACCCCAGGACCGGCATTATAAAAGGTCCAGACATCACTTCTTGAACCACCAGTAATGGAATCTGTGATAAACCAAGAATAGGGTATGCCACGCTCTAGGAGAATAGGAAGTTCAGTAGTATTGCTATTGAATATTTCGGTTGAATTTGAAACTAAATTGGTAAGATTTACTTGATAGGTTACATCTTCCTCATTAGCTGACCATCGGAAAACAACTTCACTTTGGCTTTCTGAAATTATGGTTCCTTCCGTGCATTCGGAAACATTTTCGGGAAATATTAATTCCACGTCTTCAATTCCTATAAGTGCATCAACTAAATCTTGATCAATACCACAGGCAGCAGTTAAAACCAGTATCACTAAAACCCAACCTCTTCTCATAATTTAATAAGTTTAAGAGATTTGTCCATAACATCGTTTTTTACCCTTATGAAATAAATTCCTTTCGTCAGATGCGATGTCTTTAAAGTTACGGTTCCTTCTGCGGTGCTAAATGAGCTCGATGATAATTGGGCTCCAGATTCTGCGTAGATAGTAATACGAACGATTTCTGATGCTATGTTCCTAAGGTCTATACTTACGAAGTCCTTAGCCGGATTGGGATACGCTATTATTGCATTTTCCAAAGCGATAATTTCTTCATAAACACCCTGACAACTTCTTTCGGAACTTACTCGAATAGTGTTTATATCCTTAGTTAGAGCTAGCGTAATTTCACGATCTTCAGTTTCAATAGTTTTATCATTTACAGAAATAGAATATACTGCCCCACCAGACATTTTAAGTGTAACGCTATTTAATTCAATTTCATTATTGATCGAAGACTGGACTATTAAAGGTTGAGGTGCTGTAATTATAATCTTGGAACAATTTTCATAATTAGAATATTCTTGTGCCATAATGCAAAGTTCATATTCCCCTGCGACTAATTCCTCAATTTCAAGGGTATCAGTAAATTCAAAGCTATTGCTCTCATTCAGTGTTGTCAACTCAGCTGTATAAATACCAGTACTTTTAGCTACAATATTTATTTTACCATTAGACGTAGTTATGCAAGAATTTCCATTTGATGTTATTGCAAATTGGTCAATTGGAAGTGAAGTTATTTCACATCCATCGGCAGTTACAGAAGTTCCAATAGGAGTATTGGGACAGTTATCATCACTATTGTTTACCCCGTCCCCGTCGTCATCCAGTTGAGATTCCGAGCAGCCATTTTCGTTTACAGTGGCGCCTAATGGTGTATCGTTACATAAATCATTGTCATTGTTTACACCGTCATCATCTATATCTTGTTGCCCAGCACTGCAACCAAAGTTGTCTACCGTTTCGCCAGTTGCTGTATTGGGGCATATATCATCAGCATTGGAAACACCATCGTTATCATCATCTAATTGTGTAGACGAGCATCCATTTTCATTAACAGTTTCTCCATCAGGTGTATTGGGGCAAACATCATTTTCATTGGAAACGCCATCATTGTCATCGTCTAATTGAGAAGCAGAGCATCCGTTGTCATCTACAGGTTCTCCGTTGGGTGTATTATTACATAAATCACTAGTGTTCACTACACCATCATTATCTATATCTTGTTCTGATGTTCCACAACCTAAAGTGTCAACTAAATCTCCTGCGGGGGTGTTGGGACAAATATCATCGGCATTCGATACTCCGTCATTGTCATCATCCAATTGAGAATCGCTGCACCCATTAGAATTTACATTCTCTCCATTGGGGGTATTAGCGCAAGTGTCCTCTGCATTTGAAACACCATCATTATCGTCATCTAACTGTGAATCTCCACAACCGTCTGAATTAACAGAGGCTCCGTTGGGCGTATTGGGGCAAAGGTCAAGATTATTAAAAACACCATCATTATCGTCGTCTAACTGTGAATCTCCGCAACCATTAAGGTCTACGTCTTCTCCAGATGGTGTATTTGGACAAATGTCTTCTGCATTTGAAACTCCATCATCATCGTCATCCCGTTGGGAGTCGCCACAACCATTGGCATCAACAGTTTCGCCAGAGGCAGTGTTAGGGCATGTATCATTTGAGTTAATAACCCCATCATTGTCTTCATCTCCATTAGGATTCACGGTCACATTCAGAATAAAAGTTTCTGTACAACCTTCTGTTGTAGTAAATGTATATGTGCCTTCATTATCAAAACTTATTGACGCGATAGCATGGGTGCCATTGACCACCGTAGCATTGGGTAACGTAATCTGAAAAAAAACATCTTGTACGGTTCCTAATGAAAATGAAGAACCCTCTGATATTGATATTTCATTTTCTCCACTATCAAGACTTCCGTTTATTTCATATTCTGGAGTTATGATTGTATTTACACACTCTTGACTTAAATTCCAAACAGCGATGTTTTTGGCATTTATTTCGCCTGCTTCCGTAAAATTACCTCCGGCAAACATCGATAGATTATTAGCACTAAAGCTCAGAGCGTTTATGGCTATTTCAACCCCAACGGAGGTATTTTTACCAAGGGCCTCCCATCCGGAGGACTCACTGTAGCGCGCTACATTATTCATTATTTCGTTAACATCAGTATTGTCGGATGCTGTTTCAAAACTACCACCCACGTAGAGATAAGTATTGTCATGTGCTAAAGAATTTACACTTCCACTTAATCCATTGTTTAAAGGCTCCCATGCGGAAGTAGCTCTATTCCAACGAGCAATTCTATTCACCGTTTCAGAGCCTGCTAAACTGAAGTTACCTCCAGCGTAAATATAGTCTGACCTAACCAAAATAGCCTGCACAAAACCACTGGTACCTTCTCCTAAAGCGGACCAGTTTGTACCGTTCCAAACAGCTATTCTGGAAGCATTATTTCCGCCGGCGGTATCAAAATTCCCTCCTACATATAAATTGTCACTTTCATCAAAGGCTAGCGATCTAATCTCATTATTAGTTCCTACTACACTATTAGCAGAATCAGCTAAGGCCGACCAATTGCCACCAGACCAAATAGCAATATTGTTAACTGTATTCCCTCCAGCTGTTTCAAATGCTCCACCTACATAAACATTGTTGCTGGAATCAACTATTATTTTAGAGACAGGCCCATTAGTACCTCCATTCATATCATTCCATATACTGCCATTCCAAAAAGCTATGTTTTGGACCGCAGTCCCATCTATACTTGAAAAATCACCACCAACGTAGATATTACCATTACTTGCTATGGCGATAGATGATATTTTGCCATTTGTTCCTGTTCCAAAAGCTGCCCAACCAAGCGCTTTACTGTAGGTCGCTATATTAGAAACCGCAGTACCGGATACACTTGAAAAGAGTCCACCAACATAAAAAGTATCGGTCCCGTCATTTGCTATTGTTTCTACAATACCATCTACTGCATTAATTCCCGCATTTAACCATGATCCTACTCCATTTACGGTTACTGTGGTCGGTTCAGGATCGTTACCGGTAATTTTATAGAGTTTTGCGCTACTGCCGTAATCCGAGAAATACAATTCACCAGCTTCATCCTCACCAAAACTAGAAATGTTTTGGCCATTGGTTCTAAACAGGAACTCAGAAGAGGTTGCTCCGGTAGTTTCATTGTAATCAAGTGCCCATACCCTGCCGGATACATAATCTCCATATATGTATTTGTCAATTAAGGAAGGGTCACTGCTAGATCCTTTGTATACGTATCCTCCCGTAATGGAAACATCACCATTTGAGTGATCATAAGTTAAGATAGGACGGGTATCGGGTGAGGTAATTAGGGAAGTGGAACTATCTTCTGTAGTATTCCCTTCAAACCTATTCCAACCATAGTTGTTTCCTAATTCAATAATATTGATTTCTTCCTCGTTTTCTTGACCTACATCGGCACCGTACATTATAGTACCGTCAAAAGAAAACTTCCAAGTATTTCGTATCCCCCAAGCATATAACTCATCTAAACCGGATTGACCCACTCTGGGGTTGTCACTTGGAATTTCGTAATTCCCGTTTGGTACGTCTGGATTATTCTCAACAGGATTATTGCCGTTAACATCGATATCAATTCTTAAAATACTCCCGAAAACTGTATTTAAGTTTTGACCATTACCCTGTGGGTCTCCGCCACCTCCGCCGTCTCCAATAGATATATAAAGATAACCATCAGGGCCAAAAGCAATTTTACCACCATTATGATTAGAATTATTTTGATTTTTCTCTGCTTGAAAAATTATAGTCTCCGTACTTGTATCTACAATATCATTGTCAGATGCGCTTACTTGGTACCTTACTACATTGACCCTATAATTACTTGGTCTATCGATATAATACACATAAATGAAACGATTGGATGAAAAATTAGGATGAAAGGCTAAACCTAATAATCCTATTTCCTGACCTGCACTGTAAGATACTTGGGATTCTATGTCCAAAAAATCTTTGACATCACTGCTAGAAACAGAAGAATTATTAGGAAATACCCTGATAGTTCCAGGTTGTTCTACAACAAATAACCTATTGCTACCGTCGTTAGCATGCTGTATTTCTACTGGAAAATTAAAAGAGATATTGGGAAAAGCTTCTTGGTATGATACTTGAGCATAAACTGAACTAATCATCAAAAATAAAACAAGAAAAAGTAAACCTATTCTCTTTTCCAATCGTACGCTTTTCATTCGGGGTATTTGTAGGGCGATAAAGATACGAAAGTAAAATAATTGTAGAAGTTAAGAATACTATTAAGTTTTTTAAGATTTCAACAGTGAAAATATAGTGGGAATTAGTCTTAAACCCAGTACTGGCTAAAATATACTGGAAATTGTTCATAAGAATATTTTTTTGAATTTATACTCCTTTGGAAAATAAGACAGTTGTGATGGTTTTAAATATTATTTTTAAATCCATGGTTACGGACCTATTTTTAATGTAATATAAATCATATTCCAGTTTTCTCATTGAATCCTCTAAATTTTCGCCATACTTATACTTAACTTGGGCCCAGCCGGTAATACCTGGCCTAATTAAGTGTCTTACGTTATAGTATGGAGAAATTTCTTTTAGTTTGTCAACAAAGACCTGTCTTTCTGGGCGAGGTCCTATAAATAACATATCTCTTCTGAAAATTGAAATTACCTGTGGTAGTTCGTCAATTCTAAATTGTCTCAAAACTTTACCAAATGGAGTTATTCGGGTATCATTTTTCGTTGCCATTTTTGCACCTTTTTTTTCAGCATCAATAACCATTGAACGAAATTTATAGATATAAAATGGTTTTCCATTAATACCTATTCTTTCCTGTTTAAAAAACAAGGGTCCTTTATTCAAGAATAGATTAAAAAACCAAACAAACGGTATCACCGATAAGAACATGGTTCCAACAAATAATGTTAGCATAACATTAATAAAAATGGAGAACATTCGATGTATGTATCTAATTTTGGTATGTTGCATCTGCAATATTTCATAACAAGCAGAGCTAAAATCTTTGTTTATTGGTATTGCCTCGTAAATATTCTCGTAAAACGATGAAAAGGTAAGTACCTCTTTTTCGTTGATTAAAGAGTTAAGTAGCATGTGCTCCACGCCTTTAGGCAAATTATTAATACTATCGGTTTCTAAAATTATGGAATCGATTTCATTTACTGGTTTAACCGGTTTATCTTCCTTGAAATCGGTTAAATCATAAACGCCACAGACTTCATAATAAGTTTTTATCTCCGTTCCGTTAATGGCGTCCAAATCTCTATTCATTGTTTTTGAACTTACTTTGGAATGCAGGTATATCGCTTTCTTGGTAATTGCAACGGTCTTAAAAAGTATTCTATGAAATATAAGACGCCAGAAGAGAAAAATTATAGGTACAACAATAAAGAAAAGGAGTAATTCTAATATATTGAACTTTGGACTAAATATTATAGTCGTCGTAAGCGTGAGAGATAATGAAAAAAACATGGAAACTATTAAGCTCTTGGTCATAGTTTTACCATAATTACCTGAGCCTTTGCCCAAGTAATAGAAGTCAAGTACATAAGCTAGAAAAAAGTAAATAAAAAGTCCCAGAGCTAAAAAAAGACCTCTCGTAGTAATAGCGGTATCAAAGTTATAAATTGCAAAACCCATAAATGCAAATATGAGTACCGCCGCAATGAGAAAATCTCCAAAAAAAAGAATAAACTTTCTTTCAGCGATATTCAGTTTAGTTTTTGAGCTCGTTTTATTTACAGAAATGGATTCTTGATCATTAGAATCCTTTAAATATAGGTCAGTTGATTTCAAACTACGTTTATTTAATTACAAAGCGTTCAGTCACTTTTTCATAAGACTTTATCACGCTATCTATAATATATTCAATTTCATTATCCTTTAACTGAGGATATATAGGTAAACTTATTTCTGCGGCATAGTTATCAAAAGATTTCGGGTAGTCCCCTATTTGATAACCTAGATTTTTAAAATAGCTTAACATAGGTAAAGGGATGAAATGGACATTTACTGCAATTTTCATTTCGGTGATTTCATCAATTATCTTATCCCTATCTTCTTCTGATATATTTTTTATTCTAATCGGAAAAATATGACAAGAAGATTTACGACTCTCGTCTTGCATTGAAGGAACTTTGAAACAATTATGATTTTTAAAACCATCTGCATATTTTTGGAAAATAGCTTCTCTTCTAATAAGTAGTTCGTCATATTCCTTCATTTGAGCCAATCCAATTGCAGCATTGACGTCAGCCATATTTATTTTCATTCCAAGTCCTACAATGTCATAGCGCCAGCCACCTGCTTTTGATTTGTTAAAGGCATCTTTTGTTTGACAATTAAGGGTCATCATTCTCAGCTCCGTGTACAACGCGTCATTATCAAAAGGGGTTGGCATATTAATGACAATAGCACCTCCTTCTGCCGTGGTTACATTTTTTACTGCGTGTAATGAAAAAACGGTAATATCTGAGTGATTTCCAGTTTTCTCATCCTTGTAAGTTGCTCCCAAAGAATGCGCGGCATCAGAAATTAGTAAAATTCTTCCGAGTTTTTCTTGAACAGCAGAAGTAGGCTCGAACATTTTTCTTGTAGCAGACTTGTGTACAATCTTATTAAGGCCATCATAATCGCAAGGTAAACCTGCAAAATCAACAGGCATTATCGCTTTTGTTCTAGGAGTTATGGCTTTTTCAACTTTATCAACATCTATATTAAAGTTATCATCAACATCAACCATTACTGGGGTGCCCCCAGCGTGGATAACAGCTAATGCAGTAGCGCTATACGTATATGCTGGTAAAATTACTTCGTCTCCATCTTTAAGCCCAAGCCAGCGTAAAACCATAATGGTGCCAGAAGTCCAGGAATTAACACATAAAACATTGTTAACGCCAATAAAATTGGCAAGTTTATTTTCTAATAGTTTAACTTTTGGTCCGGTGGTTATCCACCCGGATTCCAAGGCATCTACTACTTCACTAATGACATCGTCTGTTATATGTGGAGGGGAAAATGGAATCATCGGTTACATGTTTATCTTGGCAAATTTATTAAATCTACTGTTCAGATTTTTAAATAAATCGGTGTACAGCAGTTTATCGGTGTCTAAAAGTGATTATTTTTTGCAAATACATGATAAGTAGCGCTTTAGTGTATGATAAAGTACACCTTTTCTCGATGTGTTTACTTCTAATGATTGATGAACTGCGTTAGCTTTGGCACTAATCGCTTTATCGGGTAAAGAAAGGATACGGGTAAATCATTTACCTTAAAAGCGCGCATGCAATCTTTGTTGCCTTTATATATGTTTTTAATACTGCTGTTGCTTTCACCTCCTAAACGCATTTTTACAATGGGAGCTTCAATATATGTAGATTTCACTTTATGTTTTTCGATTAACCTTAACATAAGTTCAAAATCTGCTGCTATTTTAAAGGAAGTATTAAAGGCTCCGAATTTATCATAAACTTCTTTTTTTACAAAAAAGCTTGGATGTGCAGGGTGCCAGCCATTCTTAAAACCTTTTTTTGGATCGTAAGCTCCAGTCACCCATTTTCTTTTAATAATACTAGGGTCTTCTTGTTTTACATAATAAAGATTTCCATATACGCAATCAACATCTTTTGTTTTGAAAGCCTGCACTACGGTAGAAATCACATTATTGGAATTATAAAAATCATCTGAGTTTAAAATACCAATGATATCTCCGGTTGTATTTCTAATACCTTTGTTCATGGCATCATAGATGCCATCGTCCGGTTCGGATATTATTTTCACTACTCTATTTGGAGTTTTTTTTATAATATCAACAGTATTGTCCTTCGAGACCCCGTCAACAATAATATGTTCTATATTATTATAATCTTGCTCGTTAATACTCGTTACACAATCTTTAATAAATTCGGCGCTGTTATAGGTGCCTGTAATTAGACTAACTTTCATTATTGGTCTTTTAAGTTCAGTTGTTCTTTATAAATCTTGATGTATTCATAAAACTGCTTGTCCTTTTGATATTTTAAAAGTGCTTTGTCCGAACAATATTCTGAATAGGTTTCCTTGCCTTTAGCCTTTATGGTTCTTAGTTTTTTCAAAGTATCATCAATATCTCCTTGGTTTACCACAAAACCTGTCCTTTCATCAACGGATTCTGTGCTACCTCCAGTTCTGTAGGTCAATACAGGAGTGCCACATGCAAGGGCTTCTAGATTTGTTGTAGGGAAGGTATCGGCATAGGTAAGGTTTATAAACGCATCAGCTAATGAATACCATTGTGCCAGTTCGTCTATATTCTGGGTGCGTTCAATCCCTATGATATTTGAGGGAAGTCCTTGAAGTTGTTTTGTATCTAATCCTATCATTACTAACACTTCGTCTTCTTTAAGTTTTTTGCTAAGTTCTATAAAATCAAAAAAACCTTTATTCTTATCCCATACCGAAGCTACGCCAAGAATAATAAACTTAGAATCTAGATTAAATTTATGCTCTAATTCTTTTGCTTCCCTTGGATAGAATATTGACGTGTCTACTCCGTTCGGTATAATATTTATGGGGTACTCGGATAAATAGGACTGTCGTATAAGATTAGCGGACCATTCAGAACTTGTAATCAAGGTTAAATTATGTAGCGAAGTAAAGATGCGCTTCTTTAATTTGTGATTCTTTGATGAGCGATCAATAAAAAGGCTCGAAGGGTACTCCCTTAATTGTGGGCATTTATTACAATTAGTTTTCCATTTTTCGCAGCCAACGTGTTCAAATTGAGGACAATGCCCGGTTAAATTCCAAGAATCATGAAGCGACATTACTATCGGTATTTCTAAAGAAGACAAATAGTCAAATAGAATGGGCAGGTTTAGGTAATATCCATGTAAATTATGTAATTGTATTATAGAGGGGTTAATTTCTTTTATCCACTTTATCAAATCTTTAGTTCCGCTTCTGGTGGCAAGCCCATGCCTGCCGAACAGTCTTGTATCCAGAACATGTAAATAATTGTCCAATAAGTTCCCGACCCTAAATAGTTCAGATTTACTATTGGCCTCCTTACGTCCGTAAGCTGCATAGCTACCCCAATTTTCGGCTATTGCTAAATCGCCGATACCATCAACAATGCGACCAGTGGAACCATAGGTGACTACGGTGTTTATTTGTAATAGTTTAGTCATAGTTTTAAACGATCGGTTCTTTCTGTTGAACTACTCTCGCATAAACCTTTTCTTGAAAAAAAGGGTTATAATATTTATCGATAATTTCGTAGCAGTCATTAATGATATCATTGCTTTTTACCTGATTTTTTTCAAGCCAACCCTTGGTTTTAAGGTACATGTCCTCTTTATTGTTTTCTTCAAAAAACACCCCTGTTTTACCATCTTCAATTGCCTCTACTTCGGGCATTTGATTGTTGAAATTATTATGGGTACATACAGGTGTTCCCATACTTAAACTGTGGATACAGGTTAAACCGACATTTCCGGGCGACACGCATAAATCTGCTTTTGATAATAATTTGCATATGATAGATTCATCATAACAACTACCAAAAAAATGATAGTTCCCTTTATCTAATTTTTTACTGGCTAGTTTTTCCAAGCTTTCTTTTTCCGAGCCATCTCCTATTATTAAAAGATTCACTTTTATTGCGCTATTTTCATTAATTCGCTCCGCTGTTTCAATTAAGTAATGCAGTCTTTTTATCTTGGTCAGGCGTCCAATGAAAAGAAGTGTTTGATATTCTGGATGGTCAAAAAAATCAAAAGCTTCAGATTTTGGCACCATCTTGAATTTTTCACGCTGACTTTTGTGATAATCATAATCCAATGAGTTAAATACTACGTGAATTTTTTCTGCGATAAAACCTTCTTTTATCATTAATTGTTTAGAGCGTCTTTCATACAACATATGCATGTTGGCCAGTCTATAATACGTCTTTCTTACAAATAATTTAAATGGCCCTTCGTTACCATATAAACCATGTCCTCTAAAGGCTACAGGAATACCGCGAAGTCTACATGCAAGTGCACCTAACCAATTAGACAAAATAGCAAATTCTCCCAAAAGAATTATTAAATCTACTTTTTTACCGAATAAGCATCGAGATAGCACGCCTTGTTGCCAAAATAGATACTTACCTTTTATCCATATATTATTTACGCTACCTAGTTTTTCATGTAAAGAGCTAAAATTTTCTTTTGAAAAATCTATGGTTGCAATATCCCATTCTTTATTCTCGCCGGTTGAAAATTTTAGATCAAAAAATTCACTCTCAAGAAGTCTTAGCATCAATGGCTCAGTATAATGCGATGCTATATTGTTGTATAAATGTATAGTAGGTTTCATGATATTATTTAAGACTATTTAACTATTAACTATTCGTCACCTGATTACAAAACCACAAGTATTTGAATTTCCTGTATTAACAGAAATAAATAGCGCAATGTTTTTTGGATCAAATACAAAAAGGTCAGAATTAAAAGAAACTTTTAAATACTCTTTAAGGGAATGTTAGGGTTTATACTTATAGTTGTCGGTTATATTTGTCTAACGTTTAATCTTGTTTTCTAGTGTAATCATTTATTACTTATTTCTATAATCTCTAACATTATTCAAAATTCGAGTATTTTTTCTTCATCTAGGCAAGTAATACTTTTAACAACTAATCAAGTTTTAATTCAAAGATAATTTGTGTTTAAAAGAACTACAGAATATAACTGATTCATTAAATAACATCGTATTTGTTTAGTTTTAATGAAAAACTACAATTAGCACTACATATCTTTTGTAGTTCTCATTTTTATAAAACTATACTGACACGCTTTAGTCTGGAAGCTAAATTGAGTTAACAAATCATAAAAATAAGTGCTTTTTATCGAATTTATCTAACATTTAATCCTGTTTTAAGCGTTTGATAGTAGTTTTGCATCAGGAACAACTAATGAAATTAATAATGGTCAAAAGCATAGACCTTTGCTATTTATTTTGTCTACTATTTTTTACGCCTTTTCTTTCCTGCACCTCGGATGTAGATTTGTTTTCTGAAATTGAAGAAAACCAAGAAACAACTACGATTGAAGTTAGCGAAGATGAGGATGCTGAATCAGAAAATGGAGAAGCTGAGGAGAATCAAGTACCGGAAGATAATCAGTTATCGGAAGATGATGAGAACGGTGAAGTTGGTTCGGCCATTTTTGGAGAACATATTTTTTACGTTACTACCGAAGGTTCTTCCAGTAATGACGGTAAAACGGAAGAAACGTCATGGAGCATAGACTACGCTTTTAGTAATGCACAAGCCGGAAATATTATCTATGTCAAGGCAGGTAACTACGGAGGCATATCATTAAAAGTTGGTAATTCTGGTAATTCTGGAAACCCCATTCAGTTTATTGGGTACCGCACAACTGCTGGCGACACGCAGAGTAAAGGAGAACCAACTGTTACCTTTGAAGAATATAAAGATAATGGTGATGCTTACGATAGTAGTAAAATGCCAACCTTAATTGGTGAACGCGTAAATGATATTGGTCTTGGACAGGGAATCCACATTATTGATGTGGATTATATTGAAATAATGAACTTTCAAATTAGTCGCTACGAGCAGAATGTTTTAGTGCAATATGCTGATTATGTTAAATTAGATAATATGATTTTGAGTGATTCAGGTGATTTTAATCCTGATAATACCGATGCTAACGGAGGTGCTAACGGCCGTAACAATACTGGCGAGGGAATAGCGGCTTATTTTACCGAATATATTAGTGTTGGTAATTGTTTGTCTATTAATGATGGCATGCGAGGTATTATGATATCCGATTCCAATAACGGTCAACATTTCAATAGTAAGGTATATTCGGATAATAATATCAACTCATGTGATTATTATTATTTGTTGTACAATTCCGATAATCACGTAGTAGATAATATTTATATTGAACGTGTAGGTGAATTAAGACATGAAGGACATGGTCTGTGTTTAAAGGATGGCTCATCTAACAATCTAATAAAGAATTCTTACATCAAAGCGACCATGCTAGAGCTAAGTTTTGATAATGTCCATGATAACGTTATTCAGGATTGTTATGTAGAGGGCGGATTTAATGAGGGCGAAATTAGGGTAGCCAATGGTGCTCACGATAATAAATTTTACCGCAATACAGTGGTTGGAGGTGAAGGCGGCGTAACATTCTGTGATTGGGTAGATGGTGGTAATGATGGTATCACTAATGCAGGTTTTAACAATCAATTTATAGATTGTACATTTTCGGATATGGATTTTGGAGTTGGTTTTTACTTTTTTGATCAATTCGAGAGTGAAGCATATGACAATACTTTTGTTAACTGTAATTTCAAGAATTTAAATCATTTATTCGAAGTAGATAGGCCAAATAGGGCCAATGTACTTCGGGATTGTACCATAGAAAATGTAAGCTCCCTAATTGGATTCTATTATCCTAGTAACGATTACAGAACTGCAGACGTCATCTTAGAAGGTAATACCTACATCAATACAAGCTTTTAACCTAATACAGTTATACTGCAAACCCCTGGTTATTGCGGTTTATTGGTTCTAAATTATAGTCTATAAATGAAATAATGAGTATAAATCTTCGTTATACCAATCCGAACTAATTTATAGACTAATTTTATAGTTAGTCATTATTTCTTCATCTTTGTAATAATTAAGCTAACCCGTTTAAACTGTGGTTCAAAACCAAATTAGAAATCATTCTAAATCAATAGGCCTGTTAGTTTTTGCCAACCTGATTGTTCTTTTGGTGATAGGTCCATTATTAAGTGTCCAATCTTTTGGGACATATATTCTTTTACCTACGTTGTTTATAATTACAGTCTTTAGAGATAGGTTTACTTGGGATCAAGGAAATTTTCTTGTAAAAATACTTGCATTATATTGGGTATATTCCATAGTCTCTGTTTTTTATTATGTCGATTTTCAGGGTATGATGCGTGATTTAAGTGGCTTAACAGGAGTTTTGTTAGCTTCTTATTGTGCACTTGCATTAAACAAGAACGAAAACCATGAAAGGTATTACCATTGGGGCTTTATTAGTGCCATAATTCTATTAATGTTGATAGAGTTTTTAAATGGTCATGTTTTTATTAGTTCTAGCGGTTTTGAAGGTGCTAAAACAATGGCCGATCCTTATGGCGATCCTAGAGCGGATAGGGGTATTTTTCTTCATAATGCTAATGCCTATTCCTATTTTTCATATTTCGCTAATATTTCGCTCTGCTATTTATACCTAAAGTATCGAAAGAAGTACGTTATGGTACTCCTTTTGATTCTACCTATAGTTTTCATCCTATTTTCTTTTGTTACACAGTCCAGATCCGGTTTACTACTACTCATATTTACAAATGTGATTTTTTGGGTTTTTATTCTTAGGAATACTAGTAAAAACCCATTAATCAATATAGGTAGGTTTGTGGTGATTTTTGGTGTATTGGTCTTTATGGCATTCCAGTTTATTTCTATTTTTGAAAATTCCGATATAAAAGATAGGCTTGTTCAAAAAGATGAAAGTACATTGGAAAGAGAGGGATTAATACAGGAAGGCATCAATATGTTTTTTGATTCTCCGGTAATAGGGGTAGGGTTGGGACAATTTTCTCATTACAGTTCTACCCGTCAATTTTCCCATAATTCCTTCGTGGAAATATTAGCGGAACAAGGTTTTATTGGTGGAATTTTATTACTGTTCATTTTTGGGATACCTGCTCTGAAAAGTTTAAAAAACGTATTGTTATTTCCAAGGAGTGAGTTGACTAGACTTAATGTTCTCTTTTTTTTTACATTTTTAGTGTTCAATAACGTTTACGTTTTTTACAAATTTTCATTTTCCATGACCTATTTCTTTTTAATCGTTGCGATACAAAATAAACTAACACGAAGTATAGAAGATGAGAATGAGGCGATAAATAAACAATTTATGGTTACTGACAATGACTAAAAAAAGGATAGCTTTTGTATTAGGAACGGTTTCCAAAGATGGCGGTATAGCTAGGGCTACCTCATTATTAACGGATAGTCTTCATAAAACCGGGCTATATGAGATTCATATTATTGGATATTCCAAAGGGGATGATGAGATTGGTTATAATTGGAATCCAGAACTTACCTATCATCATCTTTTAGAGCACTTGATACCAATGAAAAAAGGTATTTTCAAGGCCACTTTAAAACTGAGAAAAATCATTAAGAGCAGGGATTTGGACCTTGTGATTGCCTGTAGTTCCATAATTGGTCCTATGGGTGTTCTAGCTACAATGTTTGGTAAGACTAAACTTATTTATTGGGATCACTCTAGTTTTTTTGAAAATACCGCACATGATTTTATTCTGCAAGGAAAAAAGTTTACCGCTCGCTTTTCCAATGCCGTTGTGCCGCTTACGAAGCACGATGAGAAAAATTATGAGAAACATACTTCTGCTAAAAAAATAGCACAAATTTATAATCCAATAGATGTAAGGTTAGAGGGGCTTTCCCATGATTATAACCATAGTTCCAAAAAAATAATCAGTGTAGGAAGACTTACTTTTCTGAAGAATTTTGAATTGCTTGCAGATGTTGCTAAAATTGTCTTTGAACAATGTCCAGCGTACACATGGCATATTTTTGGTGGAGGAGAGAGTGAGCAGAGTATTAAGAAAAGAATCGCTGATAACGGTATTTCGGACAAGCTTATTTTAAAAGGACATGCCACCGATTTGTATGCCATATATCCCGATTATGCTTTAATGGTAATGACATCTAGATCAGAAGGTTTTCCGATGACACTTTTAGAGGGAATGGCCAATAAGATACCTTTGATAAGTTTTGATATTATTTCTGGGCCTAATGAAATAATTGAACCGGGTAAAAATGGTTATTTAATAGAACCACTCCATGTTGAGGCCATGGCCAGTTCCATAATTGAGTTGCTCAATGATGAAGACAAAAGAAAAGCTTTCGCAGAAAGGAACATGGACTATGTAGACCGGTTTAGCATGAATAGTGTAGTTGAAAATTGGAAAAACCTAATCCATAATCTTTAGATTATCCTTGTATTATATAAAGTTCTTCAAACGTACTAGTAGACTTCTAGATTCTTTGTTCAATAAAAATAGTAGGGGGAAATAGATACCCGTAATCAGAGCGCTTATAATTAAACCATTTAAGACCCAATCTTTTATATTAACCTCTGCCGATTGAATGCTTAAAGAATCATAGAGTAGGGATATAAGATAAAAACTTACTAGAAAGGAAGCCAAGAGAGGTATATTTTTTAAATAGTAGCTCCTTACATTGGTTTTGAAACCGTTATGATACAAAAAGTAAGGTTTCCAGATAAAAATGATAAGAAATAAACTTATTAGTGTAGCCATTAAAATACCGTCCAGACCATATATTTGACCTAAGATTATTGATAAAACTAAATTCAATAATGCCTCTGTTATAGGTGCCCAAGTATCATGGAATAGTCCGTAGGCATAAATATAATGATCAACGGGAGCGCGTATCTGTGTTATGAAAAAACTTATGCTCATAAGTATTATGGTAGATTGTGCCAGAATGTATTTGCCTCCTAACCAAAGTTCAATAAAGGGATCTAGCATAAAATATATGGCAATACAAAAGAAACCACCTATGAGATAACGTAGACCGGTCATTTCCCAAAAAATATGTTCACTTTTTTTAGCATCACCTTCGGATACCAAATTTCCAATACCGGCTTCACTATTTCTAAAGATAATATTCAAAAGGTTGTTTATTTGCCTAAATATTAGTTGGTAGTTCGTAAAAAAGGTGACCGTATTCACGCCTATTAATGCGAAAATTATAATTTGATCCGTACCGTCCAGAACAAAGGTTGCCATTTTATGAACAAAGGATTGCTTTATTTTGGTAATCAGTCCGCTATGTTCTTTTAAGTCAGGTTTATTGTATTTAGATGGTAGCCAAGGATATTCTTTTTCAATACTTTTATTTACAGCATAGGTGAAAATCAACGCAAAGAACAAATCTGAAATAATCCAAAACAAAATACTACCTAAGTAATAAGCTACAAAAGCTTGCACCAGTAGCCTTAGAATATTGGTAATTTGGTAGTTTCTGAAGACGACATAACTTTTTTGATCAGCTTCAAGAATAAGGATTCTAAAATTGACAAAATAGGTGAGCAGCGTAGCGGCTAAAAAGGTAAAATAATAGAGATAAACATAAACAAGGCTAAAAGGTAGGTCCTTAAATACCATCGGAATAAAAAAGGAAAATACAATTCCTAAACCACTAATAAGAAGACCTATACGTTTGTAAAGAAATGAAAGTAAGGAAACTATTTCGCTAATCTTATCTCGGTTTCCACTATTAAAATGAGGATAAAGCGCAAAGCCGATTACAGTACCAATTCCTAATTCGGCTAGGTTTAGAAAACCAACGATACTTTTAATTGTTTCCGTAAGTCCAATAAACTCATCACCAAGGTGATCTAGAAAAACTTTTCTCGCAACAAATTGTGTAACTAAGGCTATAGAATAATAGAGCAAGCCAATTTTGGCGTTTTTTATGGTCATTTTAACTCTAGACATCCGTATCTTATTTTAAGTTGCGTGCTAATCGTGTAATACTAGAAAATAGGGGTAAGGGAAGAAACTTCACCATCAAGAACTGCACTCTGTACGGGTCCCCGTACATATTTGCCAACAAGACAGTTTTTAACCATTTACGATGCTTAAAGTCTTTGTCTTTCTCAGGTGAGCAGGCTATTTCCTTAATTTGTCTTATGCATACCAAACCAAGGTTTCTTGCTGCCAGTTTATTCAAGTTTGGATTATTTTCCCGGGCCACTATTTTTTTGATGTCTTTAGAGGCATTAACAAAATCATACATTCTTTGGGTATGAAACTCGCTTTTGGTGATTCCTTCTGGATTTTGGAAGTAAAAATAGAGCTGTTCGTCAACGACTCCAAGTTTATTTATTTTAGAAAGAATTTCAAATGTAAAGGTAGCGTCCTCTGCAGTTATCCCTTCTATAAACCTTACGTCTCCAATTGCAGATTTTCTGAACATCCTATAGGGAACACCCCAAATACCATAGAAAAGACTACGTTCTATAGCTTCTTCCTTATGAAGCAGTACAGGCTCGTAGACCGTTATTTTTTTCTCTTCGACCATACCGGGCGTACTTAGCTTGTCGCACTCGGATAGATCGGTATTATGTAAGGTTAAGGTATTGGCCAATAGCTCTATATATCTTGTATGAAGCCAATCATCACTATCTACAAAAGCAATATATAAGCCTTTTGCAATTGCTAGACCGCTATTTCTAGCACCACTTAAGCCTTGATTTTCTTGATGAATAACCTTTATTCTTGAATCTTCCTTAGACAATTCGTCACATAATGCTCCACTTTTATCAGGGGAACCATCATCAATAAGTATAATTTCTAGATGGGTATAGGTTTGGGCTATAATACTAGCTACACACCTTCTTAGATAGTCTTCTACATTGTAAACGGGTACAATGATACTTACAAGCGGTTGTTCAATAGTGGGTGCTGAGTTCATTTGTAATGTGATTAATCGAAAATAAAACGAAAATTGCGTTGATCAATTGCCCGCTTCGGCACCAAATTCTTTAAGAATGTTTTTGGTTATCCTCGATACTTGTTCGGTTTTGCAGGATTTTCTCAGTTTAGGTGCATTGTAGTCATCAAGGCCCCAAGCCCACTGCATAGAACCGGTTGCGAAAACTTGCGATCCAGAACTGTGTTTGTACAAGGTCATATGTGAATCAAAATCGGCAGCGTAATTTTTGTTGAACGAATTAATCCGCCATAAGAAAACGACTATAGGGATGATAATAGTCGCGAACCCTATGAATATCCCAAGACTAGGATATCGTTTAAAAACATAAAACTGTATCACTATGAAAGTGCCTAAGAATAATAAGAACAGCCCTATCAGTATATTTTTGCTTATGGATTCGCTCATGCCAAATTTATTTGTCAAAACAGCTGTAACCTTATTCTTGATCAGGTCAATATTCTGTTTGGCTATATATTTATAATCGTTCTTGTACAGGTTTATACTTTTTGAGCTAGCCAGAACCGTTATGTTTTCAGGAGAATTGGCATGTAGTGCATCACTTTCATAGCCCAACAGGCCCTTTAAGGAATCGCCATCTTTTAAGCCTGTACCTTCGTAAATCCAATGCCCTGCATTGCTTATAGTAATATCTCCCGTAACGGGGTCGTTTACATATTGCACACCTAAGAGGGCCGCTTCCGGATTGTTTACGGGCGCCTCTCTAAAATTGGTCGATGTCGTTACTCCCTGCACCGGGTCACGCTCTGGTTCTTTGTAACAGACTATGGTCCTGTCCGCCACACCGGTGGTTGCACTAGGTTCAAATCGAATTTGCCAATAGACGGCGTTAGAGGCAAAAAATGTTAAATTAACTCCTTTATCCCTTATCTCTTCTACATTGTCCCGCATTGTTTTGGACCAATACTCATCATGCCCATGGGAGACAAATAATTTGGTGTTAGCAAGTAATGCTATGTTTTGATGCGTATCTACGTTGGTAATGTAGCCCACATTATATCCATTTTTTTCTAACCATCTTAGCATATTATAGTCCCATCCCGCGCTACTAATAGGATACCCCATAGCGGTAGGTGCCACATTGGTCAAGAAGTCGCCGGCTCCAATTCCATAAGATGCTTTACTATTATGACTGCCGGAATAAGGCCGATCAAAAGAAACTTTGTCCGCATGTTTACCTTCCTTTGTTCCCCAATTGACAAGTGAACCACTCGCCCAGTTGTAAAGCGATTTTCCACCCCAAAAATTATAGGCTTGGTAGGTGGTTACCGGTAATTGAAAAAGGAGGTCTGGTTTTAGTGTCGCATCTCGGATAACAAAAATAATATAACTCTGTTTTCCTGTAGTGAACTCTTCTAACTTGGTCAGGTAAACACCCGTTTCCATAGCATCTGTCCCCGTAAGTGTATATGCTACATCCCAATCACAGGCCACTAGACCTGTCTCTTTATCGGGGACAGGAATGTTTTGTTCACTGCCTTTTAAGGTAATAGGGCCATCGACCAATCTGCCCCCTTTGCCATTATACCAGCCCATCCTAAAAGTAGTGGCGCTAAATTCCGCTGCTGCGGTATTTACAAAAAAGTCAATTTGCTGTCCCTTGTTAATACTAGTTAAGCTAGCATAACCCTCAATTTCACGATTTATAGCAGGATTCGTTAATTCCCAATCCGTGGTGCCGTTCTTTGCATTTTCTATTTGAATGTGATTCTGTGCCAAGATAGTAGTTTTAATTGCTCCTGTACAAAGGAAAATAGTCAGTATCAGTGTTAGCCTTGTCTTTTGAAAGTGCATCGTAAATTTCTTGATTTGCAATATATTTCCAAACGGAGAACTCTTTATATGTTTTTGAAAAAGAGGCCTTAAAATTATAAAGGGAATCTTCCCTACCACCTAGTCCGCCACCGAGGTTAAAATAGGTGTAACCTTCCGCTGTACCTCGCAAGCGCATTTCGTCCAAGAAAAGATTAGCCGGAGCAATAGAGAGGTAGTCCGTTCTACTGCCGGATAAATGAAATTGTACGATCTTACCTGTTTTTACGAACATAGAGGCGGCAACTGTATAGTTGTCTTCTAAGTGGTTCACCAAAAGAATATCGGTCTCGAAATCTTCACATTTTAGGAAATTAAAAAAGTATTCTCTGGAAAAATAATAGTTTTTATTTGCAGAAAGCCTATCCATATTCTCATAATAAATATCGATAAAGGTATTTATCTCCTCATCCGTCTCGGCTTTCTTTACCTCACAAAGTCTTCGGCATTTATTCGTTCTGTTCTTAGTGCTTTTTCCATATTGCTTTCTTTGCTCTTCCAAAGATTGTGCGATATCTATGTTCACCACTTTACCAAGCATGGGTCGGGAGCCCATACCACTCAGAATATGATTTTGATGCTCTAGATAGGGGTGAAGTCTAGAAAAAACGGCGATTATTTTCTCGTCGTTCAACCAGTTGTCCAGGGCCTTCTTAAATTTAGAAGTGTCAAAGCTTGAATCTACATTACTGGAGAGGGGCCCCGCATAGCCGTAGACTGAAGTTAGATCAAAATAATCCGTATTTGGAATTGCCCGCTTTAAAAAAGGAATTACGATTACAACATCTCCCTCGGTATAGCTAAAGAGTATGGGGTGCTCGTCTTCTTTTTTCGAAATATGATGGTAATCGTACGTATGATAAAAATCATGATTTTTCATAGCACCGACAGTAGTTTTCCATGCTGTTTTAGCTTCTATAATTGATACCATCTTATGACTTATTTTAGTTGTTGTTGCTTGTTAGAACCGGTAAATAATTCCATGGTAACGGTCTCACTGGCAGAAATGCCCTCTTTCTTAAACACTTTTTGTACTGTTTTTAATAGAATTATGAAATCTAGTTTAAATCCTATGTGGTTAACGTACCACACGTCGTATTTAAATTTTTCTTCCCAACTTATAGCGTTCCTACCGTTTACTTGAGCCCATCCGGTAATACCAGGTTTAACCAAATGTCTTTTGGCCTCTTCTTGGTTGTAATGCTCAAGATAGGATACTAATAAAGGTCTGGGGCCTACAAAGGACATATCCCCTTTTATTACGTTGAGTAGCTGAGGTAATTCATCCAACGAATTTTCTCTAATAAATTTACCTACTTTGGTAATGCGTTTAAAATCTGGTAGTAATTTTCCATTCGCATCTTTTTTATCGTTCATGGTCTTGAACTTTATAATACTAAAGATACGCTCGTTTTTACCGGGTCTCCTTTGATAGAAAAACGGTTTGCCATTGTTGGCTATAATTAGGAGTATGGTCAATGCTAAGAATAGTGGTAGGAAGGTGATAAATACCCCTAGCGCAACAAGAAAGTCCAGACTACTTTTAACTGCCTTTTGGTACATTATTAAGCGTTATGAATTTTAATTTTTTCGTAAATTTTTAAGGTTTCCTGGGTCATTACCGGTATGGTAAAAGTGGCCAAAGCTTTTTCTTTGGCATTTTTAGCCAATAGCTGCATCTTATCTTTATTGTTTACGAGCTGTGTTAAGCAAGCACTTAATTCTTCATGTTTTTCTGTAGTAAACAAAAGTCCATCGACCCCGTCGTTAATTTGTTCATAGGCACCCTCGGTATTACTTCTAATAGGGCAACAACCACTCATCATAGCTTCTAAAGTTACTAATGGAAAAGATTCCATTCTAGAGGGTAGTACAAAAATATCAAAAATATCATAAAAAGGTTTAGGGTCTCTAAACGCAATTTGCTTTGTGAATGAGGCAATTTTTGCATCTGAAATCATACCACTTAACCAATTATATTCCTTAGAGTTTAGTTCGCCACCCACAAAAACAAAATATAGTTTTTGTTTTATATCTTTCGAGAGTTCTTCCAAGGCCTTCACCATAATATCCGTTCCCTTTCTTAAGGATAAACTACTAACGGCCCCTACAACGATTTTATTTTCAGGAATACCTAATGATTTCTTTAAGGCTAGCTTTTCGTCTATGGTAATTGCTGTAGCATATCTTTTATTTACACCATGATGAATAATACTTACTTGGTCTTCTGTAATCCCGTAGTTTAAAATACTATCCCTTTTAGACTCCTCGCTAATAGCAATAACATGGGTAGGTGTTTTAAACTTTAAGTTTGGCTTAAGGCCCATTTGGTGTATCGTAGTTGTAAATTTTTTACCCAGTAACCATGGTACAAAAGTCATATATGGCGATTGTGCATGTATAACGTGCGGGTTATATTTCCTAATCCATTTAAGCATGTTAAAAACGGAACCTATAGTTTGTACACCCTTACTCAGTAAACCGCCTTCAGGTGTTTTAAACTCTTTTACGGTAACCCCCATTTCTTTAAACTGTTGGTAAAATAGTTCTACACGTGCGTTCTTTTCTCTACTTATACCACCGGTAATTAATAGAATACGATGTCCTAAATCTGTTAATCCCTTTGCTAAATCTATAGTATGTGTAGTAACACCCGTTGTTTCTATTCTACTTAATAAAAAAACAATCTTCAATGGTTTGTTGGTCATTATAAGGTAAAATTAGTATGAGCTCTAATTAGGGGGAAAGGTACAACGCATACAAAGTAAACACTAAATTTTTGGATTAAGGTTATCTAATAGAAGTTAACAGGTATCCGTGAGAATTAAACTACCTCCAATTAGTATGGTGTTTGGTATTCTTCTAGAATTTTATTCCAAATCGTAGGCCAATCGTACTTTACTACAATTTTTACATTAAAATTATTTAAGTAGCGTCCAAAGCAAACTAGATGTAATAGACTAAAATTGTGCATTTTAGTCACTAGATAATGATGCTGCTAAAAAAAGTACTATGATTGTAACTCTTTGGTGAGTAAGGCATACTCCTTACTTATATATTTCCAAATTTTTTTACAATCATACTTCTCAATAATAGAATTTCTTATTTCTGAAGGAGGAAGTGTTACGTATGCTTTTGGATTTTTCATAAAGGTGGTCATTTCATCTAAAATTGCCGTGCTGTCCTTAACCGGAATAATGATACCACTTTTCCCGTGCTCAATAATTTCATTATTACCATTAATATCACTAACTATGGCCGGTATGCCCATAGCATTGGCTTCCATCACTACATTTGGGAACCCTTCTCTATAGCTTGGAAACACGAATGCATCCGCTATGGCATAGTAGGGTCTAACATCCATTATAGTACCCGGAGTAATAATAGCCGTATTGGCGGCAATTAATTTTTCTGTTTCCGGTAATAATGGGTCTAAATCGGGTTCATGAGGGCCGACTAAAACAAGTTTTGTGTTTTCAACACTATTATGGAGTTCACAGAACGCAGCAACTAGCTCATTAACGCCTTTGTCAGTGACCAAGCGACCAATAAAAACAAATACATGATCGGTTTCCTTAATGCCCAGCTTTGCCTTTAAATCTAAAATAGCCGTATCGGTAATCAAGGAAGGGTTAAAATATTGGGTATCCGTACCATTAGAACTGCCGTCTCCCAGTACTTTCAATTTGTTTGGATTGCAATAATTGTTTTGCGTAATAATAGCTTTTAATCCATGAGAATTTGGATAGACGTGTGAGGCAAATGCGTAGGTCATTTTCTCAACAATATCCAAAAGTTTCCGTTTTGAGCCTTGGGCTTCCAATAACGGTAAACCTGCTACGTCATGTAACCTTAAAGGTACTCTGGCCAACCATGAAGCAAACATGCCCACTATACCTGCCTTTGGCGTGTGGGTATGAACAATTAAAGGCTTGTGTTTCCGTAAGATTCTGTAAAGCTGATACACACTTTTTATATCTTTGAGGGGGGTGATCTGCCTTGTCATTTCCACGGGAATAACCTTTACGCCTTCGCGTTCCGCTACCTTATTGATCTTTCCATTTCCACTGGCAGAAACCCCATACACATCAAAAGCAGTATTCATATAGCGCAGCTGTCCTTTCAAGAGGCCGTTTAGTGAACCTGCTATGGTTGTGATTCTGAAAAGTTTTGATTTGTTGTTTCCCATGAATATCAGATTGTTTTTTTTATGACGCTGCTAGAAATTAGTTTTCTATTGCTTTATAAAAAAGACTTAGTATTTTATCCTTTTCAAAGTCCTTTACGCGGACTAGAACGTTTTTTTCACAAGACTTCTTATAACTGGTATTGGTAATCATCAGTTCAATTGCCTTAGCCATAAAATGGGCATTGTCAATCGGAGTAAGAATACCATAATCAGTTTTCATGATATCTGATTTTTTTTCTTCAGTTAGTTTCATGATTTCGGAGGGCCCTGCCTTACAGTTCGTACTTATGATAGCTTTTCCACAGGCCATTGCTTCTAGCAGAACATTAGGAAAACCTTCATGGTTAGAGCCAAAAATAAATAAGTCAGCTTCTTTTATGAATTGATAGGGATTACTATCAAAGCCCATTAAGAATACTCGGTCATTAAGTTCTAATGCTGTTATAAGTGCTTCTAGTTTACTTTTTAGCCCACCAGAACCCAAAATATATAGTCTTGAGTTTTTTTCATTTAGCAAGGCCATGGCATTTATTAGCATTTGATGATTTTTACCAGCATCTAAACGCCCCACAGTAATGATATTAAAGTAACTCTTGTCAAAAAAAGCTTTTTTTGGAGTAATGGCATTTATTTTAGCCAAGTCAACCGGGTTCTGAATTACCTGCATCTTTTCCTTGGGAATATTGAAGTTCTCAATTAGATCATCATGATTTCCGTAAGAATTCCCAATGATTTTTTTGCCTTTTGGGTATAACCATTTAATTAGTCGCTTATTTAGTTTTGACTGTAAGCTATTATCCGCATAGTGCATACTAGGATAGGAACGTTCGTTTAGAACGGTAAGAAAGTTACCCTTAGAAAGCCATTTTGCAAGTACATTAATATAATTGGGTCTTGTCAGAAAACTTAAACTATGAGAAATATTTAAGCTGTTCAGAAGCCTTCCGTATTTTATTGCTTGAAATGGTAGTAACATTAATTTCTTAAAACCACTACCAAATTCCTTCGATTCACTTAAAAGATGAAGTGTTACTCCATCCGGTATTTCATAGCTAATGGCATTGTTCAATAGAAAAAGATGTACCTCATGTTCTTGCTTCACTAAATAATCACTTAGGTAAGCTACCACTCTTTCTGCACCGCCACCCTCCATGGATACAATTAAGATGGCTATTTTTTTAGTTGACATACAGTTAAATGCTTTCAATTAATTTAATCCATTTATCTCCAACTTCACTAATGTCGTATCTCTTTAGGTTTTGAAAACCATTTCTACCTAAATTATTCCTAAGCTCATCATCTTTCATTACTTTAACAATGTTAGAGATAAGTTTATCGAGATTCTGGTTTTCTACTAAAATTCCGTTTTCACCGCTATTTATAATGTCCGATGGTCCAGAGACGCAATCATAGGCTATGCATGCCATTTCTTGCGATAATGCCTCTAATAGTGCCATTGGCATTCCTTCATATTTAGAACTTAGGACGAATATTTCCGATTTTTGCATTAAAAAATTCACATCGTTCCTGAAACCTGTAAAAGTCACAAAATGTTCGATTTTTAAATCTTTAACTAATTCTTTTAAAGTTGAAATACCATTATCGCCACCACCAACTAGCTTTACTTTCCATTCTTTGTTTTCAGGCAATACTTTAGCTAATCCCTTTAATAAATTATCAAAACCTTTTTCTTCATAGCGATTCATGTTACCTACGGCAAGTATAGTTTTTTCTTTATCTAAACCTTTGCTTGGCCTAAAGGAACATGGATTTTCCATAACAATCACGTTCTCATTTTTTTGCTTAAAATATTCTAAATCGTATCTAGTTAATATTGTAATTGCATTTACTTTAGGATATAAAAAGTCCCAAACAATACGATTAGAAAAATTATTGATAAACCTTAAATGATTGGAATGCTCTGAAACTATGATTTTAATTTTATATAACTTGGCAATAGGAATTGTAGCCATTCCCATGAGTCCTATATGTGAGCTTATAACATTTGGTCTGTTCTTCTTTTTTTTATAAAATCTGGCTAGATTAAATAGTGCTCTTGGTATGGCTTGTTGAATTATCCTTTTTTTATGAAAACGAATTCTGTTAATTCTAGGATTTAAATCATAGAAATCACCATCAATAAAGGTTATTATTCGAATTTCATGATTTTTTGAGGCTAGATGGTTGGCTAAATTAACAACTACCCGCTCAGCCCCTCCGGACCTTAAACTACCAATAATGAAGTCTATTTTATATTTCATCTTAGACTTTCTTTATATCAAACCATTTTTTCAGCACGTATAGTTTCCAAATATTAGCTTGGTTGTTTAATTCTCCTTTCATGTGCGATGAAAGTTGTTTTTTAAATTTCTTTATATCTAAATAAGGTATGGTAGTCAAGAATTCGTCATTTAAAGAATCAAGAATTTCTTCTTTTAATTCTTTTTGAATCCAATGGCCTAAAGGTACTCCAAAGCCTTTCTTTGGTTGTGAGAAGATATTTCTAGGGATATACTCTTCAAGTATGTCCCTTAAAATAAGTTTTCCGATACCATTTTCATATCTATATTTTATGGGTAAGTTTCTGGCAAATTCAACAATTCTATAATCTAAAAAAGGACTACGTACTTCAACAGAATAAGCCATGCTAGCACGATCAACCTTTACGTTGCTATCGTTTTCAAGCCATAATTTAATATTTAAATCAGCCGCCCGCTGAAGGGGGTTTTTAGCCCATGCTTTATAATCTGAATAGTGTGAATGCAGCCAATTTCTATTTGAATTTTCAGTAATCGCTTCTGCACCGAGAAAAGTATTGGCAATTAATTCATCGGCGTCTTTCGTAATAAGAGAGTTAATTCCTGCTTCAGAACCAACCCCCAATAAACTAGGTGCGGGTGTTTTTGAAATAAACTTTCTGAACCAAAGGGGAAAATTATAAATTGGAAAATATTTTTGTAGCCTATTAAAATGATTGTAGCCTAAAAAACTTTCATCACCACCATCACCAGATAGGGCAACAGTAACGTGTTTTTTAGTGACTTGATTTAACAATAATGATGGTAAGGCAGATTCGTCGGCAAAAGGCTCATCATAAACTTCAAAAACTTTTGGAATCAGCTCTAAAATATCTTTAGAAGTACACATGGTTGTGGTATGTTCAGACCCAATAATTTGGGCAAACTGCTCAGCAACATCACTTTCGTTGTATTCTGGATTTTCGAAACCTATGGTAAAGGTCTTTATTTTTCTTTCCGATTGTTCTGCTGCTATTGCTGATACCAATGAGGAATCAATACCGCCTGATAAAAATGTACCAATAGGAACATCTGATTGCAAACGAATTTTAACAGCATCACGAATTAAATCATGCAAGTTAGATTTTGCATCTTCGTAGCTTAATGTTGAAGGCAAAACTCTTTCTAGATTCCAATACTCTTCTATTTTAAGGTTGTTGTTCAAGGTATCGATAACCATAAATTTACCCGGAGGTAATTTATAAACGTTCTTATAAATAGAATATGGGGAGGGTATGTATCTAGTTTCTAAATACATGGGAATAGCTTCCTCAAATAATTCTTTACCTTTTGCTATAGGTCTTAGTTGGCTGCAAATCTCAAATTCCCCTCTATTCCAATAGTAATAAAAGGGTTTTACACCCATGCGATCTCTAGCACAGAAAACTTTTTTAGTCTCACTATTGTAAATACAAAAAGCAAACATGCCATTTAATTTAGGTAGTAAAGCTTTACCCCAATGCTTAAAACCCATTAATAGAACCTCGGTATCAGATGTTGTTTTAAAATAATAACCTAACTTTTCTAATTCAGTTTTTATATCCAGATAGTTATAAATTTCACCATTAAAGGTAATATGGTATTGTTCATAGTTCATGGGTTGATTAGAGCGTGGGTCTAGATCTAAAATGGATAAACGCAAGTGTCCTAGTGTAATATTGTCCACTTTAGAGACACCCGTATGATCGGGACCTCGATATTGTATTTTCTCTAATTTGATTTTAACCTCTTCTCTGTTGAAGGGGATATTGGTCAAGTATATACCACACATATATTTATTTTAGGTTCTAATTAGTAGATATTGCTGAGTAGTCTGTTGTTTATAGAATAAATAATCAATTGATTTTGTATCCACATAGAAATTAATAATATGTAATGAATCGAGAAATATTCATGGTTTGTTAGCAGAAATACAAGTAAGGAAAATAAGGCAATAAACAAATATGGTTTAGACCTAAATAATTTGATGCTTTGTGAAACCATTTTAAAATTCATCATTAAGAAATAGATAAAAACAAAAAGCCCCGCTTCGCCTAAAACTTTTAGATAACTATTATGTACACCCACTGGAAAACCTATTTGTTGAGATACGAGTCCTCCTTCAAAAGAGTTTAATCCATTTCCGAAAAAGGGTTTATTAATTATGTAACTATAATATAATGACCATGTTCCCGATCGAGAATCTTCATTTACTTCGCTAACATTTATCTGGTTTCCATTAAAAAAATCAGTAAGTTGTTTTAATCTTACGTTTTGAAAAGGTAGTAGGTCAGAAAAACTTATCAAAATGGAAATGATAATAAAACCATACACAAAAAACTTAATATTTTTGAAACTAACTTTTAACGAAATTATATTAATTAATACCCATATCAATAAAAAAGTACGAGAAAAGGTAAGTAAGCCCATCGCAGTAAATATAATTTGGTTTATCAGACGAGGCTTATTCTTTAAAGCAAAAGTAAAACTATAACCTATTAAACAAATAAACCCTGCTGAGTTCGGGTTTAAATAAAACCCATAAAAACGACCTGAATCTTTTATTGGGTCAAAGAATAGAAATATATGTGCAAGAACAGTAAGAGCACCAATAATTAAGTAGTAATTAAGTTCCTTTAAGGTAGTGTTCATTATTAATTGCTGACCACAAATAACAACTACCAAAAGTTTAAAAATATCTATTAAATAAAAATAGGGTTCCGGAGTGAATTCCTGACCGGATAATGTAGAAACGGAATAATATAAGATTACTAAAAAAAACATCCACATGTTAGGTCTTCCTTTATCCTTAGCTGATATGTAATAAATAATTAAAAGAATGTATGAGGCGATACTCGCAAAACTTGAGACGGAAGGATTTAATTTTACAAATAAAAAACCTGGTAGATTTAGCAGGAAAAGTGATAGAATTAAGTGTTTTAGGATTTCTCTCCTATTTTGATAAATATATTTCATCCCATTCCATTTATTTGAACTAAAGATTCTATTTCATTAACCCATTCTAGAACAATATTTTCAATTTCAAATTTCTTAGCTCTAATTGAGGCTTCTTTTCCCATTTTTTCTATTAAATCTGGTTTATTAACTAATTCCATGATGTACACTTCCAGTTGATTTTGATTTTCAACAGGGATTAGAAAGCCGTTCTCACCATGGGTTATTAGTTCTTCAGGTCCAAAAGGGCAGTTTGTGGAAATACAGGCTAAACCATAATATAAAGCTTCCATTAGGGCATTTGGCAATCCTTCTGATTTAGAAGTAAAAGCAAAAATATCTGATTCAAAATAGTACTTAGACACATTTTTAACTCTACCTATAAATTTAACTTTATCCGTAACATTAAGTTGTTTTACTAGGTTTTGATATTCTTCTTTTTTGTTGCCATCTCCTACGAGGGTCAATGTCCACCCTTCAAGATTAAGATTCGCAAATACCCTGATTAATAAATCTTGAGCTTTATTATTATCTAGACGCCCGACATTTAAAATGTTTTTATGCCCATAATTTCTAGAATTATCTTTTAGTTTTTTCCTTAACTCTTCTGAAATTGGATTTAATATTATTTTAATTTTTCTTGAATCAACTAAATTTTTAAAATACTCTACGTTTCCTTTATTTTGAACAATTAATTTATTGGCCAAAGGATAAGAGAATTTTCTCAAGGTTGACCAAAAGATGTTTTGAGTATCATAATTTGGATTACTTCTTTCACTTACAATTACTGGAATTTGACATCTTCTTGCGGCTAATATTGCCAAAACAGAGCAGTGGGTAGTAAAGCCAATTAGTAGGTTAATATTATATTTTTTTACAAATTTGGATATGGATTTTACTCTTTTGAAATTTTCTAAAATTGAGGATAATTTACCTTTACTTTTGTTAGAGGTATTACTTAGAACTAATCTGACAACATCGGTTTCAATTTTATAATAATTAAATTGGTTGTAGTTGGTAATAATATAAACGTTATAATTCTCTTTTAAGGAATTACATAGGTTGACGACTACCCTTTCGGCACCACCAGCACCTAAATCATGTATGTAAAATGCAATATTCTTTTTGGAACTATTCAATTTATATGGCTCTTTTAAATTGTTTGTAAATAAAAATCATAAAAAATGCATTAGATATGAAATATACTATAGTGGTACTCCATGCAAGACCGTATACTCCTAGTTTTTTAACTAAAAAAAAGTTTAAGAATAAGTTTAGAACTAAGTTAAATAAGGAAATCCAAGCCATAAATCTATTTTTGTTCAAGGCTGTTAAAAAATAAACAGAGATCAATGTGCATAGATAAAATGGAACGTTAGCTAAAGATATTTTTTGCAGGTTAGATACAACAAATGTATTTCCTGAATTAAACTGATTTCTTTCAAATAAAATTCGAACAATATCTGATGAAAAAAATATTGCAACTATTGCAAACAACGACGATATCAAAAATAAAATAATTAGAATTTTCTTTAGTTGAATAAAGGCTTTTTGGATATCTTCAGTAATTAATTTAGAAAAATGGGGTAGTAAAACGTTTCCAAAAGCTACTAATGCAATGCCAACAATGAATGTGGGTATTTTGATTCCATAGTTAATCGCCGCAATGGAACCAATCACCAATTGCGCGGCAAAGAATTGATCTACAAATGGGTTGATTCCCGTAAGTAAACCGGAAATAACTTTAGGAGAATATTGTCGCATCATCATTTGCATATTAGTATTGATTGAAATTTCACCTAAATAGAGTGATTTTTTATTTATTGTAAAAAGAAGTAAATAAAAAAAATTGAAAATACTTCCTAAAAGTAATCCAACTACAAGTGTATAATCACCAAAGGTCGATGCGAAAAAAAATAAACAAACAATGATTGTTAAAGGGGTAAATAATTGAGATAGATTAGAGATTAAGAAATAACCTTCAATTTCTAGTAGCCCGCTCAACAAACTAGAAAGCCCCCAAAAGAAAAGACAAGGTAGGGCTATATAAAGTTGTTTTCTTATTAAACCATAATATTGAGGAGAATGCTCTGGAAAAACACTTTCCAAAAAAAACTCAGAAAACACTAACGCAAACAGCACTAAAATAATTGTTAAGATTAGTATCGCCAATATAGTAAGAGTCTGAAAAGCTTTTCTGTTGTTGGTAGTTTTAGTTTCAATTATATAATTTGGTATGAATAAATTTTTGAGCGAACCAACAAAAACATTTTGAATAAAAGAAGGTATTAATATTGCAATATAATAAGTGTCCAATAATTCTGATAACCCAAAATAAGAGGCTATTAAGGTTTCCTTATAAAATGAAATTAATTTAACTATAAGCGTAATACCTCCTACTAGTAGAATGTTCTGTAAAACTGAATTTGAAAGCTTTTGCTTTATGCTTGAAACGAGTTTATAGAACATGTAGAGATGATTAGTTCAGTTTATTTTAAAAGAGTAGAATCTTCAAATATGAATTTTCACTAAAGGCGCCCTTCTATGTCCTCGGTTAAAATACCTTTTACATCATAAAGTACTCCGTTTGATTTTAGCATACTTCTTAGATTTAAACCAAGAAACTCTTTATGGGCTACCGTGAGCACAATGGCATCATAGGTGTCCTTAGGCAGTTCCTGTGTTGTACTTAACTTGTATTCCTCTACTACTTCTGTACTGGATGCCCAGGGATCGTAAATGGTTACCTCTGTACTGTATTCTTTAAGACTGTAGATCACGTCAACCGCTTTGGTATTGCGTACATCGGGACAGTTTTCCTTAAACGTGATTCCTAGTACCAATATTTTCGCACCTTTGATTTTTACATCTTTTTGTACCATGAGTTTAATGACCTCACTGGCCACATACTTGCCCATACCATCGTTTAAGCGCCTTCCTGCTAAAATAATTTCCGGATGGTAGCCAAATTCCTGTGCGCGTTGTGCCAAATAATAAGGGTCTACCCCAATACAATGCCCACCGACCAAGCCTGGTTTAAAGGGAAGGAAGTTCCATTTGGTACCAGCAGCCTCCAGAACGCTATGCGTATCTATATCCATGAGATTAAAGATCTTTGCCAACTCGTTTACAAAGGCAATATTGATATCGCGCTGCGAATTTTCGATCACTTTTGCAGCCTCTGCAACTTTTATGGTCGGTGCCAAATGGGTGCCTGCCGTAATGACCGAAGCATAAAGGGCATCTACTTTTTTACCGATCTCCGGGGTAGAACCGGAAGTGACTTTCAGTATCTTTTCAACCGTATGCTCCTTGTCTCCCGGGTTTATACGCTCCGGAGAATAGCCTACAAAAAAATCTTCGTTAAATTTTAGACCACTGATACGCTCTAGTACAGGTACACATTCCTCCTCCGTAACCCCGGGATATACTGTAGATTCGTATACGACAATATCTCCCTTTTTTAACACTTTTCCTACGGTCTCACTCGATTTGTACAAAGGGGTCAGAATAGGGCGGTTGGTACTGTCCACTGGCGTAGGGACGGTCACAATATAGTAATTGCAATCCGCAATATCGGCACTATTACTAGAGCATAAAAGACCATTACCATCCGTATCTTTAGACTTTAAAACGGCCTGCAAGGTGGCATCATCTACCTCAAGGGTGCTATCACTTCCGGCTTGTAAGCCCGAAACACGCTCCTGATTGATGTCAAAACCTACGACGTTGTATTTGGTGGCAAATAAACGGGCCAGGGGCAGGCCTACATAACCCAAACCGATTACGGCAATTTTAATAGTACTCATTTTATTAGATTGTTAGTGTTTTACTTTATTTATTTTTTACCAATTTGATGGTATTCAAAACCCAATTCGGACATTCGTTCATCATTGTATTGGTTTCTTCCGTCGAATATTACTGGATTTTTAAGGCGATCTTTAATTTCCATAAAATCGGGCGAACGAAATTCCTTCCATTCCGTTAACAAGAGCATGGCATCCGCATCGGTCAGAGCATCATACTTCGTATCCGTAAAGTGTACATTAGGGGTATCTTTTAAATAAAAATGCTGTGCTTCGGGTATGGCTTTGGGATCGTATGCTTTTACCTGAGCTCCTAAGGCAACTAATTTTTTTATAATATAGATAGCCGGTGCTTCTCGCATGTCATCTGTTCCCGGTTTAAAGGCCAGACCCCAAACTGCAAAGGTTTTACCTTTTAAATCCGTACCGTACTGCGCAATGATCTTATTGGCGATGACAAATTTTTGATTGTCGTTTACTTCTTCTACAGCGGTAATTAATCTAGCCTCGTAGCCATTTTGTTCCGCTGCTTTCTTCAATGCTTTAACGTCTTTCGGAAAACAGGATCCTCCGTAACCACTGCCTGGATAAATAAAGCTGTAGCCTATTCTGCTGTCCGAACCAATACCGATCCGTACTTTGTTCACGTCTGCACCGACCAACTCACAGATATTGGCGATTTCGTTCATAAAGGAAATTTTTGTAGCCAACATGGCGTTGGCTACGTATTTGGTCATTTCTGCCGAGCGTACGTCCATAGTAATTAATCGGTCCATACTACTCCTAAAGAAAGGTGCATATAACTGTCGCATTTTTTCAGCGGTATCCTTGTCATCCGTACCTACCACCACACGGTCCGGTTTCATAAAATCACTAATGGCATCTCCCTCTTTGAGAAATTCAGGATTGGACACGACATGAAAAGGAATATCCTTTTTTCTTTTCTTCAATTCTTCTGCAATCACAGTCTTTACCTTATCCGCCGTTCCTACAGGAACGGTAGATTTATCCACAACAATGAGCGGATTCTGCATATGTTCTCCAATAGATTTGGCAACTTGTAATACGTATTGCAAATCTGCGGAACCATCTTCGCCCATGGGTGTTCCAACAGCTATAAATGCCATATCACAATCTCCGATACTATTGGATAATACCGTATCAAAAGTAAGGGTGCCGTTGGCGACATTACGTTTTACCATAGCCTCCAATCCCGGTTCATAGATAGGAATGATACCTTTGGTAAGGTTCGCTATTTTGGTTTTATCAATGTCTACACAGGTTATTTTATTGCCCATTTCGGCAAAACAAGTACCCGTAACTAAGCCAACATATCCGGTGCCAATTACTGTTATTTTCATACCTTTTTATTATAGATGTTGTTAATATATCCTTCGGTAGCATTACTTTTAGGTATTATTTGACAGGGGTTTCCAATTACTAAAGAATTATCTGGGATATCTATGTTGACAAAGGTCAATGGAGCAATCATTACGTTACTCCCGATTTTGATATTCCCTACAATTACGCTATTAGTACCTATCCAAACTTCATTCCCTATCCTTGGAGTACCTTTTTTTGGGCCTCTAAAAGTTTCACCTATAGTCACTCCTTGAGAAATATTACACCAATTGCCAATAACCGCTTTACCATTAATTACTATATTACCAAAATGACCTATATAAAAGCCTTTTCCAATTTTCGTAAAATTTGGCATTTGAAAACCATATCTATACATATACCTTTGAAACAATAATCTGTAGTAAATACCAGAAAAGCTTAACTTTTTGGAGTGCTGGATTTTTCTTAAAGCAAATGTAAATTTAAAACCAGGTATTTTCAACGCCTGCTTAAACGCTTTATAACTAATTTCTCCTGTGTATCTATAAAGGTCTTCTTTTACAATAGAAAGCATTACTTCAAATTTTTCCAATACCAGTTAACAGCTTCCTTCAGACCTTTTTTGATATCAAATTGAGGGTCGTACCCTAATAAAGATTTTCCTTTAGTTATGGCCGCTAAGGAATGCGGGACATCTCCCTGTCTATTTGGACCATAGCTCGTTTCAATCGTTTTAATTTTAGGGTCAAATGCGCCTAAATATTCTTTTAAGAGTGCCACTAATTCATTTAAATCGGTCCGTTCGCCAAAGGCCACATTATAAACGGTATTGATCGCTTCTGGTGTAGTTCCCAAAAGGGCTCGTACGTTCATTTCAATTACATTATCGATATAGGTGAAATCCCTAGAATAGGAACCATCCCCGTTAATAACAGGAGATTCATGCGCCATTAATTTCATAACGAATTTAGGAATTACGGCGGCGTAGGCTCCATTGGGGTCTTGCTTGCGTCCAAATACATTAAAATAACGTAGACCAATGGTTTCCAGACCATAGGTATTGCTGAAAATTTCAGCATACAATTCATTTACATACTTGGTGATGGCGTAGGGGGAAAGCGGTTTTCCAATAACATCCTCCACTTTTGGCAGGCTTTCGGAATCGCCATAGGTAGAAGAGCTCGCTGCATAGACAAAACGTTTTATTTTGGCATCCCTTGCCGCTACTAACATATTTAAAAACCCAGAAACATTTACCGCATTGCTCGTGATGGGGTCATTAATTGATCTGGGAACGGATCCTAGGGCTGCTTGATGCAAAACATAATCTACTTCATGGCATGCCTTGTGGCAATCGGCTAGATTTCGGATATCGCCTTCAATAAGATTAAAATTAGGATTAGCCCTTAAATGCGCGATATTCTTTTGATGTCCTGTCGCAAAATTATCAAAGCAAGTTACCCTGTTCCCGTTGTTCAATAGTGCTTCACATAAATTGGAGCCTATAAAACCGGCTCCACCGGTGACAAGTATATGATAATCAGGATGTAATTCTAAGTTTTTGATATTCATGGTTGGTGTAAAATTTTCTGCAAAGATCGTTAAATGCCACTAATTAGCGTAAGGAATTAGATGAACTTTTAATATAACAGATAAAAGGGTTCTTTAGTATGTAAGGAGGAAGTAATGACTAGTTGTTGGTTTCTGTTTTCTGTTTTCTGGTTTATGGTTTTTGGTTGTTCCCTTCGACTATGCTCAGGGCGAGCGTTTTTGGTCGCAAAGGGTGTGGTCAAAGCTTTGACGTAGTAGCGCCGAAGTTCATTTATGGTTCATCAACTTTTTTCTAGTACTGTCAATTTGGAGATTGAGCGGAGTAGAAGTCTGTTATAAGGGTATAGCATAGATTTTTAGCTTCCCTCATTTCCTTGATGAAACTAAATTTTATTGTTGACCGAGTGGAGTCGAAGTCAATACATCTGGATAGGTGAAGACAACAAGTTCTACGTGTATGCTATTTGGGTCTTTTATCTCGACTCCGCTCGATAGGGTAGCTATAATACGCTACAGCATTCAATGTCACTTCTAGTGAATTTTGTGAGGGACGAACAAAATTAGTCCCGAAGCTTCGGGGGAGAAGATTTCATCTTGTAAAGGTTACTCGATAGTGTTCTGGGGTGGATGTTAAAAAAGCACTCTTTTTCACTAACTTAATGATAATGAGCTTCTTTGATATGTTAATAAAAATAACCGTTTATCGAATAAAGTGTGAAAAATTGTTAAAAAAAAAGAAATTAAAATCCATACTTCATTTTACTCCGTAACACCCTTGTTGTCAAATTTAGACTACAATTAGTTTGATTTTATCCGATAAAAAGCAGGTTGTTTTAGAAAAAATGGTATTTCATCGAAAAAAAAGGTCATTTCGACTATTAAATGCAATTAACTCCTACTTTTATAAACCAAATCTTAGTGTCTTATGAATTTATTTAAAAACCTACTAAAGAAGCCTACACTTCTTTTTCTCACCGTAACTGTGTTATTACTTTCTAGTTCTTGTGCAAAGGATTCCGATTTATTTGCAGAAATGATAGCTCAAAACGAAGCTGAGCTTTTATTAGAAGAACAAGAAGCTGCTGAAGAAGAATCTGCTGAAGAGGAAACACCTGTTGAGGAAGAGCCAATTCCGGAGGATGACCCAACCGATGATTTTGCTATGGAATTAAAGGCTTTCCCAACTGCGGAGGGTTTTGGTAGGAATACTACTGGAGGTAGAGGGGGATATGTATATGAGGTGACAAATTTAAATGATTCGGGAATAGGTTCTTTAAGGTTTGGTATTGAAGGAACAGGTACAAGGACGATAATATTTAAAGTTTGTGGTACGATTAAACTGCAAGCACCACTTAATATTAGGAATGGCGATTTGACGATTGCAGGTCAAACTGCGCCCGGACAGGGAATTTCTATTACAGGAAATGAATTATCTGTTCAGGCTTCTAATGTTATAGTTAGAAATCTAAGAATAAGAAGAGGTTACAATCCGAATAGTTTTAGTTACGACGGTTTGACAGTTAAAAATTGGAATTTAGGAACGACTATAGAAAATATCGTTATTGACCATTGTTCTGTAGCTTTTTCCAACAACGAAAATTTTATAGTCGCAAATGCTGGTGTAGCTTGGAACACTCCAAACTCTGCATATGTTAAAAATATTACTATTCAAAATTCGATTAGTTCGCAGAATAATCATCTAGTACTTGTGTCTTCTGGGTGTGAAAAACTATCATTATATAATAATTATTTTGCTTTTGGTAACGACAGAGCTCCTCTAGTTTCTTCTCCCGGGACAGCACCATGGTTTGCTGATTTTGGAGAAGAAGATGCAATAGAGGTCAATGAAGTTACCGATTATTTAAGAGCTGAAATAATTAATAATATTATCTATGATGTAGGTACGATTGGAGTAATTACATATGGATTAAAGACAAGTTATATTGGTAATGTTTACAAAAGGTCTAACTCTAATAAAAATAGATATCGATTCAATTTAACTGAGGCTGGGGAAAATAGAACTGATAAACAAAGACCTAATACTGAACTTTATTTATTTGATAATATAGACTTAAATAATGGAGGATTGTTAGAAGAAAATTCACCGGTAATTGCCGATTTCAAGGTAAATGTACCGTATGAAGAAAGTGGTATTGAGGCGATATCGTCAAGTAATTTGCAAATTCTTGATAATGTTGGTGCTCTTCCTAGTGATAATAATGATGCAGACATACTTTCTAGATTTTTTAGCGGAGAATCTCGCCCTACTTCGGGCACATTAAGAGGAGATGGTTTTTATGAGGATGAAATCAATTTAGATTGTTCAGAAAATATTTATCAAGATAATGACGGAGATGGTATGGATGATGCATGGGAAAGAAGTCGTGGTTTAGATCCAATGGTCCAAGACCATAACGGAGATGATGATGGGGATGGTTACACCAATTTAGAGGAGTTTTTAAACTATTTACTCCCTTAGTTTAGATTCAATTTAAAAATACCAATAAAAAAAGGCCACTTTAGCAGTGGCCTTTTTTATTACTGTATTGTCTGGTCCAGAGAATTGTTCGAAAAGAACTAACGTTTTATCAGTTTACGTAATACTACTTCCCCTGTACTGTCCAAACCAATAATTACATGGTAAATACCTGCATTCAAGATGGGCAAGTCAAAAATTACGGTAGGTTCATGTGTTTCTGGAACCAGGTATTGTTGTAGTAACTTGCCGCTAATATCATAGAGTCCTACAGTCATGGATTCGCCAACAAAGGCACTCATATCTATGGCTACATTCTGGTCGGTAATAGGATTTGGAAACAATACCAAGGTACCGAAATCGTTGTCAGCCGTTAAAGCTCCGTTTAAATCTATTTGAACCGTTAAATCAAAGCTACAGCCACTTTCATTGGTAAATGTATAGGTTCCTGCATCTTCCAACTCAAAGAATTTAATGTTAATGTTATCTTCCACCACTTCTCCATTAGGTCGTGTGATACTGAAAGGGATGCGCTGAACTGTAGTCAATAATAAGGGCGTCCCTACTGGTACGATGATTTCTGACAAACCTTGACCCAATACCCCTTCTATTACATACATGGGCGTAATGCTGCCTGCACAATTATCAGCGGTCACGGTAATGGTCACGGTCTCGGTATCGGAAAGCCCTTCGGCATCGGTCACGGTCAGTTCCACTTCGTACGAACCTGGTGTATTAAAAGTATAAGAAGTATCCGCATTGGTATCCACCGGACTACCGTCGGCAAAGTCCCACGAATAGGAAACCACGGCAGTATCATCCGTTGAACCGCTACCTGTAAAGTTTACCAATAAAGGCGCATCCCCTGAAATAGGGTCTGCCAAGACTACCGCAACGGGCGCATCGTTTACGACAGGGTCGGTCACGGTAATGGTCACGGTCTCGGTATCGGAAAGTCCTTCGGCATCGGTCACGGTCAGTTCCACTTCGTACGAACCTGGTGTATTGAAAGTATAGGAGGTATCCGCATTGGTATCCAGCGGACTACCATCGGCAAAATCCCACGAATAGGAAACCACGGCAGTATCATCCGTTGAACCGCTACCGGTAAAGTTTACCAGTAAAGGTGCATCCCCTGAAAGTGGGTCGGCCACGACTACCGCAACGGGCGCATCGTTCACGACAGGATCGGTCACGGTAATGGTCACGGTCTCGGTATCGGAAAGTCCTTCGGCATCGGTCACGGTCAGTTCCACTTCGTACGAACCTGGTGTATTGAAAGTATAGGAGGTATCCGCATTGGTATCCAGCGGACTACCATCGGCAAAATCCCATGCATAGGAAACCACGGCAGTATCATCCGTTGAACCACTACCGGTAAAGTTGACCAATAAAGGTGCATCCCCTGAAAGTGGGTCTGCCACGACTACCGCAACGGGCGCATCGTTCACGACAGGGTCGGTCACGGTGATGGTCACGGTCTCGGTATCGGAAAGTCCTTCGGCATCGGTCACGGTCAGTTCCACTTCGTACGAACCTGGTGTATTAAAAGTATAAGAAGTATCCGCATTGGTATCCACCGGACTACCGTCGGCAAAGTCCCACGAATAGGAAACCACGGCAGTATCATCCGTTGAACCGCTACCGGTAAAGTTTACCAGTAAAGGTGCATCCCCTGAAAGTGGGTCGGCCACGACTACCGCAACGGGCGCATCGTTTACGACAGGATCGGTCACGGTAATGGTCACGGTCTCGGTATCGGAAAGCCCTTCGGCATCGGTCACGGTCAGTTCCACTTCGTACGAACCTGGTGTATTAAAAGTATAAGAAGTATCCGCATTGGTATCCACCGGACTACCGTCGGCAAAGTCCCACGAATAGGAAACCACGGCAGTATCATCCGTTGAACCGCTACCTGTAAAGTTTACCAATAAAGGCGCATCCCCTGAAATAGGGTCTGCCAAGACTACCGCAACGGGCGCATCGTTTACGACAGGGTCGGTCACGGTAATGGTCACGGTCTCGGTATCGGAAAGTCCTTCGGCATCGGTCACGGTCAGTTCCACTTCGTACGAACCTGGTGTATTGAAAGTATAGGAGGTATCCGCATTGGTATCCAGCGGACTACCATCGGCAAAATCCCACGAATAGGAAACCACGGCAGTATCATCCGTTGAACCGCTACCGGTAAAGTTTACCAGTAAAGGTGCATCCCCTGAAAGTGGGTCGGCCACGACTACCGCAACGGGCGCATCGTTCACGACAGGATCGGTCACGGTAATGGTCACGGTCTCGGTATCGGAAAGTCCTTCGGCATCGGTCACGGTCAGTTCCACTTCGTACGAACCTGGTGTATTGAAAGTATAGGAGGTATCCGCATTGGTATCCAGCGGACTACCATCGGCAAAGTCCCACGAATAGGAAACCACGGCAGTATCATCCGTTGAACCACTACCGGTAAAGTTGACCAATAAAGGTGCATCCCCTGAAAGTGGGTCTGCCACGACTACCGCAACGGGCGCATCGTTCACGACAGGGTCGGTCACGGTGATGGTCACGGTCTCGGTATCGGAAAGTCCTTCGGCATCGGTCACGGTCAGTTCCACTTCGTACGAACCTGGCGTATTAAAAGTATAGGAGGTATCCGCATTGGTATCCACCGGACTACCATCGGCAAAGTCCCATGCATAGGAAACCACGGCAGTATCATCCGTTGAACCGCTACCGGTAAAGTTCACCAATAAAGGTGCATCCCCTGAAATCGGGTCTGCCACGACTACCGCAACGGGCGCATCGTTTACGACAGGATCGGTCACGGTAATGGTCACGGTCTCGGTATCGGAAAGTCCTTCGGCATCGGTCACGGTCAGTTCCACTTCGTACGAACCTGGTGTATTGAAAGTATAGGAGGTATCCGCATTGGTATCCACCGGACTACCATCGGCAAAGTCCCATGCATAGGAAACCACGGCAGTATCATCCGTTGAACCGCTACCGGTAAAGTTTACCAATAAAGGTGCATCCCCTGAAATCGGGTCTGCCACGACTACTGCGACCGGAGCTTCGTTCACGACAGGATCGGTCACGGTGATGGTCACGGTCTCGGTATCGGAAAGTCCTTCGGCATCGGTCACGGTCAATACTACGTCATAAGTACCTGGTGTATTGAAAGTATAGGAGGTATCCGCATTGGTATCCAGTGGACTACCATCGGCAAAGTCCCATGCATAGGAAACCACTGCGTTGTCATCCGTTGAACCGCTACCGGTAAAGTTTACCAATAAAGGTGCATCTCCTGAAAGTGGGTCTGCCACGACTACCGCAACGGGAACCGCATTTACGGTAATAACTACCGTATTCGTATCGGTGTTCACATTGTCAACTCCATTATTATCCGTTACAGTAAGTGTAGCCGTATATACACCACCTGTTAAATAGGTATGTGTAGGATTCGGTCCAGTCTCAATAGGGCTACCGTCCCCAAAATCCCAGCTATAAGTAACAATTCCATTATCATCTGAAGAACCACTACCATCAAAATTCACCAGTAGGGCAGCATTACCATTTAAGGGTGTCGCTGCGGCTACCGCTATAGGTGCTTCGTTCCCCGTTGTAGCGGTAACTACTATTGCTACATCTTGTACACAGCCCGTTAGATTATTGCTTAAACGCCATGTACCCGTATACGCGGTGGTAATGGCGGCAATAGTAAAGGTTCCGTTCGTAACGCTTCCCGTGAAAGGGTCTATTATACTATAATTACTTGGGTTTAAATTTTCCACCCCAATACTAAAGGAATCCCCTTCATTGAGATCTATTTGCGTATTTCCGGTTACCAAGGGTGCGCCGTTTATACTGTATTCGGCAACTAGCGTATCTGTTCCGCAAACCCCAATAAAGACCGTAGTGCTGCATCCTCCATTTTCAGAACGCAATTCGTACAATCCTTGAGTCGCAGCAGATGCAATGAAAGTAAAGGTGCCAGGGGTATTAACCGTTCCATCTGGTGATACCACTACAAAATTGGTTTCTCCCTGAATACCCAAGTCTACCGAAGCATCCACATCCACACCAATATTGGAGACACCAGTATAGGTGAAGTTAAAGAAGGTTACTTCCGAAACCAGATTTCCTGCTCCGTTACAAATTACATCCAGATTAAATATGATACTACAACCGCTGTTATCGGTTAAAGTGTAGGCACCAATATCCGATGTTGCCGCACTCGGTATGGTCAAAGCACCATTGGTTACCGTTCCTGATGGGTCGGTTACCGTATATGCTCCTAAGGAATCTAGACCTAAATAAAATTGGTCGCCGAAATCAATCGTCGTAAAGTTGAGATTTTGTTGTAAGGGTTCCGTGTTCACCCTGAATTCCGGTACAAAATCGGACGTATCACAGCCACCTACGATCAAATTGATGCGTACAGAACAGCGTTGAGGAACGTCATTGTTCACTAATATATAACTACCAGCATCCGCAGTGGTCAATGAAGCAATGTTCAATGCCCCTGAAATAACATTTCCGCTAGGATCTACAATATCATAATCGGTTAAATTTGGATGTGCCAATGTAAAAGGATCCCCTGGATTTAGGCTTACATCGGTATCGGTAATGACCGTACCATTTACGGTAATGTCTCCATTATAATCTGCAAAATCTAAACTTACATAGACTTCTACAGATCCTAGGTCACAACCAATATCATTACGAAATTGCCAAGTGCCCTGCAGTGCACAACCAGCTCTGGGGAAGAAATCGGATACGCCATTATATCTTTCTAGACCCGTTGGGTAAACCACAACGCCGTTAGGGTTGCCTACCATGCCCAGTTGAAAGGAGTCCACATTACCCTTAAGGTAAATAGGTCCAAAACCTTGGGTGGTTACGCCATTAATGGTGTATTCCGGTACCGCAGGTTCACCGTCACATACTTCTAAGAAGAACAGGTAGGGACAGCCGCCATCGGGCAATAGGGTATAGACACCTCGGTCCGCAACCGTAATTTCGCCTAAATCCATTTCACCAACGGAAACTGTACCATCCGGTGCGGTAACGGTATAATCCGTAATCCCCAAAAAGCCCAGCTGAGTATCAGACCCTATTCCAAGGGAGTAGGCCTCTACGTTCAGTTCTTGATTGCCATAAAAATTAAGGTACATGTCAATACCCGGAGGCTGATCACATTGTACCTGGATGTCTATTTCATAGGTGCATAGCCCTCCCGCAACAGAAAGGGTGTAAATACCGGAGTCCGTGGCATCTACCTGTAATAAATCCAAAGTAGGCTGATTGGCAACCGTAACGCCATCAGGATAGATAAAGGTAACATCCGCCGAGGGGTCTAAATCAGAAAATAAAATAATACGATCTCCTTCATTAATAGGGATAAAGTTTTCCCCACTGTATTCTACTCCATTTCTAGTGATGTAGTAAAAATTATCCCCACATTCCAAATTGATGGTAAAGGTACTGGTACAACCTGCTGCCGTTTCTATGGTATACGGCCCTACGTTGGTATCTAACATGGCAGGTATGGTAAAAGCATCTAGATTCAGCGGTTTTACTTCATTATTGTCGGCATCCAGTACCCGGTAGGCAATATCATCTTGAAATATACCTAGGGTCAAAGGCATTCCATAAAAGGCGGTAATCGTTAAATCCCCAATATCTTGTGCCTGAAAGGTTTTTCCGTCAACCGTGTATTGTGGCCGTAAATCATCCACATCACAGGAGAAGGTGTTTACGGTCAAATCAATGGCCGTGGAACAACCTGTTGCCGCTTCCGTATTAATAGTATACAATCCCGTATCTGCAGCGGTCAATGTCGCGGGGAAAACATAATCCGCTGTACCAAATCCACGAACTTCAATACCATCCTTCAACACTTGAAAGGCGACATTAGGTTCAATAGCGATTAGGAAATTATCTCCTTCTTCCACGCTTACAGGTATGGTTGTATAAGACGGGGCTACTTGATAGCCTTCTGCATTCACTTGCCATTCTGCGCGTATTTCATCTTCACAGTCAAAAGCATCTATCGTAAGGTTAATACCGGTACTACAGCCGCCCGTTTCCGTATTGATCACATAGCTACCTGCATCTGCGGTCGTAAGGTTAGCAGGAAGAATATAATCGGCCGTATCGAAGCCTCGTACTACGGCTCCTTCAAATAAGACTTCAAACGCTACATTATTTGGGTTCATGGTAATGATGAACGCATCTCCAGCCTGTGCCGTGACATCTACGGTATTATAATTTGGCGCTTCGAAGTAAGTTCCATTGATAGCCCATTCTGCCCGTACGTCGTTTTCGCAATCCAATGCATTCACGATTAAATTAATAGCCGTAGAACAGCCTCCTACTCCCGTATTTATGGTGTAAAGACCGGCATCTGTTAATGCAATATCCGCTGGGAAAGCATAATCTTGTGTGCTAAAATCTTTTAATTGTACTGTGTTGAATACGACTTCGAAAGGAATATTGTTAGGATTCATAGCTATGATGAACGTATCTCCTTCCGTTACGGTAACATCGACTTGGTTATAATCTGGTGCCTCTGGCAGAAACACCCCATTAATTGCCCACTCGGCGCGGACATCGTTAACACAGTCTAAACCGCCTACATTGAGCGTTATGTCAACGGAGCAACCTTGATTAGATCGCATGGTATACGTACCGGACTGTGCTGCTGTAATACTCGCAACATCGTAATCCGATGCATTCATTACTTTTACAATGGTAGGTGGGTTAACGCCATCATTATATTCCACTTCAAACTCCAAAGGGTTTCCGTCACTTGGATTGGTGGCTGGTTCAATACTTAAAATAACCCGTTCTCCCTCTTCGGCCGTCAAGGTAATATCTTCCAAAGGATTGGCGTTTATATACGCTCCCCCAGTTATACTAGGGATACGATATTCCGCATTAATAGCAGTTCCGTTGCAATCTGCCGTGGGGTTTACTGTAATTTCCACGGTAGCCGTATCAATTTCATTGTCATTATCGGTTACCGTTAGGGTTACAGTGTACGTGCCTGGGGTTAAAAAGGTATGGGAAATGGTTTCCCCTGACCCTGTATTACCATCTCCAAAGTCCCAAGACCAGTCCGTAATACTGCCATTGGTATCAGAAGACCCAGTGGCATCAAAATCTACGGTAAAGGGAATTTCTCCTGAAACCGGCGCAATAGGGTTGGTAATATCCGCCGTTGGAGGAGTCCCTGCGGCTTCGGCATTAAACTGTAGGTCTTGGTAGGTAGCTTCCGTAATGACCGTGTTGTTATGTGATGTTGTTGCCAAACCTACATAAATGGTGGTACCCATTGTGATATTTTGAGAGCCCACTTCGGTCCAAGTAATACCATTATCAGTAGATACGGATCCTGTAAAGGTATTCCCTGAACGAACAATACGCACCAAAGAACCAAATGCCAAAGGTGCCGCAGTGGTTGATCCGGAATTTGGCGAAGCAGCTGACCTCCACTGAAAATATTGTGCAGGCTCTCCAATTCCGCCATCAGGAGACATGGCCATATAAGCGTGATTGGAGTTTCCATCCAAGCTATTTCGCATCATTACTCCAGCTTTTGCAAAGTTGTTGGTATTGTTTAAACTGTTTACCCTTGCAATAATCTCACCGTTACCGTCCAATTGTCTATGTACAAAATGAAACTCGTCCGTTCCAAGGAAAATATCGGAACCAGAACCTCTAACGGTAATAACGCCACCATCTTCACAGGATACACCGGTAACACCGACCGCGCCTACATCCTGACTTTGATATGGGTTGGGAACCGATGTTCCGCAAGCAGGGGTTACATTGATTTGTATTACGGTAGGGCAACCGTTTGCGGTGGTCAAGGCATATTGTCCCTGACTGCGCTGGTCTATAAGACCATCGTTACTTTCTGGTCCAAGACCATCACTACCATCTAAATTTAAATCAATCTGGTAGGCACCGTCCACATCTAAATCCGTATTGGAATCAAATGTTGGTCCGTCTACTTCGGTAGTGGTCACAAAATATTGTGCACCATAGGCTTTAGCCCTTATAAAAACCTGTTGGCCTTCTACGGTTTCAATAGTTCTATTGACCACATCTTGCCAAGGCCCCGTGCCTATGCGATATTCCGCATTAATAATTCCTTCCAAAGGACAATCCTGTACCGTAGTTTCTGGAAGGTCAAGGCCGTCTTGGTAAATGGCTCGTATTTGGTTGGGATCAAGAACACGATTCCAAATTTTAACCTCATCAAGTTGTCCATCCAGTTCATCAACGACATTGCTTCCATTATAATAAGCGGGTAAAAAGCCAGTAAGCGTACCGTCTTCATAAAAACCTGACACCGTAAATGCGTCTTGTCTTGAGGGAACATCCGCTAAATGAATATCTCCCGTTATTGGCTTGTTACAGATTTCAATACCGTTGGCATATAGCCTAGCGGTAGCGCCATCATAAGTTGCCGCTAAATGTACCCATCCGTCCAGATCATCGTAACCAGCATAGCACTCTACCAGTCCAGTAGTAGTGAGAAAAGCCCATTTGTAAAGACTATTATGGTATCCAAAAAAGAGATCCGGGTATTCATGGGCTACTATAGCTACGTTAGGTGCTCTTCCATCCGGGGTAAGCTGATCTACACTGCGGTATACCCAAGCACTCATGGTTACACTTTGCCGTATGGTTCCCAAAGAAGCCTCATCATAAGGGATGTCTATAATGGAGTTACTATTAAATTCATAACCATCAAATTCGAGTGCGCCTCCGTATAATCCTGCTCCCCAAACCTGTTCTGTTGCCGCTACTTCTGCTCCGGTATTATCAAACTGACGAATAGTTCCGTCATTATTATAGATGGAATTATCAAAAACGGTCGTTCCTGCACCGTCTTCAAACTGAAGGTCTAGCACCAAACTGGAATCAAAGGGTAGGGGTAGCGCCGATCCTATTTGAATGGTTTCTGCAACACTGGGCACTCCATTGGCATCTAAGGCAAAAAGCATATAGTAGCCTGGAGGCAATAAATTTCTGTCCGGAATATTTACATTATAGTTCCCGGCGGTTCCAGAAAAAGATACCGGAATTCGTCTCTGTTCGTTATTGGTACTGTGCGTAGCAGCCGAGAAACGTATCAAACTAAATTCTTGTACACCTGTAGATCCCGTTACATTGATAGTGGTATTGTAATCTGCCGTATCCGGTGCCGTAATAGTGGGTCTTGCCGCCAAGGCTCCTCCCGCATCGAATAAATAAGGTGGACTATATATCTCCGCATTTGTCCAGTTATTACAAGCTATGTAGTCAGGGGAATCACAAAGACCGCCACCACCAACGAACACGCGACCATCGGTCATTAAAATCGCTACACTATGATAGGTCCTTGGTGTTGCCATACCCGCAACCGGTCTCCAAGAATTGGATACCGGATTATAGATTTCCGCATTTAATCTTGCACCGGTGTCCGTAAAAACCTCGGCATGGTCCAGGCCTCCTGTGACCAATACTTCTCCGTTGGGCAATACCGTGCTGTTGTGCATTGTCCTAGATTCTTGTAAAAGACCAGAGGGAGTAACCGTGGGTGTGCTGCCATAGCCTCCCGAAATATCAATGACAAAGGTTTCATTTTTTGCTGGCCTAACTCCGGAATATGGGTTGCCACCATAAGATTCTGCACCACCGACCTTTAAAATTTTATCTATGTCGAACATGACTGTTGTTCCCTTCATGGAATAGGAATCTCCCCTTAGACCCGCGCTAATGATTTCGCCTTGACCATCATTGGCCAATATATCCATCCAATGCATTTCTTCACTTGGTCCTGCATGGAACAAGGAACCATCAGAGGCTGGCCACAACCATAAATGATTGTCTACGCGATATAAACCTTGTAACTCCAAAGCTAGATCATTATCAGTGAAGATATTTTTGCCTTGAATATTGGGTATTTTTTTCCAACCTGTTTCCGGACTCCAAATTTCTGCATCTTTACCGCCATTGGTACTTGGCGTATTGCTACCGCTCCAGGAGCCTCCTAAGGTAAAGACCCAACCTTCTGGCGTGGTCACATTACCCTGATAGCCTCTTGGAATATTCATCCGCGCTGCAACACTCCATGTTCCTGTGGCTGGATCATAAATACTGGTTTCTTGATCCGTTACACCACCGGCGGAGAGAATACGGCCATCAGCTAAATTATTAATGCCCGGGCAGAACATATCATGGTTGGTGTTGGATACAGTTGCTGGCTCCGTAGTGTCCGTAGCGGGATTAAAAATCTGCGTGTGGGTCTGTCCGTCACCAGTCTCTAAAAAGGTTTCCGGAAACCGCGAAGACCAGGTAATGAGCCTACCGTCCGGTAAATTGGCTACTGCAACAGGAACTATGGAAAATGTTTCGATTGGAGCGCCCCATTCTCCCTCTATATTTGCTTGAGCGTACAATTTATTGTTCAGCACAAGCGTTAAGAGCAATACAAATAAAATAATGGGGCTTTTGTAATTCTTTTTCATTCTTGGGGCAATTATGTATTCTAAACAATCAAAGTTAGGACAGGACCAATCAAGGCTTTAATTAATACGACGAAAGCGAAAGATTAATCGTTCAAAACATGTCCATAACAGTGAACTTTATTTTTGAAGACTTAAATTCAGGAATTAGCGGTTTTTTTAGGTGTATACAATCCCTAGTTTTTTTGTGCGAAATTATGACGTAATTGTAAGTTTATTTAGTTAAAATGGAATATTTTTTTTAACAAAAAATAGTTGGTTATCAACAATTTAAGGCCCGATGATTGTTTAAAAAAATTAAGAATATTTTCACATATCTTTAGATGATCTAGATATAGAATGGTAACTTTGTTTCATCTTTGTTGTTTTTGCAAAAGACAGGGCAAAGTGTAAGAGTTGTAAGGCAAGTGCTATGAAATGAAGGTATTTTAGGATAAAAAATAGAATAAATGCAGATAACCGAGATTTTAATTCCTTTAACGAAATTAAAAGTCATTTTACTTTTTTAAGAACTGAGATGTATATTTTTGTAATCCGAAATTCTTATGTATTAAAGCCTAACCTTTGAGCAAAACAAAAAAAATATATCTTTCATCTCCACATTTAGGCCATAACGAGCAGAAATATGTCGCTGAGGCTTTTGATACCAATTGGATTGCTCCCTTAGGTCCTAATGTGACCAAGTTTGAAGAAAGTTTATCCGGATATATGGGAGCATCTGCCGAAGTTGCGATGCTTAGCTCCGGAACGGCTGCTTTACATTTGGCACTGGAAATTCTTGGAGTAGAGCGAGACGATGAAGTGCTTTGTCAGAGTTTTACGTTTTCGGCATCCGCTAACCCCATATTATATTTAGGAGCAATACCTGTATTTATAGATAGCGAGAAAAGCACTTGGAACATATGTCCTGAACTTTTAGAGCAAGCCATAAAAGAAAGAATGGCTAAAGGCAAAAAGCCTAAGGCTATTATTGCGGTACATTTATACGGTATGCCATACCTCGTTGACGAAGTGAACGCAGTGGCCCAGCGTTATGATATTCCGATCATAGAGGATAGCGCAGAAGCACTGGGAAGTACTTATAAGAATATAAAATGCGGTAATCTTGCAACGCTAGGCGTTGTTTCCTTCAATGGAAATAAAATTATCACGACCTCTGGCGGTGGAGCACTTGTCAGTAAAGATTGGAAGACGAGAGATAGAGCTATATTCCTTGCCACACAGGCTAGGGATGATGCCCCTCATTATCAGCACTCGCATGTAGGTTATAATTATAGAATGAGTAACGTCCTTGCCGGTATAGGTAGAGGTCAGTTAGAAGTATTGCAGGATAGAGTAGCCGCAAGAAGAGCGAACCACGCCTTCTACCAGGAGAATTTGAAACAATTTGATACCATACAATTTTTAGAAGAACCGGAAGGTTTTCATTCCAATAGATGGCTAACGACCATTGTTATGGAATCTTACGAACAAAGGGAGCATTTACGCTTGGCCTTACTGACAGATGATATTGAATCTAGGCCTTTATGGAAACCTTTGCACGAACAACCCATATTTAAAAATTACCCAAATAAACTTAACGGAGTATCATCTGAATTATTCAGTAAAGGACTATGTCTGCCAAGTGGTTCAAACTTAACAGACGAGGATCGGTCTAGAATAATGAACGTGATACTAAAAGCATTGAAAAAATGATTAAAAACTACCTCACAAACAATGTTCAGAAATACGCGTCTAAATGGCTTGTATTTGGTATTGACCTAGCTACCATAGCTTTTGCCTTTGTATTATCCTATCTCGTACGGTTTAATTTAACCCTCGGTTTTGATATTGACATGCTATTGATGCAACTGCCTTGTATTATTGCTATCGCCGCCGTATCTTTTCTGGTCACGGGTTCTTACAAAGGAGTGGTGCGTCATACGGGGGTACGTGATGTTTATAATATCTTTAATGCTATTTGCCTGTCCAGTGTCCTTACCATATTTTTTGTCTTGACCAATAGACAATTTGTATTGCTCGAAAATTTCACAATTCCTTTATCCATAATTATAATTCATAGTTTAATAGGTTTTATTGCATTAACAACCTCAAGGTATGTTTTTAAATCGCTTTATTATGGATTGGTCAAAAATTTCAAAGCCTCCAAGAACATCTTAATATATGGCGCTGGGGAAGCTGGAATTTTAACCTATAATGCACTGACAAGTCATTCCGGTAGTGAAACAAAAGTATTAGGGTATTTGGATGACGACCCTAAGAAGCAAGGAAAAAACATTAATGGAATTCCGGTTTTCAACAAAAAACTACTTTCCAATAACTTTTTTGTAACCAAGGAAATTTCTGAAATTATTGTCTCTATCACAAATATTGACGCTAATGGATTACGACTGTTGTTGGAAAGTCTGGTGGATTATCCGGTACAGGTTAAAATTGTTCCGCATATCGATGATTGGATCAACGGAGAATTAAACGTATCTCAGATCAAGCAAGTTCAGATTGAGGATTTATTGAATAGGATGCCTATTGAGATCAAGAAATCGAAAGTATCTAACCAAGTTAAGGATCAGGTTATTATGGTCACTGGCGGTGCCGGGTCCATAGGAAGTGAAATTGTGCGCCAAATAGCCAATTACGATTATAAAAGTTTAATTATTGTGGATCAAGCAGAATCAGCGCTTTATGATTTACAGCAAGAATTAAAACAGAACGGGCATCATAATTTTATTGCCATTGTAGGCGATATTAGAGATAAGAACAGAATGAATGCCTTTTTTCAAGAATACCGGCCAAATATGGTATTCCATGCAGCTGCTTACAAACATGTGCCTTTAATGGAGTATAATTCTTACGAGGCCATAAAAATAAATGTTGCGGGCACTAAGGCTATCGTAGACCTCTCCATACAATATGACGTTGATAAGTTTGTATTTGTCTCTACCGATAAAGCAGTTAACCCAACCAATATTATGGGAGCTACCAAACGAATTGCGGAGATGTACATAAGTTGTATGCAACAACAGAAAAAGACCAAATTTATTACCACACGTTTTGGAAATGTACTCGGGTCTAATGGTTCTGTAATTCCTTTGTTTAAAAAGCAAATTGCAAAAGGTGGGCCGCTAACGGTTACACACAAGGATATCACCAGATATTTTATGACCATTCCGGAAGCTTCGCAGTTAGTTTTGGAAGCGGCCGCAATGGGTAAGGGAGGAGAGATTTTCCTATTTGATATGGGCGAGTCGGTTAAAATATTTGATTTAGCGAAAAATATGATCAATCTTTCCGGTTTGAAATACCCCGAAGATATTGACATTAAGATAACAGGATTAAGACCTGGTGAAAAATTATACGAGGAACTGCTTGCCAATGGTGAGAATACCTTGCCTACCTATCATAAGAAGATTATGATCAGTAAGGTGCGTGATCTGGATTACGCAAGCGTAAGGTACATGATAGATGAACTTTGCATCTCTAATATCTTTTTTAATGACAATACAGTGAAACTTATGAAGAAAATAGTGCCGGAATATATTTCTAATAATTCTGAACTTTGTTCTTTAGATAAGCCAGAGGTCATTAATATAAATAAGTCTAAAACTAAGGTGCTACAACCTAAATTTTAACAATAACCGATTTAAAACCCTAACCATGATCAAGAGTATTTCTATTTATTTTAAAGGATTTTTTCTATTGCTTTTTTTAGCAACCGTGTCGTCTTGTGGCTCAAAGAAAGATGTTGTGTATTTTCAAGATGTTGGTTCCTTTGAAACTATAGTAGACAATGATTCTTTTATTCCTAAATTTAAGGTAGATGATGTTGTTAGTATCCATATTTCTACCCTTAACCCAGAGGCCAGTGCACCTTTTAATTTGTACAGAGCGCCGAATGATACGCAAGGTGGGCTTGGTGGAACCGTACAGCAAGTAGATTATTTAGTGGACCAAGCTGGTGAAATAGATTTTCCCGTAATCGGTAAGCTTAAGATTTCTGGACTATCTCCTGAGGAACTTAGGGTCCTTTTAAGAGAGCGCTTAGCTGATTATTTAAAGAATCCTATTATCAATATACGATTACAAAATTTTACCGTTAGTATATTAGGAGAAGTAAACAGACCAGGTACGTACCAAATAAACGGCGAAGAAATTACCATTATGGAGGCATTAGGTCTTGCAAGTGACCTTACGATCAAAGGACAACGAAACAATATTTTGGTCATCAGGGATTTTGACGGTACTAAAGTATATTATAGAATAGATTTAACTACGAAAGAAGCGACCAAATCCCCTGTTTATTATCTAACGCAAAACGATGTGGTCTATGTAGAACCAAATCAATCAGCCGTTACGGCCTCTGCTTTGGACAATAGGGCAACCATAGCAGTCTCTATCGCATCCATTCTAATTACATCAACCGTAATCATCTTAACTAGAAACTAGTTTAATAAAAATAGCAATGAGCTCAAATACAAATATGTCTCCTAATACAGGAAACGATTTCGACTTAAAGGCAATTATACAATCCTATTCTAAACATTGGATATGGTTTGTACTTTCTATACTTACGGCACTGATATTAGGGTATATCTTTATTCGCTACTCGGTACCTAAGTATTCTGCTACGGCCAAAATTCAAATAATCGAAGAAAAAAACTCTTCTCCACAACTAAATCTTTTCAAAGATTTAGATTTTCTTGGGGCAGGTAAGAATAAAGTAGAGGATGAAATTGAAATCCTAAACTCAAGATCTAATTTTATTGATGTTGTCATCGATTTAAATTTGAATTTAAAAATTATTGAAATTGGTAATATCAAGGATTCCCAAGTTTATCAGGAACAACCATTTAAGGTTAATTTCATTGCTTCAGATAGTATAATTTATCGTTCAGGAGCTACTTTTATGGTAGATTTAAGTTCAGAAAATTCCTTTGGTTTTCAGGAAATTGTTGAAGGAGAGCCTTTGTCCGATTTTAAGAATTATGCTTTTGGTAACAAGATTTCTACAAAAGCGATAGGAGATATTGTTCTTTTACCCAATCCTGAGCATATAGCAAGGGGAAAAGGAAGGCTTTTTAAAATTAGTCTCGTACCCGTAACGGCAGTGGCCCAGGCTTATAAGAAAGGAACCGTTATTACCCAATCTAAGGAATATTCAAATATTTTGAATTTAAGTCTAAATGATGCAAGTGCCCAAGAGGCAAAGAAGATTCTGGATCGGCTTATTTATGTGTATAATAACAATGCCATAGAGGATAAGAAGGCTTTGGCAGATAATACCTCTAATTTTATTAACGATAGAATTTCTAGTATTTACGACAACCTTTCTTCTATAGACCAGTCTGCTCAAGATTTTAAGACAGAGCGTGGCTTAACGGATATTGCTTCGCAGGCTAATATTAATATGAACGTTGGAGCGGCTAATCAGCAAGAGCTTCAAAAGATGTCAACGCAGTTAGAAATTGCGAACTCTATGAAAGACTATGTGGATGAACAGGATAGTTATGAGGTATTGCCCTCTAATATTGGTTTGGCCGATGCGTCCATAGCAAGTACTACAGCCAAATACAACCAGTTGGTTTTAGAGCGTAAGCGTCTTTTGAAAAGTTCCAACGAAAAAAACCCGATTATCGTTAATCTTGATCAACAAATAGATGGTCTTAGAAATAGTATGAAGTCCAGTTTAAGTGGTATGACCAATAGCTTAAACCTTCAGGTAAACAATCTAAGTAGTCAGATGGCAGTGATGAATTCTAGGATATACTCGTCGCCTAAAAACGAAAGGGCGTTAAGGGATATTACCAGACAGCAACAAACCAAAGAGCAGTTATATCTTTATTTACTTCAAAAACGTGAGGAGTCACAAATTACATTTGCTTCCGCCTCGCCTAAATCCAAAGTTATAGACTACGCTTATAATCCGTCATCAATGCCGGTCTCACCCAAAAAGCCTATTATTTATCTGGCTTCTATGATTTTTGGTTTCTTGGTGCCTTTTTCCTTTATATATCTTAAAGGAATATTAGATAGTAAAATCCATAATAAAATTGGATTGGAAAAACTCATCAAAAACATACCAGTACTTGCCGAGATTCCTAAGCTAACGAAAAATCAGGTGAAAATGGTGGGTGTTAATGACCGATCCGTTCTTGGGGAGTCCTTACGTATTTTACGGACCAACCTTGATTATTTGTTGAAATCCAAAGGGGATGGCGGTAAGAAAAATGTTGTCCTCGTTACCTCTAGTGTGCCTGGTGAAGGAAAGACTTTTGTATCTTCTAACCTAACTATGATACTTGCCAACACGGGAAAACGAATTTTACTTTTAGGAGCTGATATTAGAAATCCTAAATTGTATACGTTCTATGGAGGAGAAAGTGCCAGTAGTAATAAGAGGGACGTAGGAATAGGACTTACCGAATATTTATACGACAAGACGGTCACCGTAAAGTCGATAACGAATGAGCAATTCGTTAACGAAAATAAAGTAGATGTAATTTATTCCGGGAAAATACCACCTAATCCCACGGAACTATTAATGAGTAGCAGAATGAGTGAACTTATTGAAGAGGTAAGGGATTCTTATGACTATATTATATTGGATAGTGCTCCCATTTTGGCAGTAACGGATACTTTACTCATTAGTGAATATGCAGATCAAATTCTTTACGTTGTAAAAGCAGACAGTACGGACAAGAAAGTGTTGGAATACCCTATGAAGTTAAAGGAGGAAGGTAAACTTAAAAACTTGGCCTTTGTTGTAAATGCCGTAAAGAATTCGGATTTAGGATACGGAGGTAAATACGGATATGGGTATTACGGTGAGCCAGAAAAAAAATGGTGGCAGTTTATGAAAAACTAAAGCATATCAAACGGTTTATAAAAAAGCCTTCTAGTGTACTAGAAGGCTTTTTTAATTTACTTTTTTTGAAATACCGTTATGGTATTAATAATTAAGCTAAGTATTTTATCCATTGTCTTATCATTCAGTTTTGTATGTTTTTTCAGAAAATTTAGATGGCGTATGTGATGTACATCCGTTCCAACAAAATCATACATACCCTCTTCTAAAAGCTTAAGCGTAATCTTCTGGATACGTTTTCCATAATATCCCCCAATGGAAAGAAGGTTCATTTGAAAAAGGACACCCATAGCTTTGTAGGATTTATAGTGTTTAAAATCTGAATGAAAATATACATAGCGTTCTGGATGCGCTAGAACAACAAAGAACTGCTTGTTACGTATTCTTTTAACGGCTATGTCAAAGTTAATACTTGGTTGTAAGTAGGACATTTCGACCAAAAGATGATCATGATTTAGCGGCAAAATGGCGTTTGAGCTTAGCAAATTTTCAAAATTAGCATCAATCATATGTTCTGCCGCGGGTCTTAATGTAACTTCTTCAAAATCATACATTTTTAAAGCGTTCTTTAATAAGGACATGGATTCATTAATACTAGAAAAAGTATTGGGATAATAATTATCCATTATATGTGGCGTACAGATAAAATCCTTAACACCGAACTCTCCAAAAGTCTTTATTAATTCAATGGATGCATTGATGTTTTTGGCACCATCATCAATTCCAGGTAATATATGATTGTGCATATCAATAAAACCCTCTAAATGATCTACTAAAAAATTCTTTTTTGAAAATATACTTAGCATGAACTAGATTTAGTTAAACTATTCTCAGTTAAAGGATAAAACATTAATTAGGAATGCTATTCTGACGTAATCATTTAATTATCTCGTCTCTCATAGGGTTATCCAAAATAAGCAACACCTTTTTAAAGAGCTGCAATTTAGCTATTATTGATGTAATATGATTCTATAATTAGAGATGGCCATCATTCTTCGGTAGTTAATTTTCCTCTTTATCGTTTTAAGTGGCACTTTATCGAATTTTTATAATAGAATATTAGTATTATAATTTAGTTAAATATTTTTGCCAGCGGTAGTGCCCCCTGCAATCATTTTACCACACGATTATGAGGGAGTTTTACATTTTTCTGCTTATTTTATTTTGTGTTCATTGTACCAATGCGCAAGACGCTTCTGTAAATGGTGAATGGAGCCCTCCGGTATCTTTTGGTATCGTTCCAGTTGCAGTATCAAATCTTCCCGATGGTCGTTTAATTACTTGGTCTTCTCAGTTTCCGGACACCTTTTTAGAAGTTGGTGACGGACAAACGTATACGGAAATCTTTGATCCTAATTTAGGAACTCATGGAACAGCTTTAGGTTCTACCGTAACCCAGACCAATCACGATATGTTCTGTCCGGGAATAAATATTCTGAGCGATGGAAGCATACTCTCAGCAGGTGGAACATCTAGCGAACGTACAAGTATTTATAACCCAGTATCCGAAGTTTGGACAAGGGCGGATGATATGAATATTCCAAGGGGGTACCAAGGTAATGTGACCACGCCCGAAGGTTGGGTTTTTACCTTAGGAGGTTCCTGGAGTCAAGGATCTAGTATCAATGGAGGTAAGGATGCGGAGTTGTGGACCCCAGAGACGGGCTGGGTTTTATTACCTGGCATAAGAGGAAATGATATTTATAATTCAAATGATCTAGCCTTAGAACAACAGGGGTTATATCGCGTAGACAATCACTTATGGTTATGGCCTGCTTCTGACGGCTCCTTGTTCCATGCGGGCCCCAGTGAAGATATGCATTGGATAGATATTAACGCCAATGAAGGCAATGGCACAATTACTAGTGCTGGAAGTAGGGCATCCGATTCATATTCCATGAAAGGTACTACGGTTATGTTCGATATCGATAAAATTTTGAAGGTCGGTGGTGCGGAATCTTACGGAGGTAATCCAAACCCGGCCGGTGCTCCTGGAAAAAACACTACGTTCGTAATAGATATATCCGGTGGTTATGGAAGTACTGCATCCGTATCATCGGCAGGGTCCTTAGCATTTGGTAGAACTATGCATAACAGCACGGTATTGCCCAATGGAGAAGTCTTGGTCACGGGAGGTTTAGACCATGCCGAGGTTTTTACGGACACCGGTGCGCGTTTAAGTGCTGAAATTTATAATCCAACATCTAATTTATGGAGGACTGTTGCCGGTATGGCTACACCAAGAACCTACCATAGCGTGGCGATATTAATGACCGATGGTCGCGTGTTCGTTGGAGGTGGCGGCCTATGTGATTCTGCCACTTACGAAAATTGTAATAATTGGACGAATGCGGAGATATATAGTCCACCATATCTATTCGATGCAGGAGGAGCCTTGGCCACAAGACCATCGATTACGGCCCCGGATACGGCAGATTATAATACAACTATTAACGTAACGGGATCTACAGGCATACAGGAATTTAGCCTTATACGTTTCTCGGCTGCTACGCATAGTACCAATAATGAACAACGACGAATCCCGGTTAGTTTTTCTGGAACCTCAGGGAACTACAGTGTAAATATTCCAGACAGAAATTTATTGCCGCCAGGCTATTACATGCTCTTTGCCATGAATGGCAACGGAGTGCCCAGTATTGCGGAAACTATTCAAATAGGGTCGGCCATACCCATCGTTCAAGACCCGAATTTAGTGCTTGATTTAAGTTTTGACCAAAATTCCGGTATATTGGTTAACGATAATTCCATTTACAATAACAATGGTACAGTTTTAGAGTTTGATAATGCTGGAAACGCTGTTTCAAGTTCCGTAAACTGGGAAACAGGATTAAACAATAATGCAATTGCATTTGATGGTCTGGAATTTGATAGTAATTCTATTATTGACGTTCCTTTCGAAGAAGCCTCTTTGGGTACTATCAGACAGAGTGTAACCATGAGCGCATGGGTTTATCGAGATGCTGAAAGTGTCATTTCCCAAACTGGTAAAGTCTCTAATGTTGCTATTGTAGCACACGAGTATCCATCCTTATTCTTTGGTTATCATAATACGCTTTATAGGTGGGCTTTTCTAACGAGTGATGGTTTTGTTGAATGTTATGCCGGGTATGATGCCTTAGATGGTTGGGTACATCTAGCAGCAACCTATGATGGGCAAACGGCAAAACTGTATGCAAACGGTATAGAGATATGCAGTAAATCCATAACTGGAGACATGAGACTGGCTTTTTACCCAGATAGACAAGATTCCTTTACCATTTCCGGTTTTTATAATGATGGTATCCTTGATCCATTTTTACCACCCTATGCAAACGGTAGCGGAGTTATTGATGAGTTGGACGGTCGTTTAGATGATTTAAAAATATATAATAGGGTTTTGAGTCAATCCGAACTTAGGAATATTTATGATTCTGAGGTATCTGAGATAGGTTCTACAATTGTTGACTGCCCTGTTAATGGGATAATAGCTGCAGAATATAAGATAGGTAGTGGACCTTGGCAAGATGTTTCAAATGGTTTGATTGATGTTGTAGAGGGTCAAAAAGTATTTATTCGAGCAAAAAATTATACAGACCAATATTTTGTTACTACTACAGAAGTAGATGGACCAACTTTTGATTCAAATATTGATTTGAATGCTGAAAGTGCTTACCAAATTGATACTGGTCTGGCAGGTAGTGGAGGGTTAAGTTCCGTTAGTGATGATGGTTTAGTAGACCAAAGAAACCAAGGGCAATATGCACTTTCCACGGCAGATGGTTGTCCAACTGTCGTGCAGCTGAATGTAACTCCAAGTTGCGGGAGTACTGTTCCTTCGCCATGGGCTAATCAGGATGTTGGTGCTGTGCAAACTTTAGGAGTCGCATGTGAACTAAACGGTTTTTTTGAAATTAGGGCCTCTGGAGCTGATATATGGGGTTCAGAAGATGAATTTCACTACGTTTATCAGGAGATATCAGGAGATGTGGATATTTACGCTAGGGTCATTTCACTTGAACAGACGAGTGTATATGCCAAAGCAGGGATAATGATTCGAAATACACTAGATGCCGATTCTAGGATGGCGTTAATGGCCATGTCTCCCGGAGCAGGTATTGGTTCAGATGCCTATTGGCTTCAGCATAGAAATAGTGACGGAGAATTTATGGATGGTGATAATTCTACTGTGGCCCAAGCAGACCCTTTCCCTTCGTATATGCGCTTGGTAAGACAAGGAAACACCATAACGGGCTATACTTCTGATACGCCAGACAATTGGAACCAAGTAGGGAATTCCCTAACTATTCCAATGAACCAAACGATTTATGTAGGTCTTGCAGTTACTTCACACAATGACGGTGTCATTTCAACAGCAACCTTTGATGATGTTTCGATCCAAGGTAGTCTGCCTACTGGCAATTCTGCACCTGTTTCGATGGCTACGGGAACACCCTTGAGCGGCACCTTTCCTTTGGAAGTCGCATTCGATGGTAGTGGTTCTACCGACGATGATGGCATTACGTCCTACAGTTGGGATTTTGGTGACGGTAGTGGTTTGAATGCCACGGCCTCTCCCTCACATACCTATACGGATATAGGTAGCTATACCGCTACCTTGACCGTTACGGATTCCGAGGGCCTTAGTGCATCCTCTACCTTGGAGGTAAGCGTTACGGACTCCGGTCAAAGCTGTACCGGAAGTATCATACCGGAGTATCGGCTCAACGGTACCTGGTCTTCAGGTGAAAACGATTTGACGGTCGAGGAGGGCACACAAGTAATGTTCAGCATGTTGCCCAATGGTATCGATGTTAGTTTGGAACTTCCCAACGGTACGGTTGTAGGTGACAATTATTTGGTAGGTAACGTTAGCCCTTCCGATAACGGTTCCTATACGCTCACTTCGGAGCAGGGCTGTGTTACGGTAATAAACTTGACGGTTACTGGTGATGATGATACCCCTTCCTCGTGTGTAACTTTGGGCGCTCCATGGAGCAATGTGGACGTGGGTGATGTTTCCGCAAACGGTAGTGCTTGTTACGACGGTACCGACGGAAGTTATGAGATAGAAGGTTCCGGTGCGGATATATGGGGCGCTAACGATGAGTTCCATTACGTGTACCAGACTATGGACGGCGACGGGGAGATCGTGGCCAGGGTACTTTCCCAGGACAATACCAATAGCTGGGCAAAAGCAGGTATTATGATGCGTAACGGGCTATTGTCCAATTCTGCATCGGCCTTATTGTCGGTGCACCCTAATCCTTTAGGTTCGGGAGCTGGATATACGTTACAACAGCGCAATTTCGACGGTGGTTCCATGACCTCTGCAACGGCGCACAATATAGGTCCGGTATCGGCTACGTATCCACAATACCTGCGCTTGGTGAGACAGGGAGATACTTTCAGTGCATACGGTTCAGTGACCAATGGGAACTGGCAACTCTTGGGAAGTAGGAACATTGTTATGAACCAAACGATATATGTAGGATTGGCCGTTACCTCCCACAATGATGGGACTTTGGGAAAAGCCACTTTCGATAATGTGATGGTTCAAGGGGGGGAGCCTCAAAATAATCAGGCTCCTACTGCAATAGCTTCGGCAACTCCAATTGTTGGAGATGCTCCGTTGAATGTAAGTTTTGTTGGCAGTACTTCTACTGATGATGTTGCAATTGTAAATTATAGCTGGGATTTTGGAGATGGTAATTTTTCGCAAAATGCAGATACAACACATGTATATAATACTGAAGGTAACTATTCGGCATCATTAACCGTAACCGATTCAGACGGGCTAACGGATAGTTTTGTTTTGAATATAGTCGTGAGTGGTTCTACTGGCAATTCTGCACCTGTTTCGATAGCTACGGGAACACCCTTGAGCGGCACCTTTCCTTTGGAAGTCGCATTCGATGGTAGCGGTTCTACTGACGATGATGGCATTACGTCCTATAGTTGGGATTTTGGTGACGGTAGTGGTTTGAATGCCACTGCCTCCCCTACGCATACCTACACTGAGATAGGTAGCTATACCGCTACCTTGACCGTTACGGATTCCGAGGGTCTTAGTGCATCCTCTACCTTGGAGGTAAGCGTTACGGACTCCGGTCAAAGCTGTACCGGAAGTATCATACCGGAGTATCGGCTCAACGGTACCTGGTCTTCAGGTGAAAACGATTTGACGGTCGAGGAGGGCACACAAGTAATGTTCAGTATGTTGCCCAATGGTATCGATGTTAGTTTGGAACTTCCCAACGGTACGGTTGTAGGTGACGATTATTTGCTAGGTAACGTTACCCCTTCCGATAACGGTTCCTATACGCTGACTTCGGAGCAGGGCTGTGTTACGGTAATAAACTTGACGGTTACTGGTGATGATGATACACCTTCCTCGTGTGTAACTTTGGGCGCTCCATGGAGCAATGTGGACGTGGGTGATGTTTCCGTAAACGGTAGTGCTTGTTACGACGGTACCGACGGAAGTTATGAGATAGAAGGTTCCGGTGCGGATATATGGGGCGCTAACGATGAGTTCCATTACGTGTACCAGACTATGGACGGCGACGGGGAGATCGTGGCCAGGGTACTTTCCCAGGAGAATACCAATAGCTGGGCAAAGGCAGGAATTATGATGCGTAACGGGCTATTGTCCAATTCGGCATCGGCCTTATTGTCGGTACACCCTAACCCTATAGGTTCGGGAGTTGGATATACGTTACAACAGCGCAATTTCGACGGTGGTTCCATGACCTCTGCAACGGCGCACAATATAGGTCCGGTATCGGCTACGTATCCACAATACCTGCGCTTGGTGAGACAGGGAGATACTTTCAGTGCATACGGTTCAGTGACCAATGGGAACTGGCAACTCTTGGGAAGTAGGAACATTGTTATGAACCAAACGATATATGTAGGATTGGCCGTTACCTCCCACAATGATGGGACTTTGGGAAAAGCCACTTTCGATAATGTGATAATTGGTAATGCTGTTACTGCCCTTCAAAGTAGATTGGATGATACTACTTTTTTAAATCTAGTTTCTGATAAAATAATTGTCTTCCCGAACCCAACTAAAGGGATTATTTCTCTATCCAACCTAAATGCATCAAAAAAGGAGGTAAACGTGAAAGTGTTTGCTTCAACAGGGAGGTTTGTTAGTTCTAAAAATTATAAAAATATCATTAATGACATAACAATGGATTTGAGTAATTTATCAGACGGCATTTATTCAATTATTATTGCTATAAATGGCGTTGAAACAAGTAAAGCGATAATACTTAAAAAGTAGCACTATTTCCCGATACAAAAATTAGAAAAGATATTACCCAAAAGATCATCCGTAGATACACTTCCCGTGATTTCTCCTAGATGAAAAAGTGCTTCTCTGATATCAATGGCCATAAGGTCGCTGGATAACTCCATATCCATGCCCTCTTTGACTTTTTGTATTGCTTCTAAGGCTTTCAACAAGGCATCATAATGACGGTTATTCGTTACAATAGTTTCATTTTTACCTAAACTTCCCATATTTGAAAGTGATAATAACTTGTCTTTCAGTTTTTCGATACCATTGCCATTTTTGGCGGATAGCAGTACTAGGTCCGAAAATGTATTTTGCAAGGCTACAATTCTATTCTCTTCAACGGTGTCCACCTTATTGGCCAAGAGTAGTATATTCTTATCTGGATATTTATTCTTTAAAGTATTTATTTCCGCTACTTTATTTTTTGACGCTTCAAAAAGATAGATGACCAATTGAGCCTGTTCAATTTTTTCATAGGCCCTAGCGATACCAATTTGTTCTATTTTATCAGCTGTATCCCTTATTCCAGCGGTATCAATAAACCTAAAATTGACTCCACCTATTGAAATTTGGTCCTCAACCGTATCTCTTGTGGTTCCAGGAATATCACTTACGATGGCACGCTCTTCGTTTAAAATAGCATTTAACAAGGTAGATTTTCCCACATTAGGTTCACCGACTATGGCAATGGGGATGCCATTTTTTATAACATTCCCAAGGGCAAATGAGTCTATTAGGCCCTTAAGAACGGAAGTAATCTTATTTAAAAGATTGGTAAATTGGGTTCTGTCCGCAAATTCAACATCTTCTCCAGAGAAATCTAGTTCTAGCTCTATTAGCGATGCGAAATTTAAAAGTTCTTGCCTTAGTTTTTTAATTTCATTGCTAAAACCTCCTCTCATCTGCTGTATTGCAATTTGATGTGCGGCTTCACTGTCACTCGCAATTAAATCGGCAACGGCCTCGGCCTGACTCAAATCCATTTTGCCGTTGAGAAAAGCACGCATAGTGAATTCCCCAGCAGCAGCCATGCGACAACCGTTCCTCAAAAAAAGTTGAATAATTTGTTGTTGAATATAGACTGAACCATGACAAGAGATTTCAACTACATTTTCACCCGTATAGGAATGTGGATCCTTAAAAATAGAAACTAGAACTTGGTCCAAGTATTTCTTTTGTTCTACAATATGACCCAAGTGAATGGTGTGACTTTTTTGTTCATCCAGTTTCTTATTGATAACGGATTTAAAATGTTTCGAAACTATTTGGATGGCATTGTCACCCGAAATTCTTATAACAGCAATTGCACCCGCTCCAGAAGGAGTTGCCAAAGCAATTATGGTATCATCTTTAATCATGATGTAAAAGTAAATAATTAATAGGGTAGCCCGTGCTGATTGATTTTTTTTTAACTCATTAATGGTAATTGATAATTATTTACATTAGTGCTATAATTTTTAAATGATAACGATATGCAAAATATAAGATACACGCTAATAGTACTATTATTTGGACTAATAGCTTCAAGTTCTTACAGCCAGTCAGCTGAATCAACAGAAACTTCTGAAATTGTAAAACTCCAAGAAGAGGAGGAGATGAAGGTAATAAAACGTAAAGTTGATAAGGCTGAAAAAGAAGAAAAGCGGCAGAAAAAAGAAACTAAGAAAAAGGAAAAAATGGAAAAGCTTCTTAAGACTATAAATTCAAATAAGAAGCGTATAGCCAAAGATGAAAACCAAATTGAAAAGCTAGAATCAAAATTAGAGAAAGGTCAGGCTAAGGGCAAATTAGCACCAGTAGATATAGAAAAGATCAATAGTAAGATATTGAAGCTGAATGCCAAAATTGCAAAGGAAAAAATAAAGTTGGAAAAACTTCAAAAGAAGGTTTAATACTTTTTTCATTGGAAAAATTGTAACAATTAACTGTTTTCTGCGTCACATTTATAGTTATTCATCTTAAATCAATCAGAAAATGGAAGTAATTAATCAGAACATCGCATTACGGGAAGACCGAAATCTTTTGGTCATTGCCCATTTGACTCAATATTTAGATTTTATTACGGGATTTGGAGGGCTTATTGTACCATTGGTACTTTGGCTTACTATGAAAGATTCGGTTATTGGTATGGATGAGCATGGCAAAGCCATTATAAATTTTCAATTAAGTTTAATTCTCTACGTAATTATAGGTATACCTGCTATACTACTTTTTGGAATAGGTATTCTTTTACTCGTACTTGCGGGTATGTTATCCTTAATTATGCCAATAGTTAATGCCGTAAAAGCTAGTAATGGTGAAGACCCTAGTTATTTCGGAACAATAAAATTCATATCCTAATCATAGGAAATCAAAAAGGGAGCCTATTAGGCTCCCTTTATTTTTTACTCGACAACCGAAATTAGTAATGCTTCGACGCTTGTGTCGAAATAAACATTGACTTTCCTTCAAATGCCTTGTGGGCTTGACATGAGGTAATATACTTAAACTTGTATCCTAGCTATTAAGCATCACGGGCATTACTAACATAGTAACGTTTTCGCCCTCGTCTAAACCATCTATTGGGGTAAGTATACCCGCTCTATTCGGTAAGCTCATTTCTAGTGAAACTTCGTCCGAGCCTAAATTGTTCAACATTTCGGTAAGAAATCTAGAGTTGAATCCAATTTGCATATCATCACCTTGATAACTACAAGTTAACCGCTCCTCCGCTTTATTGGAGTAATCAATATCTTCAGCAGAAATGTTCAGTTCCGCACCTGCTATTTTAAGTCTTATTTGATGTGTGGTCTTATTAGAAAATATAGAAACCCTTCTTACGGAACTTAAAAACTGATTTCTGGCAATGGTTAATTTATTAGGATTTTCTTTTGGGATTACCGCCTCATAGTTAGGGTATTTACCATCTATCAACCTGCAGATCAATTCCGTCTCATCAAAAGTGAACTTTGCATTACTATCATTGTATTCAATCACTACTTCTGATTCACTTCCGGCTAAAATACCCTTAAGTAGTGTTAACGGTTTTTTAGGCATAATGAATTCTGCCACCTGCGATGCTGTGACGTCCGCTCGTTGGTATTTAACTAATTTATGGGCATCCGTAGCAACGAATGTTAAATTTTCAGGTGAGAACTGAAAAAATACACCACTCATTACGGGTCTAAGGTCATCATTACCCGCAGCGAATATCGTTTTGTTTATTGCCGTTGCCAAAATATCACCCAAGAGTGCCGTAGAACTTGGATTTGAAAGTTCAACCGCCTTTGGAAATTCTGCGCCATCGGCATAAGCCAGTGCATATTTACCATGGTTTGAACTAATCTCAACGGTATTGTTATCAGAAACCACAAAGGTCAATGGTTGCTCTGGGAAAGTTTTTAGGGTTTCTAACAGTAACCGCGCAGGTACTGCGATAGTTCCTTCATTATCAGAATCTACATTTAGCACTGAACTCATTGTTGTCTCTAGGTCAGATGCGGAAACCGTTAATTTATCCTTATTTAAATCAAAAAGGAAATTATCTAATATTGGCAGGGTATTACTGTTGTTAATAACACCGCCTAGAACCTGAAGCTGCTTTAAGAGATACGTACTAGAGACTATGAATTTCATTCTTTATGCTTTGATTTCTTTTATGAAAATTTAGGTCCTGCCGTAAGAATTGTACTTGCAATTTTCAGAACCCTGCTGAAAACAAAGATATTTGAAATGCTTGTTCAAAGGAAACAAACTTATTAACAGTATTGCGAATGTATTTGCAGTCTAAAATCACCCTATAATCAATGAAATGGAGCAAAATCTATAAAAATATCAATTTAGTTATTAACGTTCATGTTTGAATTAATAGGCGAGATGTCTCCTTAAAACTCAATTTAAGTACTAGTGTATTTGAAATGTTTCGGGCCGCTCTTGCCTTAGATAAAATCAATAATAATGGTGTCTCTGTAATCGATTCCCAATAGGGTAGAAGCCCCTCCGACCGTATCCAAATTACTTTTATAGATTGCTAATTCTATGTACCCTGAAGAATTAAATAATGCCAAAAGATCTCCGTCCCCTTTTCGTTTGCCCTTATCAAGAGAGAAATCAACGATATCACTGTAGGCATTAAATATTACTTTAATCTTATAGTTTCTTGCCTGTAGTTCAAAAGACCGTCCGTTTCTATAGGCTTCAAATAAATGCTTTTGGATATTTGTCACCACGTTGCCATAATTATCTATATAGATTACACTGCCGATTATTTTTTTTCCGTCCTCAACAATACGAGGGGCAAATTCCCGTAAGCTTTTAGGTTCTGAAAAAGGCTTTCCGATGACCTCTAGGGTACCCCCTCGGGCTATATGACAAGCTACCTGAACAAATACACTCATAACCGGAAAAGAGCCATGAATGGGGTCTGGAATATTTATTTCCATAACTTTCTCCGGCTTCATTTCGGAAGTTATAAGTCCAATCACCCCAGTATTTGCACTAATGAAATAATGACCATCCACTAAAACCGCAATATGTCTGTTTTCTGGTGTAGCCTCAGAATCTACACCGACTACATGAATGGTTCCTTTGGGGAAATTGTGATATGAATTTTCTAAAATATAAGCGCATTCATGTATGTTAAAAGGAGTTATGTCATGGGATATATCAACAATTTTGGCATCTGGTAAAGTACTGTATATAGAACCTTTTAGTACCCCAACAAAGTGGTCTTTAAGTCCAAAATCAGTAGTTAGTGTAATGATTGCCATGAAGCAATGTTGATATGTTTTTGACTACGCAAAGTGAAAATTTGCTTAAATTCGTTGTACAAAATTAAACAAAAAAAGAGCCTAGCGAAATTAAACTTTACGCGGCCTTAATCTTATTAAATTCTGCTATTTGAACGAACTAGTTTTAGAACTTACCGAAATCAGTCCAAGAGAGTTTTTTGGCCAACAAAACGAGAATATAGATCTTTTAAAAAAATATTTCCCCAAGCTCAAGATTGTGGCAAGGGGCAATAAAATAAAAGTTTATGGGGATGAAAGTCTCTTAGAGGAATTTGATAGGCGTTTTGATATGTTAACAGAGCATTTCGTTAAGTATAACAAATTAGACGAAAATAGCATTGAACGGGTGTTGACGAGTAATACATCGAAGGATTATCAATCATCTGCAAATAGTGGGGAGACTTTAGTGCACGGCGTTAGTGGTAAACTTATAAAAGCCCAAACGGTAAACCAAAGACGACTGGTAGATGCTGCCAAGAAGAATGATATGGTGTTTGCTATAGGACCTGCGGGAACCGGAAAAACCTATACTGGGGTTGCCTTGGCCGTAAAAGCCTTAAAGGAAAAGCAAGTTCGTAGAATTATCCTAACTAGACCGGCAGTTGAAGCAGGTGAAAATTTAGGTTTCTTGCCTGGGGATTTACAGGAAAAATTAGATCCATACATGCAACCGCTCTATGATGCGTTAAGGGATATGATACCTGCAGAAAAATTAGCGCATTTTATTGAAAACGGCACCATTCAAATTGCACCTATGGCTTTTATGAGAGGACGTACTTTGGATAATGCATTCGTGATTTTGGATGAAGCTCAGAATACGACCCATGCACAAATGAAAATGTTTCTTACTAGAATGGGGAAAAATGCGCAATTTTTAATTACTGGAGACCCGGGACAAATAGATTTACCGAGAAGAACTATTTCTGGACTTAAGGAAGCCTTATTGGTTTTGGCTAATGTTGAAGGTATTGAAATTGTATATTTAGATGATAAAGATGTCATACGGCATAAATTGGTAAAGAAGGTTATTGACGCTTACCGAAATATAGAACACCAAAATTAAATTGATGATGTCCCAAACAATTTACGATACCAATTTCAACTTTCCCAACCAGAAGCAAGTTTATAAAGGAAAAGTTAGAGCGGTTTATACCTTGGAGAATGATGTATTGGTCATGATCGCTACGGATAGACTTTCCGCCTTTGATGTAGTAATGCCAAAAGGAATTCCGTTTAAAGGACAGATATTAAATCAGATTGCTACAAAAATGATGTCGCTAACGGCTGACATTGTTCCCAATTGGCTCTCTGCGACGCCAGACCCTAATGTGGCCGTTGGGGTCCATTGCGAACCTTTTAAGGTAGAAATGGTTATAAGGGGATATATGTCCGGACATGCGGCTAGAGAATATAAGGCAGGAAAAAGAATGTTATGTGGCGTTCCCATGCCGGAGGGCATGAAAGAGAACGATAAATTTCCTACGCCCATAATTACACCTGCCACCAAAGCTGAAATGGGAGATCATGATGAAGATATTTCTAAGGAAGCTATTTTAGAAAAAGGTATTGTTTCGGCAGCTGATTATGCAGTCCTAGAAAAGTATACTTATGCACTTTTTGAACGTGGAACTCAACTTGCTGCGGATAGAGGCTTAATACTAGTGGACACGAAATACGAGTTCGGAAAAACTAAAGAAGGTAAAATTGTGTTGATCGATGAGATTCATACCCCAGACTCTTCACGTTATTTTTATGCCGATGGTTATGCGGAAAGGCAGGAGCGGGGAGAAGCCCAAAAGCAATTATCTAAAGAATTTGTTAGACAATGGTTAATTTCCAATGGTTTTCAAGGTCTAGAGGGGCAAACAGTTCCTGAAATGTCGGATGCATATATTACCTCGGTATCAGAAAGATATATAGAGCTGTATGAGAATATTACGGGAGAAAAGTTTGTAAAAGCAAATACAGAAAATATTCAGCAAAGAATAGAACAGAACGTTCTTGCCTATTTAAAATCAGACTAGAAACTGAATGTGTTCTTGTTTAACAATCACTTAAGAATACACCCACGGCCAATCCGCCTTCTGAGGTTTCTTTATACTTAGAATTCATATCCTTTGCGGTCTCCCACATAGTCTGTACTACTTTATCCAATGGAACCTTAGCTTCCTTAGGGTCTGAGCCCAACGCCAATTCTGCGGCATTAATCGCTTTAATAGCGCCCATGGAATTTCGTTCTATGCAAGGAATCTGTACCAATCCGCCTATTGGGTCACAAGTAAGACCTAAGTGATGTTCCATAGCTATTTCCGCCGCCATTAAAACTTGTTCAGGGGAACCACCTAATAGTTCTGTCAGTGCTCCCGCCGCCATGGCGGATGAAACTCCTATTTCTGCCTGGCAGCCTCCCATAGCGGCAGAAATTGTAGCACCCTTTTTAAAAATACTACCTATTTCTCCTGCGACTAGGAGAAATTGTTTGATGTGTTCAAAATTACCCGCATGGTTTTCTATTACTAAGTAATACATTAAAACGGCAGGTATTACACCGGCACTTCCATTAGTTGGTGCGGTCACCACTCTACCAAGAGAAGCATTGACTTCGTTTACACTAAGTGCAAAACAACTGACCCATTGCAGTATTTGCCGAAATTTAACCTCGGTCTGTCTTATGGCATTTAACCATTCATTAGGATTGTTGTACGGTACGCTTCCAATAAGGTTTTTATGCATTTCAAAAGCACGCCTTTTTACATGTAACCCTCCTGGTAATTTACCTTCTGTATGGCAGCCAGTGTACATGCATTCTAACATGGTGTCCCAAACACGTCTTAGTTGCAGGTTTATCTCTTCATCTGTTCGCAAAGAGCGTTCGTTTTCCAATATAATTTCGGAAATAGATTTTTTTTCTTTTTCGCAGAAGTGTAATAGTTCATTGCCTTTTTGAATAGGAAATGGAAAGGTTTTAAATGCTTCTACCTTTTTTTTGGCATTTCTGCGTTCTTCTACAACAACAAAACCTCCTCCTATGGAATAATACTTTTTAGACTTTTTCTTACCTGATTTTAGTTTGGCTTCGAATTTTAATCCGTTGGCATGATAAGGAAGAAATTTTCTATTGAAAACAATGTCTGTCTTTGGATCAAAATTTATCTCCAGTTTACCGCCGAGATGTAGTTTTTTCTTTTGTGTAACATTAGCGACCAGTTCATGAATGGTATCAATTGGTATGTACTCTGGATCGGTTGCTAAAAGTCCTAAAATAACGGCATAATCCGTTGCATGTCCCTTACCTGTTAGCGACAAGGAACCATACATTTGTACTTTAACGGCGGTAACATCTGATAATGAGTCTGATTTTTCTAGTTCCTTAATCCATCTTTCGGCCGCTCTCCAAGGCCCCAAGGTATGCGAGCTAGAAGGTCCTACGCCTATTTTAAGCATATCAAAAATACTGATACATTCTATTTGTAACATTGGTTTCAGATTGTATGCTAATGTACAACGTTTGCTAATGCCATGAAACCGATTAAAGGTATTCTCAAGTACTGACTCCGTAAATGACATCCTGTCAGTTTTGTTCCCTTGGCATATTGTTTGTCATCTACATACTGATTAAAAATAATGCACTAATATTTTAAAACATATAAAATGAGTAAAATTATAGGAATAGATTTAGGTACTACCAACTCCTGTGTTTCCGTTATGGAAGGAAACGAGCCGGTTGTAATACCTAATGCAGAGGGGAAAAGAACAACTCCATCCGTCATTGCCTTTGTAGAAGGTGGTGAAATTAAAGTTGGTGATCCTGCAAAAAGACAAGCCGTTACAAATCCGCATAATACCATATACTCCATAAAGCGTTTTATGGGTAACAAGTTTTCGGAATCTAGTAAAGAGGCCAAACGTGTACCTTATAAAGTAGTTAAGGGGGATAACGATACGCCAAGAGTTGATATAGACGGTCGTTTGTATACACCACAAGAACTTTCTGCAATGATTCTTCAGAAGATGAAGAAGACGGCAGAAGATTATTTAGGTCAAGATGTTTCCAGAGCGGTTATTACCGTTCCAGCCTATTTTAATGATGCGCAAAGACAAGCGACAAAGGAAGCTGGGGAAATTGCAGGTCTTACCGTAGAAAGGATTATTAACGAACCTACCTCTGCCTCCTTGGCCTATGGTATGGATAAAAAAGACACGGATCAAAAAATAGTTGTTTTTGATTTTGGTGGAGGTACACATGACGTTTCCATATTAGAACTTGGTGATGGTGTATTTGAAGTATTATCTACTGATGGTGATACCCATTTAGGTGGTGATGACGTGGATCAAAAAATTATTGATTGGTTGGCCGATGAGTTTAAATCCGAAGAAGGAATGGATTTAAGAGAAGATGCCATGGCACTCCAAAGACTTAGAGAGGCAGCGGAGAAAGCTAAAATAGAGTTGTCTTCTTCAGCACAGACAGAAATTAATTTACCTTATGTAACCGCTACGGCTTCTGGACCAAAGCACTTAGTTCGTACATTATCAAAAGCCAAATTTGAGCAGTTAATCGCGGATTTGGTCAAAAGAACCATTGAGCCTTGTGCTACTGCATTAAAAGCTGCTGGACTTTCAAAAAGTGATATTGACGAGATTATCTTGGTGGGTGGTTCTACTAGAATTCCTGCAGTACAGGAAGCTGTGGAGCAATTTTTTGGAAAGAAACCGTCAAAAGGTGTTAATCCTGATGAAGTTGTTGCCATTGGGGCAGCCATACAAGGTGGTGTTTTAACAGGAGATGTTAAGGATGTACTTTTATTGGATGTAACACCATTATCATTGGGTATCGAAACTATGGGAAGCGTAATGACCAAGTTGATAGATGCGAACACAACGATTCCTACAAAGAAATCTCAAGTGTTTTCTACTGCTGCGGATAATCAACCTTCCGTTGAAATACATGTACTACAGGGAGAGCGCCCAATGGCGTCGGATAACAAAACTATCGGTCGTTTTCATTTAGATGGTATTCCACCAGCGCAAAGAGGTACACCTCAAATTGAAGTGACTTTTGATATTGACGCTAATGGTATCATCAAAGTTTCTGCGACGGATAAGGCTACGAACAAAACACAGGATATCCGTATCGAAGCATCATCCGGTTTAACCGATGAAGAAATTCAAAAGATGAAGGCTGAAGCTGAGGCTAATGCTGAATCTGACAAAAAGGCAAAGGAAACTGCTGATAAGTTAAATGAGGCGGACGGAATGATTTTTCAAACGGAAAAGCAGTTGACCGAATTCGGTGACAAGCTTTCCGATGATAAAAAGAAGCCTATTGAAGAAGCGTTAACGGAATTGAAAGCGGCTTACGAATCCAAAGATTTGGCCGTAATTACACCTGCATTGGACAAAATAAACGAAGCATGGAAAGTAGCTTCAGAAGAAATGTACAAGGCACAGGCGGAAGCGCAACAAGCTGGTGGTGCTCCACAAGGAGAGCCAACTGCTGATGCAGCACCTGAGGGCGATAACGTGGAAGACGTAGACTTCGAAGAAGTCAAGTAGCCTGTCCTGAGCGGAGTCGAAGGGTAGACTTCGAAGAAGTCAAGTAATTCACTTAAAAATAACATTGAAAAAGGAGCGGTATTTATCGCTCCTTTTTATTTTTGGTATATCTTTTGAAGTTTTTGAAGTAATTTAGATGCTATGGTAAAAAATTACATCCCCCGGTTTTTATTTATTTTAATTTGTTTGCCTTTCATTACTTATGCCCAGGAGGTTAAAATTTTTAACCTAGGCGATTTTGATTTAAAGGACAGTGTTAAAACATGTCTGGTTAGTACCAGCTACGGCAAGGAGGAATACGACTTTAATAAAAAAGGGGTATTGACCAAATCGGTAACAAGATATAACGATACCGATTATGACGTGGTATATTACAAATACTTAAATGATGAACTTACGGAAAAGAGGTCAGAATCTTATAGGAATAACGTATTCGACCCAACAACTTCCATTGCTCATTTCTATAAGTTAGATAGCCTAAGCAATCTTAAGATTACTGAAAAAATTATTTCCTACGAAGAGGAATTTTTGGATCAATATGTATATCACTACGATGATAAAGGAGATTTGGTTAAAATTGTACGTACCAATAATGACGGTATAGATGAGACTTTGATAGAATACAAGAAATACAAGGGGGAATATACAGTAACCTATCTCATCAATAATGAGCCGTTGAAATCTATTAGAACTTCACAATTAAAGAAAAAGAACGGTACTGTTCAAAAGGTAGTATTAACAAAAGAATACTTAAAAGGTGAGGCTAATAAGGCTTTTGAAGAAGTTTTTAATGAAAAAGGACTTTTGGTCGCACAACAAGAATTTGATTACAATAGTTCAGAAAAAACCTTTGTACCCACAAAAAGAACTACATATAACTATGATGAAAATGAAATGTTAGTGGGGGAAGTTTCCAAAAACGGTGATGAGATGACAACTAAAGAATACATCTATCAATATGATAGGGAAGGAGAAGGTAATTGGATTAAACAAATAGTACGCCCAGAGAACACGTATAAGACTAGAAAAATAACGTATTATTCGGAAGAAGTTGTAGCTAAGGAGTAATACTTCACTTTTTCAATGTCTCCCATTCTTGTTTTAATAGCCCATAACAACAAGTATTTCTTTTATGGCCATCCAACAAGTATACATCTTGGCGTAAAATACCCTCGAGGATACATCCTAATTTTTCCACAGCCTTCCTAGAAGCCATATTTCGCTCATCGACCCTAAATTCTATTTTTTCAAACCCCATTTCATTGAAAGCATGGGATAGCATTAAATATTTCATGTGATCATTTAAACCACTTCCTTGAAATTCTTTTCCTATCCAAGTTGCACCTATATGTAGTACTTTGTTTTTTCTGTTGATATGCATATATCTCGTGCAGCCGGCAAAAGCCTTATTTTTTTTATCATATATTATAAAGGGAATGCTTTTTTCTTCTGCTTGTTGCGCTAGCGCTACTTGCACATATTTCCTTAAGGATTCGGCAGTGCCTATATCCGATGGAGAGTATTGAATAAGCTTTTCTTCCTTCGCTATAGGAATTAAATGGATGTAGTTTTTTAATGTTAGGGGTTCTAATCTTACTCTTTTATCCTCTAGTACAATAGCCATAATTAATTTGCTAAAGAATTAATAATATCTTTTTTGACTTCATGTCCTCCCTTAAAACTAATTTGTTTTGCGCTATTTTGAAATAGAGAATTCATTTTTTCGGTTTCACTCTTCATACGCTCCGCGGTAAGATACTCATCTGAATCTCCAACAATCCCTACAACTTCTGTATTATGCTCGTTAAGAAATAGGAAGTCCTGTGGTTTTAGCTCGTTTGGAATTCCGCCGGCATAAAAAATTAATTTAGCGCACGGTATTTGAAAGTTGGCTACCCATCTTGCTGCGATAGAAACACCTTGGGAGAAACCAAAAACAATAAATCTATGTCTAGGAGCAATATTTTCTGCACTAATTACCGCGTTAATATATGCCATTACATTTTGTGTTTCCCGTTCGGTGTCTTCTTTAGTTAACCAACTAGCGCCCACATGTTTAAAATCATTTTTTAGGTAATACTTAGCGGGTGCTTGTGGAGCAATGATATAGTTTTCCTCTGGTGGTAATTCTTTAAAATAATTTAAAAAGTACCTGCTCAAATAGCCTAAACCATGAAAAACTATCCAAATATTTTTGGTCTTAACACCTATGTTATTTAAGGTTTCATAGGAATTAGTAGTGGTATACGTAATGGTTTTTTTAATCATTCCATTCAAATTAGTGCGGTTGCTGAGTTTGCTAATCTATTCCTTAATTTTACAATAAAAAAAATGACTGATCATAAAGATAAAATTCTTGAGGTATGTAATGCATCATCAAAGAATACGATGATGGAAACCTTAGCAATTGAGTATATAGATGTTGGTGAGAATTTTTTGGTAGGTAAAATGCCCGTAACCCCAAAGGTGCACCAACCAGACGGTGTTTTGCATGGAGGTGCTATGGTTGCTTTGGCAGAAAGTGTTGGTAGTACGGCTTCTTACATCTTTCTGAATGCGCAAGAATATTTCATACGTGGTATTGAAATATCAGCAAATCATGTAAAAAGTGTCAAAGAGGGATATGTTTTTGCAAAAGCTATTGTTGTGCACCGGGGTAGGACCACTCAGCTTTGGGAAATTAAAATTACTAATGAAGCCGATGAACTGGTTTCAATATGTAAGTTAACTACTATAGCACTGCCAAAAAAGTAGTGAAATGAATACACTTTTAGCACTCGCAAAGGAAAAATTTGAGCAGTCGCTCCCTTTTGTTCTCTACAAAAAGCCAAAGGAGAATAGATTTAAGGCAGTTTTTCAGAAAGACGATAGTTTACACTTGGTTAAAGATTTTAAGGAAACGGGTTTTGTTTTTGCTCCTTTTAATTACGATTCTCCAAGTATTCTCTTAAGTCCTGATAGGATTCTTGAAAGTGCCTTTGATTTTGACATACGGGATATTGATGCTGTTCCTAAAAACCTAAGACCAGATAGTGTAGCGCGTATTCGTTATATTGATTTAGTCTCACGTGCTATTGATGCGATAAAATCAAACGAATTTAGGAAAGTAGTACTATCCAGAAAGGTTGAGGTAAGCTTTACGGGGTCTCCAATAGCATTGTTCAAGAAACTAATTAAAACGTACGATAATGCCTTTTGTTACTTATGGTTTCACCCCAAAGTAGGCATTTGGCTAGGTGCCACTCCAGAAATATTGGTAAAAAGGAGAGGGTTAAATTTTACAACAATGTCATTGGCTGGGACACAGGCCTATGATGAAGCAGTAAAGAATCCTGTTTGGTCTATTAAAGAATTGGACGAACAGCAATTAGTGACAGATTACATCAAGGAGAACCTAGGGGCTTCCACTAAGAAACTTCATATTTCGCAAGTAGAAAATGTAAGAGCAGGCCAACTTTGGCATTTGAGAACCAAAATTTCTGGTGAAATGACAAAAGACGATTTTGGATTACTTACCAACAAGTTACATCCAACTCCCGCTGTATGTGGACTTCCTTTACAAGCTTCTAAAAAATTTATTTTAGCAAACGAAGGCTACAATAGGTCCTTTTATACAGGCTATTTGGGAGAACTTAACTTTAAGAAAAATAACTCAAGAAACACAAACCGTAGAAATACAGAAAATAACGCTTACAGAACGCTTACTACGGCATCGGAATTATATGTTAACCTGCGCTGTTTACAGCTTGTAGCTAATAAGGCCCAAATCTATGTGGGTGGTGGTATTACTGGGGAATCTGACCCTACAAAAGAGTGGGAGGAAACCGTGCACAAAAGCCGTACGATGTTAAATATTTTATAGGTTTAAAGGGCTTAGAATTGGGTTTTAAAACCTCCAGGTCGTATTTTTGTAAGTAATGAAATACTCCACAATACCATTGGCCCAGACTATTGCACAACATTGTCAGGCCAAGGGAATATCGAATATTGTAATTTCACCAGGTTCTAGAAATGCACCATTAATAATTTCTTTTACGGAAAATCCATATTTTAATTGCTATAGTATTGTGGATGAACGTTGTGCGGCCTTTTTTGCACTTGGTTTAGCGCAGTATTCCGGTAAGCCTGCCGCGGTTGTTTGTACCTCTGGTAGTGCTTTACTAAATTATTATCCGGCTGTAGCAGAAGCGTTTTATAGTGAGATTCCATTAATAGTAATTTCGGCGGACAGACCTTCTTATAAGATAGATGTAGGTGATGGACAAACCATAAGACAAGACAATGTTTTTGACAGACATATAGGTTATAGTGCTAACCTAAAGCAAGATTTGACTCATGCAACGGATAGGATTCAAAGGTATAGACCCGAATGGATTTCTGAATTAGCTGTAGAAAAAGAACAAAGAAAAGTACAGGTCTTTAATGATCAAGAACTCAATAAAGCACTGCATAACAGTATTAATAATTATACCCCAATTCATATCAATGCTCCTTTTGAGGAACCCTTGTACGATATTTTGAATAAATCTGACCTTCAGCCCAAAATTGAAGTGTATCAAAATAATGAACCTCCGAGCATTATCAAAGAAGAGCTTGTCGTTGCTTGGCAAAAAGCAAAAAAGAAAATGGTCTTGGTTGGGGTAAATCCTCCAAATACCATAGCACAAGAGTGGTTAAATAAAATAGGAGATGACCCATCTGTAATAGTACTTACAGAAAACACTTCTAATCTGCATCACCATAATTTTTTCTCCAGCATAGACACGCTTATTGCTCCCATTGAATTATCAAAAGACAAGGATGTTCTTTTTAAGGCATTACAACCAGATATACTTTTAACATTTGGTGGTCTAATTGTTTCTAAAAAAATAAAAGCTTTTTTACGTTCTTTTGCTCCTAAACAACATTATCATGTAGGACAGAAAAAAGCGAACGATACATTTTTCTGTTTAACAGCACATCTTAAAATGCCCGCTCAAGACTTTTTAACAAGAATCTATGAGGAAAATAATGAGATAGTTTATAGTGGTTATTTTGACAAATGGAATACGATCAGGTCTAAATACCTGATGAAGCGGGATACTTATTTGAATCAGATTCCGTTTTCTGATTTTTTAGCTTTCCATAGCATCACTAAGCAAATGCCAAAAAATTTACAATTACAGTTGGCCAATAGTTCCACGGTAAGGTATACTCAGTTATTTGAATTGAACAACACCATAAAGGTATACTGTAATAGAGGTACTAGTGGAATTGACGGTAGTACGTCGACGGCTATAGGGGCATCTTTAAATTCTAAAACGCCAACACTTTTAATTACTGGGGATTTAAGTTTTTTCTACGATAGTAATGCCTTGTGGAATAACTACATACGTAACGATTTTAGAATTATTCTTATCAATAATGAGGGGGGAGGTATCTTTAGGATTTTACCCGGTAAGGATGATTCAGAAAACTTTGAAAGATTTTTTGAGACCAAACATCGGTTAAATGCGAAAGCGCTTTGTGCTATGTATAGCGTAGGGTATAGCATGGCTGATGACGAACGGTCATTAAATAAAGAACTTGCAACTTTCCATAAACCTAGCGATCTGCCACAGCTTTTAGAAATAGTTACTCCAAGGTTAAAGAATAATAAAATTTTGATGGATTACTTTCATTTTATATCTTAGACGTAGTTAACCATTAATTATAACAAATAAGACACTATCAATTATGAGTAAAAGAGATGATTTAATCACGAAGTACGCAGCCGACATCAAAGATAAATTTGGTGAAAATGCGGATATGGATTTACTTACCAAAGTTACTATTGGTTTAGGACCATCTATTTATAATTTGGACGCTTCGAAAGTTTCTGGAGGAGATGATAAAGAATTACAAACGGTAAAAAATAATTACCTAATCAAAAAATTAGGCTTAAAAGATAGCTCGGATTTAATGGATGCTATTAAAAGTGTTTTAGATAAATACGGTTCATCTAACAAGAACAAGCATAGAGCAGTAGTGTATTATATGCTTTGTAAGCACTTTAATAAAGCATCTATTTATTAGATAATCAATAACAATTTTTAAAGGCCGTTTCTAAAAGAGCGGCCTTTTTTTATTGAACAACTTAAGATGTATCCAATTGTAATAGTAGTACGGATAGAAAGCTTAATTTTGCGGTATGATTGATTTAGGTAGAAAAAATAAATTAGAAATCCTTCGGGATACCAGCGTTGGACTTTTTTTAGGAGACGGTGAGGGTAATGACGTATTGTTACCCAATAAGTATGTGCCGGCCGACTATGAAATAGGGAAATTTATAGATGTTTTTTGCTATTTGGATTATGACGAAAGACCCGTAGCTACTACTCTGGAGCCTGATATTATGTTAGGTGAATTTCGTCTTTTACAAGTGGCTGAGATTAATGAATACGGAGCTTTTATGGAATGGGGCCTAGAAAAACATCTGCTTGTCCCTTTCAGGGAGCAACGAGATAAAATGAAGCAAGGGCAATGGTATGTGGTACATTGTTATTTGGACCAAAAAAGCGGAAGACTGGTTGCTTCCAACAAATTGGATAAATTTTTAAGTAATGACCACTTAGAACTAAAGGAATGGGACCAAGTTGATTTGGTAGTTACGAGGCAAACCGATTTAGGTTGGGAGGTTATAGTAAATGAGCGCCACAAAGGTTTAGTATACTTTAATGAAGTTTTTAAAGCGATTAATATTGGAGATGTAATCCCTGGGTGCATTAAAAAAATACGAAAGGATAACAAAATTGATATTTCCTTACAACCTTTAGGAAGTAGGGTGTTGGAGCCAGCAGCGAATAAGATATATGAAGTGCTTAAAGAAAACGGGGGATTTCTAGCGTTACACGATAAATCAAATCCAGAAGAAATAAGAGATGTGATGCAAATGAGCAAGAAGACCTTCAAGAAAGGATTGGGAACACTTTATAAGGCTAGGAAAATTACGATTGAGGGAGACGGTATTAGCATCACTGCAGACCGTGAGTAATATGTAAGATTTTTCTTAAATATTTGATTAACAGCGTTATAAGAAATTTATTTACTAATTTCCTAGGATAGTATTTCATAAACCCTATTTTTGTGTTACTGAAAGAGTTAAGTTGGTTTAAAGATCCGTTTTTTGTTAGTTTTAGGATTAAATAGGCCCATTAAAAAGATATAGATAATGCCATTTATAGAAGAAAGTGATTTATTAGAATTGCATAAGGATGTTGATAAGGCTCAAATTATTAACGAGCGTTTGTTAGACCAAATCAAATTCAAGAATAAAGAGCTTAAGAAAAGTAAGATTCAGCGCAATATTTTTGCCGGTATCACTGCATTTTTTTTAATAGGGGGTCTTGCTTTTGGTTCTCTTGCTGCCGGATTAAGTATGTCTAATAATTATGACAGACAAAACAACAACCTTCTTGTTTCCATAGATAGTTTGGATGCGATAAAGACAAGAATCGATAATTTAAAAGTTCAGAACGAGGAGTTAAGTTTGGTAAAAGAATTTTATCTAGCCAAGGAATTCTTGGATAAAGAGAAGATTTATTCAGTTCAGGTGAAATCTTTTGTGGATAACAATGTAACACTTGCCTCGGAGGCACTTACCAATACGTTGTTCGTAAAAACAAATCCGTTTTACTCTTATTCTTTGGGTAATTTTGAAACGCTGGCAGAAGCACAGTCTTTTAGAAAACAATTAGTTGATATTGGTTTTGAAGATGCATTTGTTGCCTCGTACAAAGAGGGTAAAAGAATTCAAATAGAAGATCCTTATTAGTGCACAAATTAAGCGCGTGGGTTAATGCCGCTAGACCTCGGACGCTACCCCTTTCTATTTCAGGAATTTTAATCGGTACGGCATTAGCGGGTTATCTTGGTTATAGTGATACACTACTTTTTTGGTTAGCAATTTTCACTACTATAGGTTTTCAAATCACTTCAAATTTTGCAAACGATTATGGAGACGGTGTTAAAGGAACCGACAACCATAACAGAGTTGGGCCCAAAAGAGCGCTACAAAGTGGGCTACTTTCTAGGGCTACCTTAAAAAGAGGTATAATTGTTTCAGTAATTATTAATATTCTTTTGGTTGTAGCTTTAATCTATACGGCTTTTGGTAGAGAGAATTTAGTTTTGTCGTTAACCTTTCTTTTGTTGGGAGCATTAAGTATTTGGGCGGCAATCAAATATACGGTTGGGGATACTGCTTACGGTTATAAGGGTCTAGGGGATATTTTTGTTTTTATATTTTTTGGCCTTGTAGGTGTTTTGGGCTCTCTATTCCTTTTTACAAAATCCTTTTACTTTCTGGGACTATTACCAGCTACAAGTATTGGATTGCTTAGTGTAGGCGTTTTAAATTTGAATAACCTGAGGGATTACAACTCAGATAAGGAATCAGGGAAAAATACGATAATAGTTAAAATAGGATTTGAAGCAGGAAAAAAGTATCATTATTTACTCCTTTTAGGCGCTTTCTTTTGCTTATCTATATTCCTGTTATTAACTTTTAAACATTGGGAACAGGTATTATGCTTACTCTCATTTGTGCCTATTTTTTTCCATTTTTTGAAAGTTAAAAATACAGACACTCCTAAGAACTTAGATCCTGAGCTAAAGAAATTAGCGCTAAGCGCTTTTGCCATGGCATTACTCTTTTATTTAGGATACAATTATTTTTTGTAATTTTGAGAGGGAACCATCTAAACCACATATAAATTTGGAGCAACCTATTAAAATACTTATTGTCGAGGACAATGTTATCATTGCTGACGATATGCAGTCTATGTTAGAGGAAATCGGTTATGAGATTGTAGATAACGTTATAGTTTACGAGCAGGCTGTTGAAGTATTAAAAACGCAGCAGGTAGATCTTGTTTTAATAGATATAATTCTTGCATCTGACAAGACCGGAATAGATTTAGGGAAGCATATTCGTGAGAATTACGATATTCCATTCATATTTGTAACATCAAATTCCGACAGGGCTACCGTAGAAAACGCTAAAACAGTTAAACCAAACGGTTATTTGGTTAAGCCTTTTGAGCAGCAAGATTTGTATACTTCTATCGAAATTGCCCTTTCCAATTTTATTTATGGAAAACAACCAGGGAACAGTAATGTAAACAATGGAACGGTCAATGAGGATGTTCCGATGTCCAATTCCATATTAAAAGATTCAATCTTTGTCAAAAAGCAACATCTTTATTACAGAATTCAGTTTGGAGATATACAATTTATAAAAGCGGATAATGTTTACCTAGAAGTTAATACGGTAGATAAGAAGTTTTTGGTAAGATCCCCTCTTAAAGACTATCTCGAAAAGCTTCCAAAGAACAAGTTTTATAGAGCTCATAAATCTTATATCGTTAATGTTGATCATATTGATGCTATAAACTCAAAGGATATCATGATAAATAACACTTTGATTCCTATATCAAAAGATTTTAAGGAATTTATAATTTCAGCTATGAATTCTTAATGTTTAAATAATACATTAAAAAATCACCTCATCTGGGGTGATTTTTTTATTTAAGGCAAAACTAGCCAGGTTTTTATTTAGAATAGGCTTCAGGGAACTCTCTAAATCATCGACGAAATACACAGAATAACGATGAAAAACCAGTGGTTTCTTCAAAATAACGTTTCACAACAAAATAAGTCCACTACACAACAATATTCTCATACCTGATTGCTTATATAATATTTTTGTAGAAATAGGGTGTCAGCACTCATTTTTGATTCAAATTCTTTTGTTTTAAATCTATAATGTTGTGACAAACCATTTGTTTCAAACCCTTTTGACAGTATATAGGTTATAGGCTAGATTATGGTAAGAGAACACCTACTAGTTGAAGCCAGATAAAATTGATGCACTTCTTCATAAATTAATGATGATTGCGCAACAACAAAAATTTAGCAATATCAAAGATTAGCTTTAAGTTTGATATTGTGTTTTAATATGATATGAAAAAAAACGCTTATTCCAATCTTTTTATAGTAATACTCCTTTCTGTTTTTTGTACGGGGTCAGCTCAAGATTCCTTGGATGCAACTGATTATTATGGACAATTTCAAGAACTTGAAAATTCCGAGTTAAGGTCAACCTTTTTCTTTGGTACTCCGGACAGGTATAATCAAAATTCCGCTTACGATTGGTTGGATACCGTAAACGTTTATTTAAATAGTTCTCAAAAAACAAAAGATTCTATAGCAATAGTAAATTACAAGTTGATACAAGGTCAACTTTATTATGATTTAGGAGATTATGAAAAGAGTCTTGCCATTGTTAAGGAGTTATATGAAGAAATCGATTCCTATGACTTAGGTACTAAGGAGCTTATTCTGGAATTGATGGATGCTGATTATGCCAAGCTAGAACTATACGAAAAGCAAATAGAGGTTAGAAGACGTAAGCGAGAGCTAGGTATCACGAAAAATATCGCATTCTATGACATATATTCTAGTCTAGGCCAGCATAGGAAGGCGATGAAAGATTATATGACCGAGGAGAAAAAGGAAATAGATGATGGGGATTTTTATGCGCAGGCGGCATATAACAATAATATTGGTAATTATCTTAGGTTGGATAAATCTACACCGACAGCTTTAACGCAGTTCAACAAGGCAAATGCCTTGATAGATGTTTATTTCAGTGATGTTATCCAAGTAAAATCTGACAATCAAATTGTACAGGCAAACCATCTTAAAGGTGTTATTTTAGGTAATATAGGAAAATGTTATGTTCAGCTTAAGGAATATGAAGAAGCTATTCCTTATTTAGAGAAAAGTATTGAGGCGATTAAGAAATACAACCCAGGTAGGTTTTCTTCAGATTTAGTTGAAAATACTTTGGAGATTGCGGAGTGTCATCTAAACCTGAATAATTTTGAAAAGGCGACGGACTATTTAAGTGATGACCTAGCCCCGGTTAAAACGGAGAATATTCTTAAGAAAAACCGTCTTTATGCCTCTTATTATGATAAGACCGGAGATTATAGAAGTTCCAATACCTACCTAAAAAGAAATACTAGAATTAGGGATTCTATAGAATTTAATGAGTCAAATATTAGAAACCAGCAATTAGCTGCCGTCATTACTCAAGAAGTAGAGTATTCCAAGGATATGATCGAGCAGCAAAAGGCGGATTTGGAACAATCTAGGAATGATATAGCAGCCAAGGATGAAAGAATAAGTCTGGTTTTCATATCATTGATTTTTACCTTATTAGGTTTCGCAGGTTTAGTGTACGCCTACCTAAAGAGTATTAAGAACCAGCGTTTAATTGCGGAACAGAAGCATATTATTGAAAACTCACTTGTGGAAAAGGATTCATTGTTAAAGGAAATTCACCACAGAGTTAAAAATAACTTACAAATGGTTTCTAGTCTATTAAGTCTTCAAACTAAAAATACCAGGAGTAAAGCTGCAATTGAGGCCTTAGAGGAAGGGAAAAGTAGGGTAAAGGCGATGGCATTGATACATCAAAAGCTATATCAAAACGATGATTTATCGGTGATAGAAATGCAAGGGTACATTGAGAGTCTTATCAACAGTGTACAGTCTGTTTATAAAAAGGGAGGCCATAACATTAACATTACCATAGATGCCGAAGGTGTAGAGCTAGATATTGATAGGGCCATACCATTTGGCTTAATACTGAACGAACTTGTTTCTAATTCTTTTAAATATGCTTTTCCTCAAAATGAGGAGGATGGTAAAATATATATTCACCTTAGAAAAATAGCAGGAAGAGAAGGCTTTTTTGAATATACGGATAACGGTGTAGGTTTACCAAAAGATACGGAGGAGCGGGCAAATTCTTCTATGGGTATTCGTTTAATGAACAGGCTGGCCAATCAATTACAAACGAATTTAAATACGGATAAAACCTCTGATGGAGTTCGTTTCTGGTTTAATTTTAAGTAGTACGTATTTAACGTACCGCACTTTTTAGAACAACTCGGTGTAGTAGTTTTGGAAAGAAACGTTTTAAATAAACTCCAAAAGTTTCTTTACCACCAATATATACTTCAAATTTATTTTTTTCTATCGCTTTAATTATTTCATTGGCGCAATCCTTTGGTGACATTCCATTAGCTGTAGCCTCATCCTCTTTCTCTTGTTTGGTGCCATTTCCGATTAAGGCATTCTTTGCCACCCTCGTTTTAATAAAACCCGGACATACTAAGGTTACATTAATATTGTCTCTTTCATGCTCCATCCGTAAGACATCAAAGAAGCCGTGAAGCGCATGTTTGGCACCACAATACCCAGATCTGTAGGGCGAGCCAAATTTGCCCATAAGGCTTGTGACAGTCACAAAACGGCCACTTTTTTTAGCAATAAAATGTGGGAGTAATGACTTCGATAATTGTATAGTTCCCAGATAATTAACTTCAATCATCTTTTGAAAAACTTCAAATTTTGTGTCTTTTATCAAAGAGCGTTGACTAATACCTCCATTATTAACTAGAATATCGATACCATCATAAAAGTCAACAGCTTCTTGGGATGCTAGCGTATGGGTGTCAAAAGCGGCCAAGTCTAGCGGTAGAACAGTCACATTTTCTGGGTGTTTACAGTTTGTTTTTACGGTTTCTAAAGCTTCTAATCTTCTTGAGGAAATTACCAGTAAGCAACCCAATTCGTTTAATCTATAGGTTAATGCTTCGCCAATTCCAGAGGATGCTCCGGTAATCCATACTTTTTTTCCTTTTATATACCCCATCTTTTACTTTTAGACCGCTAAAATATACCTAAATTTATGAGCTTATTATGAAAGCTACTTATAAAAAGCATATACTTAATTTTAAAAGACCTAGCGGAACTTCTCGAGGAACGCTAAGGACAAAGGAAACTTGGTTTTTGATTTTAGAAGACAAGGGAAAGTACGGCGTTGGAGAATGTGGTCTTTTCAGGGGATTAAGTTATGATGATGTACCGGGTTATGAGGAAAAATTAAAGTGGGTTTCAGAGAACATCACGCTTAGCCTTCAACAGCTGTTAAATGAGCTGAAACACTTTCCAAGTATACAATTTGGTCTAGAGCAGGCATTTTTATCGCTCAATGCGGACCATCCCTATAAATTATTTCAAACACCTTTTGTAAATGCTTATAAACCAATAACCATAAACGGGTTAATTTGGATGGGTGATATTGATTTTATGTACGAACAAATCCAACAGAAGTTAAATGAAGGATTTTTTTGTATTAAAATGAAAATTGGAGCGGTAGATTTTGATAAGGAAATCGCCTTATTACAATCCATAAGAAATCGTTTTGATAAAGACGAAATAGAATTAAGGGTGGATGCTAACGGTGCATTTTCCACGGTTGAAGCTCTGGATAAATTGAGAACACTTTCAACCCTTGATCTTCACTCTATTGAGCAACCCATTAAAGTTGGGCAATGGCCATTACTAAAAGATTTATGTGCTCGGACTCCACTCCCAATTGCCTTGGATGAAGAACTAATTGGGGTATTAGATGTAACACGAAAAGAAGAATTACTACAAATGGTACAGCCGCAGTACATCATTTTAAAACCAAGTTTGGTGGGCGGTATCAAAGGGAGTCAGGAATGGATTTCCATCGCGGAAAAATATAATATAGGATGGTGGGTCACTAGTGCCTTAGAGAGTAACATAGGTTTAAACGCAATAGCACAATGGACTTCCTCGTTACCTATTAATTTACCCCAAGGTTTAGGTACTGGTGCCTTATTTACCAATAATATCGATAGCCCTCTAGAGGTTAAGGACGGCGGTTTATACTATAGTCCAATTACGGAGTGGGACGAAAATTTAATTGAAAATTTATGTACATAGAACAAGGATATAAAGGTTTAAGTGAAGGATGGAGATACGTTCTCGGTATCATTGCCGTATTTTTTGTTTGGCAATTATTGGGAGGAATTCCTTTGATAGTTGCTCTAGCTTTGAAGAGTGACTCCTTGGCCGTTTTAGGAAGTGGGGATCTGGGCCTTATGTCCAATGTGCTTGGCTCCAATACCTTCTTGTTTTTTATGTTATTGACTTTTGCCATAGGGTTAGCGGCTTTATTCTTGTTTGTTAAATTTGTGCACAAGCAGTCGCTAACATCACTTACTACATCGAGAAAGAAAACAGATTGGTCAAGAGTTTTGTTCGCATTCGGTTTGTGGGCCTTTATTTCCGTGCTTTTTATTTTTCTGGATATGTATCTGGCGCCAGAAGACTACGAATATAATTTTCAACTGATCCCGTTTCTTTTTTTAGCCGTAATTGCTATTGTGATGATACCACTTCAAACAAGTATGGAGGAATATTTCATCAGAGGTTATATGATGCAGGGGCTGGGAATCATGGCTAAAAATAGATGGTTTCCCTTGGTCTTTACATCACTCTTGTTCGGGCTTATGCATATCCTTAATCCGGAAGTTGAAAAATTGGGGTATGGGATTTTAATCTTTTATATCGGTACTGGTTTTTTCTTGGGTATTACTACACTAATGGATGATGGTCTAGAACTGGCCATTGGTTTTCATGCGGCAAACAACTTAACCGCTGCTTTATTGGTAACGGCGGACTGGACAGCTTTTCAGACACATTCCGTTTACAGGGATATTTCTGAACCCATACTAGGATGGGATGTTTTAATTCCTGTATTTGTAGTATTCCCAATTCTATTATTGATTTTTTCTCAAATATATGGATGGCGAAATTGGAAGGAAAAACTTACCGGTAAAGTATTATCCATAGAAGCGTTCCAAGCTAGTAAACAAACTGAAGTTGAACAACTTTAATATACATCCAGATTTTAAACTTAATGGTATTTCTTATTCCAAGGAGGAGTTAAAGGAACTCGCCTACAGTTTAGTAAAGGAAGGGGCGAAATTTGAAATGAACCTTGGCGATTTTCTAATGGACTGGTTGCTGCCCTCACAGGAAATCATAGTAAAGACCTCAGGTTCTACGGGAATACCGAAAAAAATTCCGCTATTAAAGGAGCATATGGTCAATTCTGCTTTGGCAACAGGAGCTTACTTTAATTTAAGACCCAGAGATACTGTACTTCATTGTTTGCCAATGGCTTATATTGCCGGTAAAATGCTGTTAGTTAGAGCTTTGATTCTTGGCTTACATATAGATTTCATTGCGCCGACATCAACTCCAATCACACATGGAACAAAGAAATATGATTTTTCTGCCATGGTGCCCCTACAGTTGCGGAACACTTTAGGATTTATTGATTGTATTGATACGTTAATTGTGGGCGGAGCTCCTTTTTCTCAAGATTTAAAAGAACTAGTGCAAGACAAAAGTTGTCAAATTTATGAAACCTATGGGATGACGGAGACCATAACTCACATAGCGGCAAGAAAAATAAATCATAATGCAGTTAAAGATTTAAGTACTAGTTCACGTCCTTTTAAAGCTCTACCTGGACTTACTCTCTCAACAGATAAACGTAATCGTTTGGTAATAGATGCGCCTCGTATTGCTAAGCAAAAGATAGTTACAAATGATGTTGTAGGGTTAATTTCGGCATCAGAGTTCCTTTGGTTAGGAAGATTTGATAACATCATTAATTCAGGTGGTGTAAAACTAATTCCTGAGCAGATAGAATCGCTGCTTTCGACCCTAATTCAAGAACGCTTTTTTGTTACAGGTTTATCGAATGAAAAGTTAGGTCAGAAACTGGTGTTGATTATTGAGGGGAAAGAAGTTGCAGCCGATGTTTTGGAAAAAATTGAACAAAGTGGTTTACTTGAAAGGTTTCAAGTGCCAAAAGAAGTGATTTCATTACCTAGTTTTAAAGAAAGTGTTAATGGTAAATTATTAAGGGAAGAAACCATAAGGCTATTATAGTTTCTCGGTGTGGTAATCACTAGTAAGAGTCAATTACCTCTTTTGCTGTTTGCTTCAATAAAAGTGCCGTTTCTTCATCTAGCAATCCATTATATGAATTTGAAGTTGGGTCCTGTTTGTATATGGCATAATAAAACATACTGGCTGCAAGAAAAGAGCCCTCAATACTAGGGTGAATTCCATCAGCATTGTATAGATTAATAGCAGCACCGTTTATGTCCTTGAAATTTTTAAACGCTATTCCCACAGGTACCACATTAGCTTTTAAAAGAGAACTGGTCTCCTCGTAAGTCTCCGTAATTTTTGGCAACATACTAGGTTCATCTTCGTAGGCCCATGTTAAAAAAAGATAGAGTTTGGTGTAATTATTATTAATGGCAAATCTGAAGTTCTCCATACCTACTTTGGCTCCTAGCTTATCGTTAGTGGCTTTAAATGTATTTTCTTGAAGTATTATAATATCCCATTCTTTAGACCCCAATTTGGTTAGGGTCGTGTTGTTTTCTAAATGATCGTCCAGAGTAAATCCGTCGAATGCGGAACGCTCAATGAAGGGTTCGTAAGGTAGATTCAGGTTGGCTAAAAAACCTTTAAGGTAAAAATCTATCCCTTGGTTAAATCTTGTATGACTATTTCCAACAAAAAGTATATTTTGAGGAACAAAAGTAGTTTCAATAATCTCCCTTTCTTTTTCTTCCGAGGTGTCTTCCCCTGAGCATCCTATTATGAGAAAGAGCATAGAAAAAAGAAAAGCGATTTGTTTCATTTTGTTGAAAGGATATTTGATTTTTAAAGGTACTTCTATTTTTCTGTACTTAAAAAAACCGTATTTTGATACAAAAATTAAAAGCATGCATAAAAGTATTAAACTGATATTTCTATTTATTATTTGTCAGGTTTCCGCACAACAAATATTACCCGAAAATGAAAGGGCTCAGGTGGTCGATGAAATTCTTGAAGACCGTTTTAATAACCTACTGCCGCAATTAATGGATACCACGGATATTGATATGTGGATTGTTATTTCTAGGGAATATAATGAGGACCCGGTAATTAAAACTATGCTACCCGCTACTTGGTTAAATGCACGGAGAAGGACTATTCTAGTATTCTACAGAGATAAAGCTAAAAATACTATCGAAAAATTAGCGGTTGCAAGGTATAATGTAGGAAAAAGTATTAAGTCCGCTTGGGATAAGGAAAAAGAACCCGATCAGTGGAAACGACTTATGCAATTGATTACAGAAAGAAACCCCAAGAAAATCGGTCTTAACTTTTCTAAAGACCATAATATAGCGGATGGTTTGGATAAGACAGATTATGATGAATTTATAGCCAATCTGCCCAAAAACTATCAATCAAAAGTGGTTTCTGCTGAGCAATTAGCGGTAAGGTGGATAGAAACCCGCACAGAACGTGAGATGGCTATTTATAATCAGTTAGTGGATATTACTCATGATATCATTGCTGAAGCTTTCTCGGAAAAAGTAATTACTCCCGGAGTTACTACCACTACGGAGGTAGAGTGGTGGATGCGTCAAAAAGTAACGGATTTAGGTTTGGAAACATGGTTTCATCCTACGGTAGATGTACAACGCTCAAAGGAAGAACTCGTTAGTCATCTGTACTCCTTTTCAGGGCGTCCTGATAATGAAGTTATAGTACCGGGTGATTTGGTGCATTGCGATTTTGGGATTACCTATTTAAGATTAAATACCGATTGTCAAGAACTAGCTTATGTTTTAAAGCCTGAAGAAAAAAGTGCGCCTGATTTTTTGATAAATGGGTTAAAGGATGGAAATCGCGTACAAGATTTTTTAATAGCTAATATGATTAAGGGAAGAACGGGTAACGAGATTTTGGCAAAATCACTATCGGATGCAAAAACAGCGGGCTTAAGACCAGCGATCTATACACATCCTTTGGGACTATATGGGCACTCTGCAGGAACTACTATCGGAATGTGGGATTCTCAGGGCGGAGTTATGAAGGATGATGGTGCTAATTACCCCCTGAACCCCAATACCGTATATGCGATTGAATTAAATACTACGATTACCATACCGGAATGGAATAGGGATATCCGTATTATGCTGGAGGAGGCTGGCTTTTTTGGCGAAGACGGATTTAGATATGTTAATGGTAGACAAACAGCGCTTTTGTTAATACCTAGATTAAAGGAACACCAAGGCAACTAGATAAAGATGAAAAGACTTTTTATACTACTAATTTTTCTAGGAAATTTTTTAACTGCCCAGCAGGAAGAAAATAAGAATATTACCATATGTTGGGATACTTCTTTCTCTATGTTGAATAGAGACATGGAAAAAGAATTTGAAATTTTAGATAAAGTTTTCCAAAGAAATCCAAATCAAACGGTACAGCTTTTACTTTTTGATATCGCTGTTGAGGAACAGGTATTTCAAGTCAGTAATGGAGATTGGAGTGAAATAAAAGCTACTTTGTCCGCTGTGGTTCCTGATGGCGCCACTGTTTACGAGGGCTTAGCGTCAAAGATTAAGAATCCTACTGTATATTTTTTTACAGATGGTAATGCATTGGTCGCTGGTGAGGTTTTGCCTGTCAAAAAGGGAAATTACATTATCAATAGCTCGTTAGACAGGAATGAGGAGTTTTTAAAACAATCTGCCCTGGTCGGTCGGGGTAGATTAATGGATTTTGCCGCAATTTTGCCTAAGAATATAGCTACTTCTTCAGAAGTGGCTATTCCAAATAAAAAAGAGATTACGGGAACTGTTTATATTGATAATGTTCCTGCAAACGATATCGAAGTCAGAATAATAGGAAGTAATGAAATAATTAAGACGGATAGTAGTGGTAAGTTTTCGTTGCCAGCCGTTCCTGGAGATTCTATTCTAATTACCAGTCGTTTAAATAAAACCATGAAGACGGTTCCTATTGGCTATTTTAATAAAACGGTAGATGTTTTCTTAAAAGCCAACGTTACTACTTTGGATGAGGTAGTTGTAACGGAACAAAGGGTCAATGCCCTCTCAGAAGATGTCGTTAACACAGGAAACGGTTTTAAAAGTAAGGAGTCATTAGGTTATGCAGTACAATCTATCGACTCGGAAGCTATTACACCTATACAGACAGATATTAGACAATCGGTACAGGGTAGGTTCTCTGGTGTAAATTTAGGTCCGGGAGAAGACCTTACTCAAGTGACCATGCGAACAAATGCCACCATTTTGGGTAATAATTATGGACTTGTTGTCATTGATGGAGTTCCTATGGAACAAAACGATTCTTCCTTTGGTAGTTCTAGTAATGCGGCATCTAACTTTGTGAACCCTGACAATGTAGCCGATATTACGGTGCTCAAGGGATATGCGGCTACTAATAGATATGGTTCGGCAGGTAACAACGGTGTAATTTTAATAACAACTAAAACGGCATCTTATGGTGGGGTTAGTGGCGCAACAAAAAATACGGCCTTGGCTCAAGATAATGTGTACGACCCTGAGGCAAAAATCAGTACCGTTAAATCTGCACTTACGAAAGCATTGGAAGCGTATACGGATATGAGTGAGGCATACTTAAAATACCTAACCTTACGAAACTTTAACGAGGATAACGACTCATTTTATCTAGATGCCTTTCATTTTTTTAAGGATAGGGACACCAAATTAGCTGCAAGGATCATATCTAACCTTTGGGAGAAGAATGCCACAAAAGAATCTTACTTGAGATTGGTGGAATTATCCATGCGCTATTTGGAAAATTATGACGCCGTACAAACCCTGAATAGTCAACTGAATACCGATAAACCAACAGCGTTGCAACCCTTTTTTACAGAGGCCAAATCACAACTCGCGCAAAAAGATTACCAAGGGGCGTTAGACAGCTTTGTTACGCTTGCCAATGGAGGGGCTTACGGAGCAATGGACGTAAACCCAATTCAGAAGTCCTTGGAAAGAGAGCTTAAGAATCTAATTTTTCAAAAGCGAGATATTCTGGATGTCACTAAGGTAGGTGAAGCTTATTTTAAGAATACGCAGATGAATATGCGTCTTTTGGTAGAATGGAGTAGTGCCAAAACAGAATTCAATGTGCAATTCGTAAATCCTCAGAACCGTTATTTTAATTGGGAGCATACTAGCGTAGCTAATAGCAATAGAATTGAAGAGGAGGTGAGTTTGGGTTATGCAATGGAGGAATTTGAATTATATGATGACCTTAAGGGTAGCTGGAAAATAAATGCGGATTTCTTAGGGAATTTGGATGAATTAAATGCTGAGCCATTAGTTTTGTTATGTTCTGTTTACACTAATTTTGGATATCCTTCACAAACAAAAAAGCTGGTTTGGCTATATTTAGACGGTCAAAATTCTAAAAAGGAGATTATTGCGCTGAAGATTTAGTTAATCAAATCTTAAGATGGTATAACTTTTGTGGTCTTTTTCTTATCTTAATAAAAAATCGATACCATGAAAAAAGCCTTTGTTCTCTTATTCGTTTTTACAGTTAGTGCACTTTCGTTTGCACAGGAAAAATTAAACACCATTAAAGGTGTTGTTACCTATTTGGACACACCTCTGGTTAATGCTGAAATTAAAGTTTCGGGCTCGGAGGAAGTTACTAAAACGAATGTGGAGGGTAGGTATACCATAAGCGCCAGGCCAGGTCAACTTTTGTCCTATGCTTATCCTAGTATGCGTCCTATGGAAATTGTTGTTGAAGATGTGACCCGTATCTTAAATATTGAATTGACTCCAGAAGTAAATCAATTGGATGAGGTAGTCGTTGAGAAAACGGTGCTGAAATCACAGAAACAATTACAAGCGGAATATGCTTCCAATAAAAATTTGATAAATACCGCATTTGGAATTTTAGATAAAGATGTTACTAGTTTTGCGGTGCGCATTGCAGAAGGTAAAGATTTAAATCCCATAGGTATAGATATCGCTACGGTATTACAATATCGTTTTCCAGGCGTTAGGGTAGAAAGAAATGGTCTAGATTTTTTAAATCCTACTGTTTACTTACGGGGAGGGGCTCTTGGATTTTTTCCTGCCATTTATGATGTTGACGGATTGATTATTACAGATTTTCCTAATTTTTTACAAATAGAAAATATAGAGCGTATTGCAGTTATAAGTGGACTAGGTGCAGTTACAAAGTATGGAGGTGCAGCTAATGGAGGTGTTATTGTGATTAATACAAAGGGAGCCAACTATTTTCCAGAACCTGGTACGGATAAGCCATACGACCTGGCAAGACTTCGGAATAATAAGTTTGACGGGGATGTACTTACAAGCGAGGATCTAAAAAAAGATAGACCTATTTACCTTTCTAAATTAATGGATAGTAAAAGCGAGGCCGAGGCAATAGCCACATACAATGAACAGATAAAGGTATACAGAAGTTCGTATTTCTATATTTTGGACGCCTACGACCATTTCTCTAATAGGTGGAAAAATACTGATTTTGCGGACGGTATCATTGAAAATAATAAACAAGTCATTTATGATAATCCCCTAGCTTTAAAAGCGTTGGCATATACGTATCAGGCAGAAGACAGACTAAAGGAAGCTAATGAAGTATATAAAGAAGTCTTTCGTCTCAGACCTAATTACGCCCAGAGTTATATGGACTTGGCCAATAGTTATCGTGAGATTGGAGAAAATCAAAGAGCTGCGGCAATTTATGCCAGATACGGCTATTTATTGGATGAAGGTTTCTTAAGAGCTGAAGGGGACTTAGGTATTATCATGGACAGGGAATTGAACAATCTTATCGCTTTAAAAGGAAGAGAATTGTTATCTAGAAGAGAACTAAAGAACTTGGTGTTGGACGATGAGTTCGATGGTACCCGATTGGTATTCGAATGGAACGATAGTGAGGCGGAGTTTGAGCTACAGTTTGTAAATCCAGAGGGGAACTACTATAAGTCCCAACATTCCCTCTTTGCTGATGCAGATCGTATTAAGAATGAAAAAATATCTGGTTTCTCCAGTGAAGAATATCTAATAGATGAAAGTGTTAAAGGGGTATGGAAAGTAAACGCCAAATATTTTGGAAACAAAAGTTTGACACCCACATACCTTAAGGCGACTATCTACCATAACTACGGTAGTGCGTCACAACGTAAGGAAACCAAGTTATTTAAGCTAAGCCTAAAGAACGTAAACCAGCAACTGTTTACGGTCTCAAATATGTCCACTGTAGTGGGTAATTAAAAAGACTGCATATGTATAGATTCACTATCATAGTATTGCTGTTTACTTCTTTGGTGTGGGCTCAGCAAAATAAAATTATCATTACGGGCAAGGTTACGGACGGTGTTGCACCGATTGAGGATGTCAATATTTCCGTATCAAATTCAGACAATGGAACCAAGACCGATGGGAATGGTTTTTACAGTCTAAGAGTAAATGAGGGTGCTTTATTAAAATATAGCCATGTAGGGTTCGAGACAGTGGAAATACTTGCGGAGGACATCAGCCGAACCCTTAATATTATATTGGTTCCTGAAATTAACGAACTGGACAATGTAACGGTAACAAAGACAAAACCGCGCAAGACTCAGAAAGAACTTTTTCAAGAATACAATACTAATCCAAATCTAATAAAAACCATGTTTGGGATTTTGGATAAGGAAAATATTGCAACTGCTCTTTATGTGTTGGATGAAGAGGATTTTCCACCGGGCGCGATAGACTTAATTGATTTAGTCAATGGTAAAATACCTAATGCGCGCGGCTCTAAATTAAATTCTGACCCTAGGAATTGGATGATAACTATGCGCGGAAATCAATCGATAAATTTTGCCTCACCTTCTATTTATGAAATTGATGGAATGATTTTCCAAGAATTCCCCTATTGGTTGGATATTTCCAATATTAAAAGAATAGCAACTTCTCCTAGCCTGGCAGGTAACGTGAAATATGGAACTCTAGCGAACGCTGGTATTGTCATAATAAACACCAAAACAGGTAATTTCGCACCCGGTGCCAATGGTACAGCTAACTTTGACCAAGCCAAACTGAGGAACAATAGCTATGGAAATGATGCTATAGCGTTTGATACTTCCAATAATATTCCTGAATATCTGAGGCAATTGAGAAATAGTACATCCGAAGAGGAGGCGAAGAAAATTTACAGCGAGCGATTGGAACAGTACGGTACCTCCTATGTTTTTGTTTTGGATAGCTATCAGTATTTTTCAAAAGAAGTGAAGAACCAGAAAGTAGCGGATAGCATCATCGAAGAGAACAAGGAACTTTTCAATTCCAACCCTTTGGCACTAAAAGCCTTGGCCTACAACTATCAAGAAGAGGGGAGACTAGAAAAGGCGAACGAGCTTTACAAAGAACTGTTTATCCTCCGTGCTAATTACGGACAGTCCTATATGGACCTAGCAAACAGTTACCAGGAAATTGGGCGGTATAAAAGAGCGGCTGCGATGTATGCCAGATACGGATACTTGTTAGAAGAAGGTTTCTTAAGAACTGAAGGGGACTTAGGGATTATTATGGACAGGGAACTGAACAATCTTATCGCTTTAAAGGGGAAAGATTTGCTAAGCAAAAAAGAACTGAAGAGCCTTGTGCTAGACGATGAGTTCGATGGTACCCGTTTAGTTTTCGAGTGGAACGATAGTGAAGCGGAGTTCGAGTTACAGTTCGTAAACCCGGAAGGGAACTATTTTAAAGCGGAACATTCACTTTTTGCGGATGCTGAGGGTGTCAAGAACAAAAAGATATCCGGTTTCTCCAGTGAGGAGTACCTTATAGACGATAGTATTAAGGGTGTATGGCAAGTAAATGTGAAATACTTTGGCAACAAAAGCCTTACCCCGACGTATCTGAAAGCAACTATCTACCATAACTTCGGTAGTGCATCGCAACGTAAAGAAACAAAAGTCTTTAAGTTGAGTCTGAAAAACGTAAACCAACAATTATTTACGGTCTCTAATATGTCCACTGTGGTAGCCAATTAAACAGAATTATGAAAAAAAAATTTTATGTACTCTTTCTTTTAGTAACGGTTGTCCAAGCACAGCAAAATAAAATTATCATTACGGGCAAGGTTACGGACGGTGTTGCACCGATTGAGGATGTCAATATTTCAGTATCAAATTCAGACAATGGAACGAAGACCGATGCAAACGGTTATTACAGCTTAAATGTAAAAGAAGGTGCTTTACTTCGTTATAGTTATGTTGGGTTGGAAACCGTAGAGATATTAGTGGAGGATGTTAGTCGTAGATTAAATATTAAAATGACACCAAAAATAAATCAGTTAGAGAATGTTACGGTAACCAAGACAAAGCCACGAAGAAACCAAAAACAACTTAGGGAAGATTATTATTTAGACAAAAATCTAATTAATACTGCCTTTGGAATCATCGATAAGGAATCCGTAAGTTATCGCATTAAAATTATTGAAGGTGGTGATTTGCCTCTGGGGGGCATAGATTTCTTATCGGCATTACAATTTAGATATCCTGGACTACGTGTGGAAAGAATGTCAAATTTCACTACTCCCAATGGCCCCGCATCTTCAGATGTAAGAGTATATTTCAGAGGAGCGGCAGGAGTGGGTTTTGGAGGGGCTCTATTTGATGTAGATGGTATGGTCTTTACGGAACCTCCCACTTTTATTGCTGTAGAGAATATTGAACGTATAGCAATTATAACGGGGTTAAATGCAACTGGAAGATATGGATTTATTGGTAATGGAGGGGTTATTGTTATAAACCAAAAAAATGCGAGTTATGGAAAAAACACTTCTCAAGTGCCTAATGATTTAGCTAGACTCCGAAATAATATTTTCGAGAACGATGCCATAGCGTTGGAAATCTCGAATAACGTTCCTGAATATCTAAGGCAATTGAGAAGTAGTGCATCCGAAGAGGAGGCGAAGAAAATTTACGGTGAGCGATTGGGTCAGTACCGTATATCCTACCATTTTATGCTCGATGCGTATCAGTATTTTTCAGAGGAACTTGGAAACGACAAATTCGCTAATAGTATCATCGAAGAGAACAAAGAACTTTTCAATTCCGATCCCTTGGCATTAAAAGCCTTGGCCTACAACTATCAAAAAGAGGGGAGACTAGAAAAGGCGAACGAGCTTTATAAGGAACTTTTTATCCTCCGCGCCAATTACGGACAGTCCTATATGGATTTAGCAAATAGTTACCGGGAAATAGGGGAGTATAAAAAAGCAGCGACAATGTATGCCAGATACGGCTATCTATTGGATGAGGGTTTTCTAAGGGCGGAGGACGACCTGAACATTATTATTGAGCGCGAGCTGAACAATCTAATCGCTTTAAAGGGAGAAGATTTGCTAAGCAAGAAAGAACTGAAGAACCTTGTGTTGGACGATGAGTTCGATGGTACGCGATTGGTATTCGAGTGGAACGATAGTGAGGCGGAGTTTGAGCTACAGTTTGTAAATCCGGAGGGGAACTACTACAAATCTGAACATTCCCTCTTTGCTGATGCAGATCGTATTAAGAATGAAAAAATATCCGGTTTCTCCAGTGAAGAATATCTAATAGATGAAAGTGTTAAAGGGGTATGGAAAGTAAACGCCAAATATTTTGGAAACAAAAGTTTGACACCCACATACCTTAAAGCGACTATCTACCATAACTACGGTAGTGCGTCGCAACGTAAGGAGACCAAATTATTTAAGCTAAGCCTAAAGAACGTAAACCAGCAATTGTTTACGGTCTCTAATATGTCCACTGTAGTGGGGAATTAAAAAGACTGCATATGTATAGATTCACTATCATAGTATTGCTGTTTACTTCTTTGGTGTGGGGTCAGCAAAATGAAGTTATCATTACGGGCAAGGTTACGGACGGTGTTGCACCGATTGAGGATGTCAATATTTCAGTATCAAATTCAGACAATGGAACGAAGACCGCTGGGAATGGTTTTTACAGTCTAAGAGTAAATGAGGGTGCTTTATTAAAATATAGCCATGTAGGGTTCGAGACAGTGGAAATACTTGCGGAGGATATTAGCCGAACCCTTAATATTATATTGGTTCCTGAAATTAAGGAACTGGACAATGTAACGGTAATAAAGACAAAACCGCGCAAGACTCAAAAAGAACTTTTTCAAGAATACAATACCAATCCAAATCTAATAAAAACCATGTTTGGGATTTTGGATAAGGATATTGTGGGATATTCTATGCGTACTGTTGATGAGAAAGATATTAAAATTATCTATCCAGATTTATCGTTCTTAATCAGTAATCGATTTGCAGGAGTATCGTCGAGGTGCAATCGTGGAACGGGTCTTTTGGAGACAATTATGAGGAAAGTTAATTCTCTGGGAAATGCAGGGGGAGGAGGTTCAATTTATGAAGTAGACGGTATGGTATTTGAAAGCTTACCGTGTGCTATGGTCGATATATCTAATATCAAGAGAATTGCAGTTATCCCTTCGTATTCCGGTTTAACTAAATATGGGACTATGGCTAAGGGAGGTATTGTCATAATAAACACCAAATCTGGTAATTTCTCACCCGGTGCCAATGGCACAGCGAACTATGACCAAGCCAAACTGAGGAACAATAGCTATGGAAATGATGCTATAGCGTTTAAGACCTCTAATAATATTCCTGAATATCTGAGGCAATTGAGAAATAGTACATCCGAAGAGGAGGCGAAGAAAATTTACAGCGAGCGATTGGAACAGTACGGTACCTCCTATGTTTTTGTTTTGGATAGCTATCAGTATTTTTTAAAAGAAGTGAATAACCAGAAATTTGCTGATAGTATCATCGAAGAGAACAAAGAACTTTTCAATTCCGATCCTTTGGCGTTAAAAGCCCTGGCCTACAACTATCAAGAAGAGGGGAGACTAGAAAAGGCGAACGAGCTTTACAAGGAACTTTTTATCCTCCGTGCCAACTATGGACAGTCCTATATGGACTTAGCAAACAGTTACCGTGAAATAGGGGAGTATAAAAGAGCGGCTGCGATGTATGCCAGATACGGATACTTGTTAGAAGAAGGTTTTTTAAGAGTGGAGGACGATTTGAACATGATTATGGAACGAGAGCTGAACAACCTTATCGCTTTAAAGGGGGAAGATTTGCTAAGCAAGAAAGAACTGAAGAGCCTTGTGTTAGATGATGAGTTCGATGTTACCCGCTTGGTATTCGAGTGGAACGATAGTGAGGCGGAGTTCGAGTTACAGTTCGTTAACCCAGAAGGGAACTATTTTAAATCGGAACATTCACTTTTTGCGGATGCGGAGGGTGTCAAGGACAAAAAGATATCAGGTTTCTCCAGTGAGGAGTACCTTATAGACGATAGTATTAAGGGTGTATGGAAAGTAAACGCAAAGTATTTTGGTAATAAAAGCTTAACACCTACCTATCTGAAAGCAACGATTTACCATAACTACGGTAGTGCGTCGCAACGTAAGGAGACCAAGTTATTTAAGCTAAGCCTAAAGAACGTAAACCAGCAATTGTTTACGGTTTCGAATGCAATTTCAATCGTTTCAAATTAAATTATACTGAAAGCACTATTTATTATTTTAGTCAGCCTTTCGTGCATACCACTGATTGCACAACAAGATTATAAAGGTCGTGTACTAGATGCCAAAACTAAGGAGTTCCTGCCTTATGTAAACATTGGTGTCGTTAATAGAGGTGTCGGGACCGTTAGTGATGAAGAGGGGCTATTCCATTTAGAATTGAACAAAGAGGACTATGGCCTTAAAGACTCTTTGCAATTTTCTTCCATCGGTTATAAAACATTTAAACAAGCAGTAAAAGATTTGCAGTTCGCTTATAATGAATATCCTGAAATAGCACTACAGCCAGAAATAGTAAAACTTAATGAGATCGTAGTAACCAATAAGGGGGCTTATGAGATTCAGGAAAATATCGGTTATCAAAATACAGGAGAGAAAATTTATGGCTATTGGAAGGATAATATCGCTTTAGGCGGAGAACTGGCCACAAAAATAAAAGTAAAAAAAGGTCTCAGAAAACTTGAGGATTTGGTTTTTGAAGTAGCCTCCAATGCCTCGGATAGTCTTCTGGTACGTATTAATATTTATGATGAGGACGGTTTTAAGAGTTTTCCAGGCACTAATCTGAATACTTCTGGCGAGAGTATTTTTCATACGATAGGCAAAAATAACGGTGTATCTAAGGTAGACTTATCGCCCTATGACATCTATGTCAAGAACGATTTTATTTTGAGTCTAGAACTATTAAAAATTTATGGTAAAAAAAAGATCAGTTTGGTGCTCATGGCAGCCCCGAATACCTATACCCACTCCTATAGAAAATATGCAAGTCTGGCAGCGTGGGAAAAATTAGAGAAATCCGCTATGGCTTATCAATTGAATTCCACCTATTATTCAGATAAGCCCGCCCGTAATTCCAAGGCTTTGGTCGCTAAGGGAAAGAAAGCGGCGAATTCAAATATTTCGGGCTTTGTTTTCTTTGCAGGGAGAGGTGTTACCGGTGCAACTATTACCAATGAAATGAACGGTGAATCTACCGTAGCCAATGCTCAGGGTAGGTATGTCCTAAAGGCCCAAAAAGGTGATATAATTACTTTTAGGGCAACGGATATGAAAATCAAACGGGTTAAAATTCTAGATAGAACTAGGATTAACATTAACCTGGAAAGCGAATAATTTATACCTGTAAAACGCCCATATTAAATTGTTTTTCTATCGGTGCTTGGTCAGCTGCCGCTATACCCATAGCAATCCATTTTCGAGTATCCAAAGGGTCTATAATAGCGTCTGTCCATAGGCGTGCCGCAGCATAATACGGCGATACCTGCTGGTCATAACGTTTTTTAATTTTATCAAAAAGTTCTTTTTCCTTTTCCTCGGTGATTGTTTCGCCCTTCTTTTTCAAAGAAGCTTTTTCTATCTGTAAAAGTACTTTTGCCGCAGAATTCCCGCTCATCACCGCAAGCTCCGCACTTGGCCATGCAATAATAAGTCTAGGGTCATAGGCCTTTCCGCACATAGCGTAATTTCCTGCACCGTAACTGTTACCAATAACAATAGTAAATTTTGGTACTACGGAATTGCTGACCGCATTTACCATTTTGGCTCCGTCTTTTATGATACCCCCATGTTCGCTTTTACTGCCTACCATAAATCCGGTAACATCCTGAAGAAATACTAGGGGAATCTTTTTCTGATTACAATTTGCTATAAAACGTGTTGCCTTATCTGCCGAGTCCGAATAAATGACCCCTCCAAACTGCATTTCTCCTTTCTTAGTCTTTACTACTTTACGCTGATTGGCAACAATCCCAACGGCCCAACCATTGATACGTGCGTAGCCAGTGAGGATACTCTGACCATATCCATCCTTATAGGCCTCAAATTCAGAATTATCTATCAACCGTTCTATAATTTCCATCATATCATATTGTTCTGCTCTAGAACTTGGTAGTATCCCATAGATATCTTTAGGGTCTTTTTTTGGAGCCGTAGGTTCCTTGCGGTTAAACCCTGCCTTAGCAGCATCACCAATCTTATCCATGATATTTTTTATAGTGTCAAGTGCTGCTGCATCATCTTTGGCCTTATAATCAGTTACACCGCTAATTTCACAATGAGTGGTGGCACCGCCCAAAGTTTCATTATCTATACTTTCACCAATAGCAGCTTTTACCAAATAACTTCCAGCTAAAAAAATACTTCCTGTTTTGTCTACGATCAAAGCTTCATCGCTCATAATGGGCAGGTAAGCCCCGCCCGCTACACAGCTACCCATAACAGCGGAAATCTGCGTGATGCCCATACTGCTCATAATGGCATTGTTTCTAAAGATGCGACCAAAATGTTCCTTGTCCGGAAAAATTTCATCTTGCATGGGTAGGTAAACCCCTGCGCTGTCCACTAAGTAAATGATTGGTAATTTATTTTCTATGGCAATCTCTTGTGCTCTTAAATTCTTTTTTGCTGTAATAGGAAACCAAGCCCCTGCTTTTACCGTAGCGTCATTAGCAACTACTAGGCATTGTTTTCCGGAAACATAACCCATTTTTATGACAACCCCACCAGATGGGCAGCCTCCGTGTTCTTCATACATACCCTCACCAACGAATGCACCAATCTCTATCCGTTCAGTTTTATCATCAAGCAAATAATCAATTCGTTCCCGAGCCGTCATTTTTCCTTGCTTATGCTGCTTTTCAATTCTAGCTTTGCCACCTCCTAAGGCAACTTTGGCTAGTTTCTTTCTAAGCTCGGAAAGCATTAATTTATTTACATCTTCGTTTCGATTGAACTTAATATCCATTCCTGTTATTTCAATTTATAGGTTAAAGATAAGGAGTAAAATTGAGTACATTTGGATAAACCTTAAACACCTTTTATTATGATACGATGGGGAATTGTGGGAGCAGGCAATATTGCCCATACCTTTGCTAAGGATATGGCTTTGGTAAAGGATAATGCTATTACTGCAGTAGCATCAAGAAATTTAGAAAAAGCAAAGGAGTTCGCAGCAAATTATAATGCTCAGCACGCTTTTGGAAGCTATGAGGCCCTCTTTAAAAGTGATACTATTGATGTAGTCTATATCGCCACACCGCATACCTCACATGCAGCGTTAAGTATCATGGCTATGACCAATAAAAAGCATGTGCTTTGTGAGAAGCCTTTGGGTATAAACAGCGCGGAGGTACAGGAGATGTTGTCCAAGGCTAAAGAGCATAAGGTATTTTTGATGGAAGCATTATGGACCCGATTTAATCCAACGATAAGAAAAGTCAAGGAACTTGTGGATAATGGTGAAATAGGTGCCATAGGCTATTTAAAAGCTGATTTTGCTTTCTATGGTTTGGATAGGGACGAGAAGGGAAGGATTTTAAACCCTGATCTTGCTGGTGGTTCTATTTTGGATATTGGAATTTATCCTATTTTTCTAGCATATATATTACTGGGAATGCCGGATAATATCACGGCAAAATCTAATTTTCATAAAACTGGTGTTGAAATTCAGACCTCCATGTTGTTTGAATATCAGCAGGCACAGGCTTTGCTTTACAGCGGATTAACTTCAAATTCTGAAATGAAGGCCGAAATATCCGGTAGTACGGGGTCAATTTATATAAAACGGAGATGGCATGAAACTTCAGGGTACACTGTACAAAGAGGTGAGGAGATAGCGGATGTTGATGTAGGTAAAATAGGCAAAGGATATACCTACGAAATTGAGGAAGTACAACGCTGCTTAGAAGCGGGTTTATTGGAAAGTAAACTTTGGAGTCATAAGAACAGCGGCGATTTATGCACGCTTTTGGATACGGTTAGAAACAAAGCTGGTATAAGATTCCCATTTGAGGCATAAAAGCTATCCAAAAAATCTTGTATTATTTTTTAAATTCACGATATTTGAGGTTACCACAAACCAAATTGAGAATATGGGAATGAATAAGAATACAGTATTGGCATGGGCAACTTGGATTATGATAGGAGTAGGTCTTGGACTTATTGCTTTGGGAGCCTTTAGATATGATGATGTAGCCGGATGGGGTTTTGCCTCTGTTGGTATCGGTTTTTTTGCCATTGCTTGGGTGTTCAATGCACTCAAGGGTAGAGTTTAAATTAGTTTAGACCATAGGTTTATACACCAATACTAAATCTTTTATGCCTTGATTATTTCTTAAAAACCTAAATATCTCCTTGTTGGAACAATATGGTTTTTATAGATTAATCTAATATCTAATATCTAATATCTAACATCTAACATCTAACATCTAACATCTAACATCTAATATCTAACATCTATGTCTGACGATAAGAAAGTCATTTTCTCCATGTCCGGGTTAACTAAAACCTATAAGAATGCGAATACCCCTGTTTTAAAGAATATTTATTTAAGCTTCTTTTACGGAGCCAAAATTGGTATTCTAGGTCTTAATGGTTCAGGTAAATCTACCTTACTTAAGATAATTGCGGGAGTTGATAAAAATTTTCAAGGGGATGTCGTTTTTTCTCCTGGTTACAACGTAGGATATTTGGAGCAAGAGCCAGAACTTGCTGAAGATAAGACGGTTCTTGAAGTGGTCAAGGAAGGTGTGGCCGAAACAGTTGCTATTCTTGACGAGTATAACAAAATCAATGACATGTTTGGGCTTCCAGAAGTGTATGAGGATGCGGATAAGATGCAGAAACTCATGGATAAGCAAGCTTTGTTACAGGATAAGATAGACGCCGCTAACGCTTGGGAGTTAGATACCAAGTTAGAAATTGCAATGGATGCGCTTAGAACGCCTGACTCGGATAAAAAAATTGGTGTTTTGTCCGGTGGGGAACGCAGAAGGGTTGCATTGTGTAGATTGTTATTACAAGAACCTGAGATTTTACTTTTAGATGAGCCCACCAACCACTTGGATGCGGAATCGGTACATTGGTTAGAGCATCATTTGGCACAATATAAAGGAACAGTCATTGCTGTTACACATGATAGATACTTTCTAGATAATGTTGCGGGTTGGATTTTAGAGCTAGATAGGGGAGAAGGGATTCCTTGGAAAGGAAACTATTCTTCTTGGTTAGACCAGAAATCTAAACGTATGGCCCAAGAAAGTAAAACGGCTTCCAAAAGACAGAAAACTTTGGAACGTGAATTAGAGTGGGTAAGACAGGGTGCAAAAGGAAGACAGACCAAACAGAAGGCGCGTCTTAAGAACTATGATAAATTAATGAGCCAGGACCAAAAACAACTGGATGAAAAACTGGAAATTTATATTCCCAATGGACCTAGATTAGGTACTAATGTCATCGAAGCTAAGGGTATAAGTAAGGCCTATGACGATAAATTGCTTTACGAGGATTTAGCTTTTAATCTACCACAGGCGGGTATCGTTGGTATTATTGGCCCAAATGGTGCTGGTAAAACTACTATTTTTAGGATGATAATGGGAGAAGAAACTCCTGACAAGGGAGAGTTCGTTGTAGGGGATACCGCTAAAATTGCCTATGTAGACCAAAGTCACTCTAACATAGATCCTGAAAAAACTATTTGGCAAAACTTTAGTGATGAACAAGAGCTTGTGATGATGGGCGGTAGGCAAGTAAATTCTAGAGCCTATTTAAGTAGATTTAATTTCTCCGGAAGTGAACAGAATAAAAAGGTAAGTATGCTTTCTGGTGGTGAGCGTAACCGATTACATTTGGCCATGACCTTAAAAGAGGAAGGTAATGTGCTGCTTTTAGATGAGCCAACTAACGATCTAGATGTAAATACCTTACGAGCCTTAGAAGAAGGTCTTGAAAACTTTGCGGGTTGTGCGGTAGTCATATCTCACGACAGGTGGTTCTTAGATAGAATCTGTACACACATACTAGCTTTTGAGGGCGATTCCCAAGTTTATTTCTTCGAAGGCTCCTTCTCGGATTATGAAGAAAACAGGAAGAAACGTTTAGGAGCGGATATTATGCCAAAACGAATTAAGTACAAGAAGTTGATTCGTTAATAATTATAGCCGACTTTAAACAAAAAAAGCTCTTGAGAAATTCAAGAGCTTTTTTAGTATCGTTTTCTTTTACCTATGCTTTAGTAATCCTCATTGGGATACCAATCTAACTGAACTACTTCAATGTTATCGTTTCCGTCATTGACTATTTTTTTAAATTTTGTAACATCACTCACATTAGGTCTTCCCCTATAGTGGTAGGGGTATACTTGTTTTGGTTGAAACGCTAACACTGCACTAGCAGCACTTTCTTCTGTCATGGTATAGGGAAGGTTCATACAGATAAAAGCTTTGTCAATATTTTTTAAGGCTCTCATTTCAGGAATATCTTCGGTATCTCCTGAGAAATAAAGGCTTTGCCCTCCCTTGGTCAAAACATACCCATTACCTCTTCCTTTTTTATGGAATTTTAGCGCTTCGGCTCTTAGGTTATACATTGGTACCGCCTCAATGGTAATTTCATAACGTTCTTTCGTTTCGCCGTTGTTGAGTATGTCTAGTTGTGGCACAAACTCGTCGGTCATTTTATCGGCGACAGCTTGTGGTACTACAATTTTAGACTTCATTGTATTCAGTCCTTGTAAGGTTTCCATATTAAAATGATCACCATGAATGTCAGTGATTAGTATTAAATCAGGGTCTTTTTGAGAAACAAAAGCTTCAGGACCCCCTACAGGATCCACGTAGATAGTAACACCCTCCCATTCTAAGACCATTGTCGCATGTGCGATGGGAATTATTTTTAAATTAGGCTTCTGTACTAAAGGTTTTTTTTCAGATAGTTCTGTAGTATTTTCTGACTGAGTCTTTTTCGTTTCTTTACAACCTAATACTAAGATTGAAATTAGTATCACACCTAAACCTATCTTTTTCATATTTTTTGTTTTATCAATTGTTAGTCAAATTTAGTTCCATTTTAATATCGCTTCGAGCATAGGGCAAATCTTTTTCTAGCTCAATAGTCTTAAAGTCGTATTTTTTATAAATATAGAGCGCGGTTGGTAATTTTGTGCTAGAATATAGGATGATTTTATCCCAGTTTTGTTGTTGAGCAAAAGCTATAGCGAAGGCCATTAATTGTTGTCCTATACTTTTGCCTTGGTATTTATGGGATACCGCCATTTTTCCAAGTTCATATATCTTGGTTGATGTAGGCATAAGCGAGAAGCAACCAACGGGTTGTTCATTTAAAAGGGCAATGAATATATAACCTCCTTTATCAATAATATGCTTTTGGCAATTTTCTAATAGTAACTGATCTTTTGGCTCAACATGAAAGTATTTCTTTAACCAAGCAAGGTTCAAATCTCTAAAAACAGGAGCATATTTGGTTTTGAATGGAACTATTTTAATCATCATAAAAAATTATTGCACCGAATTCAGTCTTTAAAGTTAAGCTATGTAATTAAGGTCGCTTCAATAAATTAACATTTACAACATCTAAAAAACTATTCGCTACGTATATAGAATGATACAAACAAATACATTTATTTAAAATCAACTAAGATTAATTAAATAGTACATTATGACTGAAACAAAAAATAACAATGGATTAAAGGTATTAGCAGCATTACTTGGTGTTGTACTTTTAGCTACCATTATTTACACCGTAAGCCTTTATCAGGACAAAAAGAAGACGGAAACCGTTCTTACTAAGGAGAAAGAACTGGTAGTAGACGATTTAAATAGTTTAAAATCTGAATATGATAAGGCTATTTTGGAAAGTAATGCTACGAATGAGGAATTGGTCAGTGCAAGAGATAACATTGCAAAATATATCGATTCTGTAAAAACAATGAAGGCTGATATTTCTTCGTTGGCAAGATATAGAAGACAAGTAGGCGTTCTTAAAGCAGAAAGAGAGCAGTTGTTAAAGCAAGTTGATTCGCTTACACGTTCTAATAGCATGATTGCCATGCAGAGAGATAGTACGTATGTAGAGTTGGAAAAACAAACGGTTTTCAATGATTCTTTAGTAGTACAGAACACTCAATTGGCAGATGTTGTTGAGAAAGGTTCCGCTTTAAACCTTTCAAAAATAAATGTTGATGCCGTTAAAGAGCGTAACAGTGGTAAGTTAGTCTCTACTTCAAGAGCAAAGGCTACGGATAAGTTTAAAATCTGTTTTACCGTTGCTGATAATGTTATTGCACAGGCAGGAGATAGAGAGTTTTACTTAGAGACCTTGGATCCCCAAGGTAACGTACTTGGTGAGAGTTTCTCTAAGACTAATGACAACGGTGCTTCTATCACGTATAGTAAAGCAACCAATTTTTACTATGAGAACAAGTCATTGGATATCTGCGACTATATGAACAGACCAGCAGGAGATTTCCAGAAAGGACAATACATGGTAAATGTATATGATGACAAACTTAAATTATTGGGAACGTCTCAGTTCACTTTAAAATAAGTAACACTATCCATTATATAAGAAAAGGGCAATCTATAAGATTGCCCTTTTTGCTTTTTAGCTGTTGTGCGTCTGCGTTTATTTTAGGCTGCCTACCATAGCTTCTGGTTTAACCCATTCATCATAGTCTTCAGCACTAACATAACCCAAGTTAATTGCTTCCTCTTTTAATGTAGTACCGTTCTTATGGGCCGTATTCGCAATCTCTGCGGCCTTGTAGTATCCAATTTTAGTATTCAGTGCAGTTACCAGCATCAATGAATTGTTCAGTAATTCTTTGATTACCTCATTATTGGGTTCAATACCTGCCGCGCAATTCTCTTCAAAACTAACGCAAGCATCTCCTATTAACTGAGCAGATTGTAAAATATTAGATGCCATCATTGGTTTAAAAACATTTAACTCGTAATGTCCCTGAGTGCCTCCAACGCTAATGGCCACGTCATTGCCCATTACTTGAGCACAGACCATGGTCAGCGCTTCACATTGCGTAGGGTTTACTTTTCCTGGCATAATAGAACTGCCGGGTTCATTGGCAGGAATTATGATTTCTCCAATCCCGGAACGTGGGCCGGAAGCCATCATACGGATATCGTTTGCTATTTTATTTAATGAAACTGCTAATTGTTTTAATGCACCATGACTTTCTACTATTGCATCATGCGCTGCTAAAGCTTCAAATTTGTTTTCGGCCGTGACAAAAGGTAGGCCTGAGAATTCAGCAATATATTTGGCAACGAGTATGTCATAACCTTTTGGGGTGTTGAGACCTGTGCCTACCGCCGTTCCACCTAAAGCTAATTCGCTTAAATGACTGAGGGTATTTTTTAGCGCCTTTAGTCCATGGTCTAGTTGAGATACGTAACCGGAAAATTCCTGACCAAGGGTAAGGGGAGTGGCGTCCATAAGATGGGTCCTTCCAATTTTCACCACAGAATTAAATGCTTCGCTCTTACGCTGAAGGGTATTTCGTAGTTGCGTGACTCCTGGAATCGTTACCTCTATAATTTTCTTGTATGCAGCAATATGCATACCTGTAGGGAAGGTGTCGTTTGACGACTGCGATTTGTTGACATCGTCATTTGGTTGAATGGTTTTTTCTCCTTCCCCAATTTTATGACCAGCTATTTCATGTGCTCTATTGGCAACGACCTCATTGACGTTCATATTACTTTGCGTCCCTGAACCAGTTTGCCAGATTACCAATGGAAATTGGTCGTCATGTTTTCCTGCTAAAATTTCATCACAAACTTGTGCTATTAAATTGCGTTTAGACTCCGATAAAACCCCAAGTTCGCAATTGGTAAAGGCAGCAGCTTTTTTTAAATATGCAAAACCATATACAATATCTAACGGCATAGATGCTGCTGGTCCTATCTTGAAGTTATTTCTGGAACGCTCTGTCTGGGCGCCCCAATATTTATTACTTGGGACTTTTACCTGCCCCATGGTGTCTTTTTCAATTCTATATTCCATACTGTACTTTTTTCTATGACAAAGTTAAGATATACGATAGTAGCTAAAAATAAAGGATTAAATTATTTCAGGTAGATTTTTTGACATCAATTAAAATTAATTTCATTTATAGCTTGCAAAAAATAATACGTTTATGGTATCTTTGTATTATATAAAATTTTGATATGTTCGAATTTGACCAATATTTAGGATTTTTAGCATTTTTAACCATACTTACTATTGGTTTTTGGTTAATGATATTTTTATTACTCTTCGTGGTACCTTATTGGTTAGGAGGTAATATCATAGAATTACTTAAAGAGAAACGAGACGCTAAACGAGCGCAACGAGATGCATAAAAAAAGAAGCCAATTTGGCTTCTTTTTTGTTTTGTACTCTTTTATAGTTTATCCATCAAATTCTTCTTCGTCGTTTCCTCGGTTTCCTCTTCGCTCCGGTTTCTTTTTCTGGTTTATGCGGTACACAAAGGAAAGTGTAAACTGACGCTCTCTCCATTGAAACTCACTTTCAGAGGTAAAAAAAGGTGTTGTCGTTGAAGAAATTCTTTTCCTTGAATTTAACAGGTCGCTCACATTTAATGCCAGCGTACCTTTATCCTTAAGAATATCCTTGCTAAAAGCTAAATTCAACGTAAATATACCTTCATTTTCAGTTTGTGCATTGTTGGTAGGTCCACGGTAAAAGGCGTTGGTCTGCCAATCTATTTTACCGGGTAAGGTTGCTTTTGAACTAAACCTGGAAAACCAACTTGTGTTCGTTGCCCCAAAATCAACACCATTGAATTCTCCTTCCGAATTAAATTGAAAGAAATTGAAACTACCGTTTAAACGAAGCCATTTAGCAGGATTGTACAACAAGCCCAATTCCGCACCGACACGCTCGTTGGTTGCTAGGTTAATCGGGATAGAGCGGATAACTACTATACCGTCTGATGTTACCTGTCCCGTTTCTTCCTGTACACGTTCAAAAGAATTTGTTTCTTTTTGGTAATAGACAGATGAGGTTAACGTTAATTTTTTCCACCGTTTCAAGTATCCCAGATCAAAAGCATTTGCAAAGGCAGGGTCTAAATCTGGATTTCCTTGAAAAATATTGGTCCGGCTAGATTGGGAAGGGAACGGGTTAATAAAGCGACCTCTGGGCCTGTTGATTCTCCTGTTGTAGCCTAAGGTCAAATTTTCGTTTTCTGCCAGTTCATAAATGAGGTTTAGGGTAGGGAAGAGGCCTAAATAATTCTTATCAAAATTAATAGCTATTCCCTCGCCTACTATCTCTTGCAAACTTGCCACGTCCGCACCTACAATTTCTCCTTGAAGTCGGGTGTTTTCCAATCTAAGTCCGGCTAAATAAGAAAAAGCCCCTAACTTATCTCCATATTGTGTATAAAAAGAATTCACGTTCTGGTTAAATACAAATCGGTTCACGAGACCTGCATTAGGAACAAAAACACCAGAACCTAAATCAAGTTCTTCTTCCAAATAAAAATCGGTATCCGATTGTTCCCAATTGCCTCGGTATCCTGCTTCAAACTGTGCATCTCCCATAGGTAGTACATAATCTACTTGCGCTAAATATTCATTTTGCAACTCTAATTCTTCTATATTAAGGTTTGCGATGGGAGCTGTATTTGGAAAGGTTTGATTTTCAGTAATCGGTGTTGGTTTAAATTCTTCGTCATAGGAAAGTTGCAGGTCTACGGTAAGTTTGTGTCCTTCCGTATTAAAGTCGTTATTGTAACTCAAGGAAAATTGTGCACTTTTTTCTTCTTCTTGCTCATCTTCTACGCGTAATGCAATACGATTTATTTCGGCTTCTACGAATCCTGTTGCAATATTTTCAGTGATATCTTCTCCATCGTTAGTTCTAGCGAAGGCGCTTGCGGTAATCGATGAGGTTTCCGTTAAAAAATACTCTACACCTAAATTTAGATTAAAACCGCTGTTTATTCGGTTGATATCTCGCTCTTCTATTATCCTATCAAACTCACTTGCATCACTAAAGTAAGTATTGTCGGCGAGTCCATTTCCAGGTGGTTCACGATAGGAATATCCTAAGGTAGTAAAGAGGTTATATTTTTCTTTTCTTAAGTTAAGATTAGCAGTAAGCGAAGCCGCTGAGGGAAAACCCACAGTGGTATTAATTGTGCCGTTAACACCACGGGTTTTTTCTTTTTTTAAAACAATATTCAAAATACCTGCGGTACCTTCTGCGTCGTAACGCGCTGACGGACTCGTAATAACCTCTACTTTCTCTATTGCATCTGCGGGGAGCTGACGAAGCGCATCCGTTGAACCAAAGCCTGCTAAAGCCGAAGGTCTTCCATTTATGAGTATGCGCACATTACCGTTACCCCTAAGAGCCACAGCACCATCAACATCTACAGTTACAGAGGGTATATTATCCAAGGCATCACTTATTGTGGCACCACTATTGGTGAGGTCTTTACCAACATTATATACTTTTTTATCTAATCTGACTTCTACGGTAGTTTTTTCCGCAATAATTTCGACTCCTTCTAATTGTGCTGCAGAAATCTGAAGTTTTATAGTGCCAATATCAGTGTTTTTAGTGATTTCCTGATTAGCACTTTCATAGGTTTTGTACCCTATGTATTCAATGCTTAAGTTATATTTTCCTGGGGGCGTTTCCACTTTGAATACACCATTTATATCAGTAATGCCTCCGGTTATTTTGTCGGGATTTCTTATACTTTGCAGTACAAAGGTGGCGTATTCTAAAGGTTGGTTTGTTTCTTGATCTATGACTTTTCCTGTTATTTCTATGGGACTCGGTCTCTGCCCTTTATTCCCTCCTTTTCTTTGACTATAAATACTTGTAATACTTAATAATAGGAGTAACAGAAAAATCTTTCTCATAGGGTTAACTTTTTGCTTTTTTGCGTTTCTTTTTCTTCTTTTTATTGTTCTTTATCGTCTTGGCTACTCCATTTTTCTGAAGTTCAACGAACGCTTCATATTTTTCCAAAGGAAGTCCGGCCCTTAGTTCTTCATCTTGGCGCTCCGTTATTTTTTCATATACCTCTTTCATTTTCTCTGGAGGTAATTTTAAAATTTGAGCTTCAATACGTTCCTGCACGTATTTTTTTAATACCGAACTCAAAACTGCGGTTTCAAATTCGTTCAGCCCTATAGCTTCCGTAATAGATGGCATTGTCTCGTCCACTATTTGCGCTGCCGTTTTAGGCTCCTCCTTCTTTGGAGCTTCTTGAGCTTGTGGAATAGTACTGCGCTGTCTTCCGTACCCATAAGCTCCTCTGCCTCCAAAACCTTGTTGACCCCGCCCGAATTGAGCAAAAGACTCTGAACCAACAAGCAAAAAAATGCTTGCAAAAACGATTCTTGCTAAATTGGATTGTATTAGTATTTTCATAATGTTAGATTGTAAAATTATACTTTGGTTTAATCACAATTGGTTAATTGTTTGTTAATATGTTTAAACTTAGCTGAATAATATTAAACATATTATGAAATAAAATTTTCTATGTTCTCTAATGGTCTACCTATTACGGCGGTTCCATTGTTAATGACTATTGGTCTTTCTATAAGTTTTGGATAAGTTATCATGGCGTCTAATACTTCTTCATCAGAAAGCATTCTGTTTCTGTACTTTTCTTTCCAAATAGCTTCGTTTTTACGGACCAGGCTCTCTGGTTTAATACCTAGACAATTTATAACTTCTCTCAACTCTTCTTTAGAGGGAATGTTTTCTAGATACCTCACTACTTCAAACTCCTTGCCAGATTTTTCTACAGCAGCTAATCCTTCTCTGGATTTTTTACACCTAGGGTTGTGATATATTTTGATCATATTCTTTACTATAGTTTTATTCTTCGTCTTTTTGCCCCATAAGCATAAGATACGCTTTTAGAAAGGCATCTATATTACCGTCCATTACAGCGTCTACATTACCTGTTTCATGAGCAGTGCGGACATCTTTTACTAACTTATACGGATGCATAACATAGTTTCTTATTTGAGAACCCCATTCAATTTTCATTTTTGAGGATTCTATTTCTTGCCGTGCTTCCATTTTTTTGCGCAATTCTATCTCATATAATTGCGATTTTAGCATTTTCATTGCCGTTGCCCTATTGTCGTGTTGGCTTCTAGAGTCTGAACAAGAGATTTGTATTCCCGATGGATGGTGTACCAGTTGCACTTTAGTCTCCACCTTGTTCACATTCTGACCACCTGCACCACTAGAACGTGCCGTGGTGATGGTAATATCTGCTGGATTTACATCAATTTCGATACTATCATCAACCAAAGGATAAACATAAACGGATACGAACGAGGTGTGTCTTTTGGCATTACTATCAAAAGGTGAGATGCGCACCAGTCTATGCACGCCGTTTTCACCCTTTAACCAGCCAAAGGCAAAGTCCCCATCTATTTCCAAGGTTACGGTTTTAATACCAGCTACATCTCCGTCTTGATAATTAAGCTCTTTAACCTTATAACCATTTTTCTCTGCCCACATCATGTACATGCGCATAAGCATTGCGGCCCAATCACAACTTTCCGTACCTCCTGCACCTGCGGTAATTTGAAGCACAGCGGGGAGTTCATCCCCTTCTTCGGAGAGCATATTTTTAAACTCCATTTTTTCAAGAACGTCCAATGCCTTCTGGTATTGGGTGTCTACTTCTTCTTCCGAGACCTCTCCTTCTTCCAGAAACTCTATGAGTACTTCTAAATCATTGACTAAAGTCTTTGCGTCATTATAATCATCTACCCATTGTTTCTTAGATTGGATAAACTTCATATGCGCCTGTGCCTCTTGTGGATTGTCCCAAAAATCTGGAGCTAAGGTTTTTTCCTGCTCGTTCTCGATTTCTATAAGCTTGGCATCAATGTCAAAGATACCTCCTTAACGCACCAAGGCGATCTAAAAGACCTTTGTAGTGGTCTGTAGTAATATGCATTTTCTAAATATTTTGCGTAAAAATAATGTTCTTTTTGGCAATAATAATAGGGCAACTTGCCTTTTATTGTTGTTGTTGACTGCTTACTATAACGGAATGCGAAGTTTTGTTTTTACCCTGGGAATAAATAACACCTTTTAACGGTGAACAATCGTCGTAGTCTTTACCGTGCGCAACCTTAATGTGATTGTCATTAGCAAGGAGATTGTTTGTAGGGTCAAACCCTACCCAGCCTACGTTAGGAACGTAAGTCTCTGACCAAGCATGCATCTGTGAATCTCCAAAATAGCCACTTCCTTGATGCAAGTAACCCGAGACATACCTTGCTGGGATACCATTTTTCCTTGCCAAGGCACAAAAGAGATGTGTGAAATCTTGACAAACGCCGTGTCTTTTTTTTATGATTTCATCGAGCGTGGTCTTCACATTGGTAACCCCTGTTTTAAAATAGATGTGAATATATGTCCAGTCGTTGAGCCTTTTTAGATTTTCGAATATGGATAGTTGTTCATCAAATTGAAAAAGGGAACTGGTGAGATTAGGTAATGTCGTAAAATGGGTTTTCTTTAGAAAAGGTTCGAAATCGACTTTAAAATCAAGTTTATTCAATTTGGAGTAAGAAGCGGATACATCGTGTTCCGGTTCAAAATCGAACGGATTTACTTCTTTTTTAATCAATTTAAAATTAGCCTCAAAAGAAATCTTCTTGAATTTTTCTTTAGGATGTACTCTAACGGTCTTAAAGCCATATCCATTAATAGATTCTTCATTAATTGCCTTTATTGAGTTTAAAAAATCGAAGGCGATAAGCTCTTGGGAATCATTTTCCTGAGGAATAATTAAAAATTGCCAATTTGCATCATGAACCCAATTCTCATAATTATTATCCGCTTTGTAGGTAATGGAATATTCTTTCGGCATAATGGCTAAGATACGCTAATTCAGATGTTCTTAATAGGTGAAAAACTCTTCTTCTAGTTTTTTGCTTACCTCTGTAAGACTTTGTAATATATGGTTTATAAAAGATTCTATATCCTTTTCAATTTCTTCTATGTATTTGTATTCATATTCCGCTCTTATTCGGCCAATGAGAAAGGCAGTAGATTTTTTATTGTACTTTTTTCCAGGATCTAGAATCTTCACGTTCTTATATACCTGATTCAATGAATTCATAACGGAGCGTGGACAGTTCGGATTCAATATTAAAAATTCTAGTGTAGAGATGCTCGTAGGGGTTTTTTTATAGAAACGGCGCATCATATCATAGGATTCTGCGCACTTCAATAATGTTGTCCATTCAAAGCTATTGCTAAATTTATCGCCATAACTCCCTTGTGCTTTAAGGGCATCGTTAAATTTGGCATTGATGATACGCGTTATTTGTGTAGCACGCTCAATATTGATTCCTAATAATATAATAGCGTATACGGAGTCATGTAATAGTGTACCTCTTATCTTGCCCCTTAAAATAGACGTCATTTCAGTGACATTTACCGTAAAGTCATGAAGACTATTCTTTACAAACTGGTCTTTAGGATAGTTCAGCACAAAATGATAGAACTTATTAATGGATTCATATAGTTCGGTAGAAATCAAGTCCCTTGCGCTATTGGCATTTTCGCGAGCAAACTTTACATTATTAATGATAGAGTATTGAAAATTAGCGTCTAAACCTATTTGATACAGCACATCTTCCTCATGTAATGTTATATTTTCATCGGCAACTGGGTCACCCACCATGTAGCGCATTGATCGTAAAACAAACTGTCTATTCTGTGACTTTATATTTGGGGCATCTAACGATGAAAAATAATTAACATTAATATAGCGGGCTATATGTTCTGACCTTTCTATATAACGCCCCATCCAAAAAAGATTATTGGCAACTCTTGCTAGCATAAAATTATAATTTCTAGTTTATTTTTAAAACGTACTTTCTGATTTTGACTACTCTTTTAATACCCAAGTATCTTTTGACCCACCTCCTTGTGATGAGTTTACGATTAGATTTCCTTTTTGAAGCGCTACACGGGTAAGGCCTCCTTTGAGTACAAATTCTTTATCTTTTCCTAACACCGTAAAAGTTCTTAAGTCTACATGGCGTTGTTCGAAAGACTCGCTCTCATCAATATAAGTTGGGTGTACCGAAAGTGACATGATAGGTTGAGCAACATATTTTCTTGGATGCGCCGCCACCTGCTTTTTAACGGTTTCTATTTCAGCTTTTGTGAGCCTGTTACCGATAGAGATACCATAACCACCAGCCTCGTCTACAGGTTTTATAACCAGTTCGTGAATATGTTCTAAAACGTACTTGAGTTCATCTGGTCTGCTACAGTGGTACGTATGTACATTGTTTAAAATGGGCTCCTCACCCAAATAATACTTAATTATTTCAGGCATGTAGGTGTATACTGCTTTATCATCGGCAACACCGGTTCCCGGTGCGTTGGCTAAGGTAACGTTCCCTTTCTTATAGGCGGCGAATAATCCGGGCACACCTAACGTGGAATCGGGTTTAAATTCTAATGGGTCAAGAAAAAGATCGTCTATACGTCTATAGATGACATCCACCTTTTGGGGACCTCTGATGGTCTTCATGTAAACAAAATCATTTTCTACAAATAAATCGCGTCCTTCCACTAATTCTACACCCATAGTTTTCGCCAAATAGGAATGTTCATAGAATGCAGAATTATACATTCCCGGTGTTATCACCACACAATTGGGAATATCCACGCCTTTGGGTTTTGTAGATTCCAAAAGTTCCAAAAGGTTTTCGGCGTAATTGGTTACCGTGTGTGTTTGGTAATGGTTAAATACCCCGAATAATGCTCTCTTTAATGCTGTTCTGTTGCATATGACATAACTTACTCCGGACGGGCATCTTATATTATCTTCCAGTACATAATATTTACCATCACTATGTTTTATGACATCGGTCCCCGAAATATGGTTGTAAATGCCACCAGGAGGATCAATCCCGTTCATCTGATCTAGATAATTTTCTGAAGAGCTAATAAGGTCTAAGGGAACTATACCTTGTTTCAGAATATTTTTATCATGGTAGATATCCCATAAGAATAGGTTTAAGGCCTTACTGCGCTGTATGGCTCCTTTTTCAATAACATCCCATTCCTCATGGTCTATAATTCTTGGAAACAAATCAAATGGAAAAATTTTCTCTTGAGTCTCATTATCTCCATAAACCTGAAATGTAATTCCTTGATTAAAAAAAGATGATTTTGCTTTGGTATTTAAATTAACATAATCCTTAATGGAGTGCTCTCCGTACAGATTGAATAATTTTTGATAAACAGTTTTTATGGAACCGTCTTTATCATAAATTTCGTCATATAGTTCTGGATTTCTTTGGTAAGATGAAAATATCTGATTTTCAATATTCCCCATAGTTTTTTGTTTTCCTAGAAGATAATGGTTTTAATAGAGAAATGAGATGGATAATTCATATTAATACAAACTTCATTTTGATGATTTCCTAATATTTCTATACTATTTTGATGAATTTATGTAATCATAGGTGCTTCTAATATTTTCAATAGTGTTTCCTATAATTTCCATATTTTTAGCTTCTAAACCAACTAGAATGAAAAACGTATTAATGTTGCTGATTGCATTGTTATCCTTTCAAACAATTACCGCTCAATTTTCCGAAAAAAAGAAAGATTTCAAGAAATACCAAGGCCTTTTTGATTTTTATTATGACGCTAAAACGGACAAGGTTTTTTTAGAAGTAGACAAGCTTAATAAAGAATTTCTGTATGTATACTCTTTAAGTAGTGGTATTGGGAGTAACGACATAGGTTTGGATCGCGGACAGTTAGGTAACGAACAAGTGGTCTATTTTAAGAAAGCTGGGAATAAATTACTGTTGGTACAACCAAATTTAAAGTTTAGAGCTTTAACCGATAACGAATTAGAACGTAAATCCGTTGAGCAGGCTTTTGCCAAATCTATTTTAGGAGGATTTAAGATAGAAGAGGAAAAGAACGGAACTTATATAATTGATATTACTGATTTTTTAATGCAAGACGCCCACGGTGTTGCTAAGCGATTAAAAAGGACTAAACAAGGGACTTATAGTTTGGATAAAACCAAAAGCGCTATGGCTTTGGAAAGGACAAAAGCGTTTCCAAAGAATGTGGAGTTTGATATGGCAATGACTTTTAAAGGGCAAGCCACAGGGAACTACATCAACTCGGTAACACCTAACTCAGATTTAATTACTGTTGCACAACACTGTTCTTTTATTGAACTGCCAGATGACGGTTATAAGCAGCGAAAATTTGATCCTCGTTCTGGATCATCTCCTTTTATGTATTATGATTACGCTACTCCGGTAGAAGAGTCCATTTTAAAGCGCTTTATTAGAAGGCATCGTCTGGAAAAGAAGTACCCTAACGACGCGGTTAGTGAAGCCGTAGAACCCATTATCTATTATTTAGATAATGGAACACCAGAGCCAGTGCGTTCTGCATTATTAGAAGGAGGTCGTTGGTGGAACCAAGCTTTTGAAGCTATTGGTTACAAGGATGCTTTTCAAGTAAAGGTTTTACCTGATGATGCAGACCCTATGGACGTTAGGTATAACGTAATTCAATGGGTGCACCGTTCCACTCGTGGCTGGAGCTATGGCAGTAGTATTACGGATCCACGTACGGGTGAAATTATGAAAGGACATGTTAGTTTAGGAAGCCTACGTATACGTCAGGACTATTTAATAGCCCAGGCCTTAATGAACAAGCCTTTTGCCGAGCGTGATGATAATCATAAACCTATGTTGGATTTGGCCATAGCAAGAATACGCCAACTCTCTGCCCATGAAATTGGACATACCTTAGGATTTGCCCATAATTATGCCGCTAGCACCAATAACAGAGCATCGGTGATGGATTATCCACATCCCCAGTTTTCGGTGTCCAATGGGGAAATTGATTTCTCCAACGCCTATGCCATAGGTATTGGAGATTGGGACAAGGTTACCATAGCCTATTCTTATTCGTCTTTTCCAGCGGGTGTTGAAGAAGAAAAAGCACTGAATGAAATACTAGAACGCGCCAAGGACAAAGGATTACGGTATATTACGGATCAAGATGCTCGGCCACAAGGTAGTGCTCACGTTTTGGCACATCTCTGGGATAATGGAAAGGATATAAGTGAAGAGTTGGATGCTATGCTTCAAGTTAGAAGCACTGCTATCAAAAACTTCTCTATTGATAATATTAAAACGAATGAGCCTAATTCTGTTTTAGAGGATGTTTTTGTGCCGTTATACTTTTTCCATAGGTATCAGACAGAAGGTGTTACTAAAATTATTGGCGGTTTAGAATATAATTATGCTGTAAAGGGAGATGGGCAAGAGGTGGTCCGTACAGTCGATAAATCAAACCAGGAAAAAGCGTTGAAGGTAGTGTTAAGAACTTTGGACGCTGATGAGATTGCCATTCCTAGAGAAAAGCTAGCGCTATTTCCACCTAGAGCTTTCGGCTATGGAAGAACAAGGGAATCCATAAACGGAAAGACCGGGGTTTCTTTTGATGCCCTTTCTGCGCCTGAAACCGCTGCGGATATGACATTAGGTTTGCTACTTCATCCAGAAAGAGCCTCACGACTAATTCAGCAGAAAGCTTTAGAACCTGATAATATTGGACTAGAAGAGGTGTTCAATGAATTGGCAGCTAACACCCTATTTAAAGATCACAAAGATGCTTACCTCCAAGAAGTACAACATAGTATAAATTATAGAATATTGTTTCACCTAATGAATTTAGCGATTCATGATAAGGTCCACCCTCAGGTTAATGCAATAGCTAATGCGCAATTAAGGCATCTGAAAGTCAAGCTAATGGCAAAAGCTAATAACACTAATGCCATGGAGATGGTTAGAAGAATAAATGGATTTTACGAGCATCCTGATGATTTTGAGGTTATTGCTGCTCCAAAATTACCAGATGGTTCACCTATTGGAATGGATTGTTTTCATTAAGTCATTAAATCTACATTACCTTATTGAATGAAAGTAAATTTAATTAGCGATACTGTTACGAAGCCATCAAAAGGAATGATGGATGCCATATTGAGTGCAAAAGTTGGTGATGATGTTTTTAAAGAGGACCCTTCCGTAAATGCTTTGGAGGAAAAAGTTGCTGAGATGTTTGGTATGGAGGCCGCTCTTTTCTTTCCAAGCGGTACAATGACCAACCAAACAGCCATAAAGTTACACACGCAGCCAGGAGAACAGCTTATTTGCGATAAATATGCACATGTTTTTAATTACGAAGGTGGTGGTGTAAGCTTTAATAGTGGGGTTTCTTGTAGGTTGGTAGATGGTTATCGAGGTATGATGACCGCCACACAGGTAGAGCATGCCATCAACCCGCCAGATTTCTATCATAGTCCATTGTCTAAACTGGTATGTATCGAAAATACAACGAATAAAGGAGGTGGTGCTTGTTGGGATTTTAAAGAACTGGAACGGATTAAGGCAGTCTGTGAGAAACACAATCTAAAGTATCATTTAGACGGCGCACGCCTATGGAACGCTTTAGTGGCCAAAGAAGAAACTGCTGAACAATATGGTGCTTTGTTCGATACTATTAGCGTTTGTTTAAGTAAGGGCTTGGGTTGCCCAGTAGGTTCTGTTTTGGTAGGGGATAAGGATACTATTCATCAGGCACTTCGTATTAGAAAAATTTTAGGAGGAGGGATGCGTCAATCCGGATTTTTGGCTGCTGCGGGAATATTTGCATTAGATGAGCATATTGCGCGCCTTTCTGAAGACCATAAAAAAGCCTTAGAAATAGGGCTTGCATTAGAGACTGTAAGTTATGTTAAAAAAGTAGAACCCATAGAAACCAATATTATTATTTTTGAGATAGACGAGGATAATATTTCCAGCGATGCATTTACAGAAAAACTGCGAAGCTTGGATATTCATATTATTAGTATGGGACAGGGTAAGCTTAGAATGGTCACCCATATGGATTATACGGATGCAATGCACAATTATATTTTAGAGACCTTACAGCACTTATAACATATATTCGGAATCAGTTTGCCTAAAGGCTGCTTTTTAGATTTTTTATGCCGTTTTCCATTCCTGCCTCCGAACCATAAAAACCACTACTGCCAATAATAGTACCCTCTTCATTTTTAAGATTGAATAAAAACTTACCCTCAAAATTAGTTTTGCGTTCAACATATTTATTTGAAGCGTTGGATATACAAAGTTTTTTTATGGTAGATTCAACGGTCCTCTTATCTGAAAAAGGAACACTCTCCAGCAGTATGTTTCCTGTTTCCGATTTAACTAAAAATTGAAACTCATTCGGTTTTGTCTTTTTTATTTCAACCATATTTTAGCAGTTTTCTTTTAAAGATAAGTATTCTAATTATTACTATAAATAGAGCTGTTTTATTTTTTTTAAAAATTTATTGTGACTTTTTCCAAAGTTAGGTTTCCTATAGGTACACTAATAAATTATAAATATCAACCATTATGAAAAAAGTATTATTTGTATTTGCATTTATGACAGCAGCCATAACAATGGCCCAAGACTTACCTGAAAACCCTGAACCTGGTAAATGTTATGTTCGTTGTACGACTCCGGACGTTTATGTTAATGAAACAGTGACCTTAACAGTAAAACCAGCTTACAAGGTTTTAAAAACGATTCCTGCGACTTTTAAAACTATTACGGAAAGAGTTGAGGTAAAGGCGGCCGGGAAGAAACTAACTGTTATTCCGGAAAAATGGGGAACAGAAACGGTGACGTACGTTTCCAAAGAAGGTGGAAACACCTTGCGTATAACACCGGCTAATTTTAGACCTAGCTCGGAAACAATAGAAATTAAACCAGCTTACGCCCAATGGGAATTAGGAGCTGCTGCACCGGATTGTGCCTCTGGTAATCCTGATGACTGTAGGTATTGGTGTTATAAAGGGTATCCTGCAGAATTTACTACTGTCAGTACCGAAGTTCTAGGAGCGGATGCGTCCACCTCTAAAACACCGATTGGTTCAAAGAATGCTTCTTACACCAAAAGAGTTTTATTAGAACCTGCTAGGGTAGTGGAAGAGATTATTCCTGCGGAATACAAAACCATCACTAAAACAGTATTGGACAAAGATGCTTACACTGTAGAAGAAACTATTCCTGCAGTTACTAAAACAGTTTCTAAAGAGGTTTTAAAGGAAAAAGGAGGGCTTACTACTTGGAAAGAAGTAGAATGTTCTTTAGTTGAATACCAGGCTTTACCTATCAATTGGAATTTAGGTAGTGCTTCTTTAACTGCTGATGCAAAAAGAATAATAGACACTAGATTAATGCCAGTTTTACAACAAAACCCTGGTGTTAAATTAGAAATTGCTTCACATACAGATGTTAGAGGTAACTCTGGTTCTAATCAGGATTTGTCTGAAAGACGTGCAAAAGCGGTTGCAGATTATTTAATCACCAAAGGTGTTAATTCTAGTCTTTTAGTTGCTAATGGATACGGTGAGAACAAAGTAAAGAACAGGTGTAGAGAAGGTGTTACATGTACAGAAAGAGAGCACGCTGTAAATAGAAGAACTGAGTTTAGATTAATTAATAATTAATCCCCCCAAAGTTCCCTAAAATGAAAAGGCTTTCCGATAAGGAAAGCCTTTTTTATTGACACGGCCAAAGGTTTTGATAACCATAAGCTTACCTCGGAATTAAATGTTCATTTCCTACGAATACTTTTCAGGCTTGTCCCGAAGTAGTTTACTTATTTTTTTCAAGAAGTTGTACATGATAGCGAACGTCGCCATTCATAGCATATCCCGAATATTCATCTAAGGTTTTTCCTTTATTGCTAATGATTTTAAGTAAGGGGAATACGCCTTTCTTGTTATAGGATGCCACAACTTCTTTATTATGCTTCATCTGCTCCTTGGAAAGAAGGTCCTGATTTCTTGGCATATCTATGTATAAGGTGATATAATTTTTGGATACTTCGGTAAACTGTGGTGTTTCAAAAAAATCCTTTTTTAGCATTTTACATGGAGGACACCAATCGCTCCCGGTAAAATAAATAAGAATGTTTTTGTCATTCTTCCGCGCCAATTTTAATGCCTTCTCAAGATTATATTCCCAACTTGTATCGCTAGCTACCTCAATAGGAGCTTGAGCCGAAAAGAATAAAGGTAGTAGCAATAAAAAAAATACTTTTTTCATGATTATTAAGTGTAATGGTTACTTAAATAACGAATCCATTCCCGGAATATTGGGCATGCCTTCCTTGGCTACTGCAGCGAGCTCGGTTTCGTTTACCTTAGTTGCTTTCTCTATCGCCTTGTTCAAGGTTAATAAGAGATAGTCCTCCAATTGTTCCTTGTCCTGTAGTAAGTCATCCGAAATAGTGATTTGTTTCAGCTCTCTGTTCGCAGTAATAACAACTTGCAATAAGTCATCCGATGACTTTTCATCCAAAAGCACCGTATCCATGCGTTTTTTAGTGTCTTCTACTTTCTGTTGGGTCTCTTTTAATTTACCCATCATTCCCATCATGTCTCCAAACATTGTATCTGTTTTCTATTTCCTATCGTACAAAAGTACTAAATTGCCAGAATTTGAATTTACGTTATGAATCAAAGAGCATTACAAAGAATACTTCTCCTAGTATGTATTATTTTTGCCGCTGCTTGTAAAGATGAACAAAGAGATAAGATGCCCAAAATAGACCCTCCCGTAGCAAAAAAAATTGCCAAAGAACTTGTATTTCATGGTGATGTAAGGATAGATAATTATTACTGGTTAAATGATAGAGAGGATGCCGAAGTACTTTCTTATTTGAATCAAGAGAATGAATATTACAATAAACTTACGGCTCATACCAAGGCGTTTCAAGCAGCACTTTTTGATGAGATGAAGGGTAGGATAAAGGAGGATGATTCCTCAGTACCTTATAAGTTAAATGGGTATTGGTACCAAACACAATACGAAACAGGAAAGGAATACCCTATATATGCAAGGCATAAAAAGAATCTTGAGTCTCCTAAAGAGGTGATGTTTGATGGAAATGAAATGGCAATTGGTTCCGATTATTTCAAAATAGGTGGTATTTCAATAAGTCCCAACAATAAAATAGCAGCCTGCGGTGTAGATAAAGTTAGTCGTAGACAGTATACAATTCGCTTTAAGAATCTTGAAACAGGAGAAGTCTTTGATGATGTAATAGAGAATACAACTGGTGGCGGCGTTTGGGCCAATGATAACCAGACTTTGTTCTACACTAAAAATGATACGGTTACTCTAAGGTCGGATAAAATTTACAAGCATAGATTGGGTACACCTTCATCTGATGACGAGTTGGTTTTCCACGAAAAGGACGATACTTTTACCACATATGTTTATCGCACAAAATCGAAAAAGTATATTGTAATAGGTTCATCGAGTACATTAACTTCGGAATATCAAATTTTACCTAGTGACCAACCAGATGGTACTTTTGAACTTTTTTCCAAGCGAGAAAGAGGCTTGGAGTATTCTATATCGCACTACAGGGATAGTTTCTATATTTTAACCAATAAAGATGGTGCTACCAATTTTAAATTGATGAAAACGTCGGAAACGGCAACCCAATCAGTGAACTGGAAAGACTTCATTGCACACAGGAAAGATGTTCTTCTAGAGTATATGGATATTTTTAAGGATTATTATGTACTTACGGAGAGGGAGAACGGATTAAGTCAAATTAAAATAGTTAAATGGGATGGCTCTTTAGAATATTACTTGCCATTTGAAAGTCAGACTTATACAGCTTATACAAGTGCAAACCCAGATTTTGATACCCAAATATTACGTTATGGTTATAACTCTTTGAGAACGCCTAGTTCTGTTATTGACTTCAATATGCGTACAAAGGAAAAAGACATTAAGAAGGAGCAACAGGTGCTAGGTGGACAATTTTTTAAAGAGAATTATATAGAAAAACGTATTTGGGCAACTGCTCGGGACGGTGTTAAAGTACCAATGTCACTGATATATCATAAGAATACGACATTAAATTCCGATACACCTATTTTACAATACGCCTATGGCTCTTATGGGTATACTATAGACCCATCATTCTCCTCAATTCGTTTAAGTCTATTGGATAGGGGATTCGTATATGCGATTGCCCACGTTCGTGGTGGCGAATATTTGGGCAGACCTTGGTACGAAGACGGTAAGTTACTACATAAGAAAAATACTTTTACCGATTTTGTGGACTGTTCTCAATTTTTGATTGACCAAAAAATGACTAGTCCAGAACATTTATACGCATCTGGGGGTTCAGCAGGGGGTTTGCTAATGGGAGCAATTGTAAATATGGCTCCCCAACTTTATAATGGTATTATTGCCGCGGTACCTTTTGTTGACGTGGTGACTACAATGTTAGATGATACCATTCCGCTTACAACGGGAGAGTACGATGAATGGGGTAACCCTAATGAAAAGGACTATTATGAATATATGAAGTCTTATTCTCCCTATGATAATGTGCAACAACAGAACTATCCTAATATGCTGGTAACTACAGGGCTATATGATTCTCAAGTGCAATATTTTGAACCTGCCAAATGGGTTTCTAAGTTAAGGGATATGAAGACAGATGATAAGTTGTTACTTTTTAATATTAATATGGATGCAGGCCATGGTGGTGCTTCCGGCAGGTTTGAATCCCTTAAGGAAGTAGCTAAAGAATATGCTTTTTTATTAGATTTAGAGGGTAAAACGCCCTAGTTGAAAAAAAATGGTAGTTTTGTATCGATTTTCTGACGTAAAATTTAGTTCGGAAATCCTTAAAATTAGATTCCCCTTATGAAGAATGAGATAAAGGCTTATAACAATATCTTAGAGCTAGTAGGCGATACTCCGTTAGTGAAACTTAATAAAATAACTAAGGGTTTTAGCGGTAATTTTTACGCAAAAGTAGAAGCTTTTAATCCAGGACACTCTGCAAAAGACCGTATTGCCCTGCACATAATAACGGAGGCAGAGCGCAAAGGAATTTTAACGGAAGGTAGTACCATTATAGAGACTACTTCTGGAAATACTGGTTTTAGTATTGCAATGGCCAGTATTATAAAGGGTTATGATTGTATTTTGGCGGTAAGTTCAAAATCCTCCAAAGATAAGATAGACATGCTCAGGTCTATGGGAGCTAAGGTGTACGTATGCCCTGCCCATGTTAGTGCAGATGACCCAAGGTCTTACTATGAAGTTGCTAAACGCTTACACCAAGAGACGAAAGGTTCTATTTATATCAACCAATATTTTAATGAGTTGAACATGGATGCTCATTACAAATCTACAGGGCCAGAAATCTGGGAGCAAACAGCTGGTCAAATAACGCATTTTGTGGCGTGTAGCGGTACTGGTGGTACAATTTCTGGAACAGCCCGTTTTTTAAAGGAACAAAATCCTAACATTAGGGTAATTGGAGTCGACGCTTATGGGTCGGTCTTAAAAAAGTATCACGAGACCGGTGCTTTGGATACTAATGAAATATATCCTTACAGAATAGAAGGTTTAGGGAAAAATTTGATTCCCGGTGCTACTGATTTCAAGATCATAGACGAATTCATTAAGGTAACCGATGCAGAAAGTGCCCATACCGCAAGAGAGGTTTCTAGAACCGAAGGTATTTTTGTTGGTTATACAAGTGGTGCGGTAATGCAAGCTTTGAAGCAGTTGAACGAGTTAAATACTTTTGATGAGAATAGTAATGTGGTCGTAATCTTCCCAGATCATGGTTCTAGATACATGAGCAAAATATATAGTGATCAGTGGATGGAAGACCAAGGTTTCTTAGAAACTAATCCTGTAGAGGAAACTCAAGAGATTCAATTCGTAAAATAATACGATTAACTTATTTACTTAAAAAGCGGGTTTTTTACCCGCTTTTTCATGTTATAAATAATTTATGAATGCAACCTAAAAATTTTTACTTTTGCATTCAGAACAAAATGTAGGCAATGACAGATTTATTTGATAGAATTATAGCGAATAAAGGACCATTAGGTAAGTGGGCTTCGCAGGCAGAGGGATATTTTGTATTTCCAAAGTTGGAAGGACCGATTTCCAATAGAATGAAATTTCAAGGAAAAGACGTAATCACTTGGAGTATTAACGATTATCTAGGTCTTGCTAACCTTCCGGAGATTAAGAAAATTGATGGGGAGGCAGCCGCGGAGTATGGTTCTGCCTATCCTATGGGTGCAAGAATGATGAGTGGTCATACGAAATTCCATGAGCAACTAGAACAAGAATGTGCAGACTTTGTTAGTAAAGAATCTGCCTATCTGTTGAATTTTGGTTATCAAGGCATTATGTCTGCTATAGATGCACTAGTGTCTAAAGATGATATTATTGTTTATGATGTAGATTGCCATGCTTGTATCATAGACGGTGTGCGCCTTCATATGGGGAAACGGTTTACCTTTAAGCATAATGATATTGAAAGCTTGGAAGTTAATTTGGAGCGAGCTGTAAAAATGGCTGAACAGACCGGAGGAGGTATTCTGGTTATTTCTGAGGGTGTTTTTGGAATGCGTGGAGAGCAAGGTAAACTGAAAGAAATAGTTGCACTTAAGAAAAAGTACAATTTTAGGCTATTGGTTGATGATGCCCATGGTTTTGGAACATTAGGTAAAACGGGTGCTGGCGCTGGAGAGGAGCAAGGAATCCAAGATGATATTGATGTCTACTTTGCAACCTTCGCAAAATCAATGGCTAGTATTGGAGCGTTCCTAGCGGCCGATAAAGAAATAATAGATTATTTAAAATATAACCTGCGTTCGCAAATGTTCGCAAAGTCGCTGCCTATGCTATACGTTAAGGGAGCTTTAAAAAGGTTAGATATGTTGCGTACCCAACCAGAACTTAAAGCAAAGCTCTGGGAAAACGTAAACGCACTGCAAAACGGATTAAAGGCTAAAGGTTTTGATATTGGAAGTACTACAAGTTGTGTAACGCCCGTCTATTTAAATGGTAGTATACCGGAAGCCATGGCTTTAGTAAAGGACTTACGAGAAAATTATGGTATTTTCTGTTCTATAGTTGTGTACCCTGTAATACCGAAAGGACTTATTTTATTACGAATGATTCCTACGGCCACCCACACAATGGAAGATATCAATGAGACTTTAGCAGCATTTTCTGCAATACGGGAAAGATTGGAAAACGGCACATACAAAAGACTATCTGCCGCAGTTGCCGCAGCAATGGGTGAGTAAGCAATATTTTTAGAAATCATAAAGAAAGCCCGACAACTGTTCGGGCTTTCTTTATTGGCACCTCCAAAGGGTAGAACACCACTTGAAGTAGTTTGCTTATAAATTTTTTCGGTACGTTCTTCGCCTCTTGTAAATTACTGGATCAAAATGCTTCCACATCTGTTTTATCGCTAGGTTCTCTTCTAGTTCAGGTGTCCTGTAACACATTTCTATCCCTTTTTCGGTAAACGTCTTATGATACTCATTAAAAATTATTGCCGTTACGCCTTTATTTTGATATTCTGGGTCTATGCCTATCAAGTAAAAAATAACATCCTTACTATTCTTTTTTGCATTTAATAAATGAAATAAGCCAAAAGGAAAGAGTTTACCTTTAGCTTTTTGTAAAGCCTCAGAGAATGATGGCATAACTATGGCGAAGGCCACAAGCTTTTCCTCTTTGTCCTTAATAAACTTAATATATTCAGGATTTATAAAACTGATGTATTTCTTTTTAAAGTAGGCCTTTTGTATTTCTGTAATGGGCACAAATGAGGATAAACTTGCATATGTTTTATTGAAAAGGTCAAACATCTCATCTGCTAAGGGTAGTACTTCTTTTGTCTTTGTGAAATTCAATTCACTTAAGCCATACCTCCGTTTAATAAGACTATTTAATTTAGTGAACAATTTGGGATCTGCATTCCCTGCTGGAAATTTATTCTCCATATATTCCTTCTCTTTCACAAAACCCAAACGCTCGTAATGATCCTTATAGTACGGGTGGTTGTACCATGTAATCATAGTGCCAATATGATCAAAACCTTCTACCAGAACACCTACTTTGTCCAAATTGGAAAATCCGACTGGACCTTCCATATATTCTAACGAATTGGCACTCCCTATTTCGCTTACTTTTTGAAGTAAAGCCTCAGAAACACTAGTGTTGTCCACAAAGTCGAACCAACCAAATCGCATTTTTTTTACGTTTTGTTGATTTACTTCCAATCTATTAATAATTGCTGCAACACGCCCAACGATCTTATTATTTTCGTATGCTAGAAAGAACCAGGCTTCGGCATCTTTAAAAACGGGATTTTTTGTCTTGTCAAAAGACTCCAATTCGTCATTAATTATAGGAGGTACCCAATATTTAGAATCTTTGTAGAGTAAAAAAGGAAAGGTTACAAATTTCTTTAAATCTGATTTGGAGGAAACCTCTTTTATAGTAATCATCGATGGTTTTTAGAGCCATCAATATTAGGGATATTAATCAACACTTAAAAATAGCACTAGTACAAAAAATGTATTGAGATGCTAATCTAGAATTCTATTTCGCCAGAATCTTTTTTCTTATTCTTTTTGGCCTTCTTTAATTTTCGAAGTTGTTTTTTAGAAGGTCCTAAATCAATATCTTCAGCACCACTACCTTTGTTTTTTCTTTTTTTCTTTTTGTTTTTTTTCATGGCGTTCTTTTCAATGGCTCCGCCATTTTCATCTGCATCTTGATCTTCTATAGGTACTAAACTATCTTTGTGGAAATCAAAACGATAAGAACCTCCAGCGCTTACAAACACTCTTGAAGGTGTATTTTTAAAGCTAGCACCTAAATTGAAATCTACTTGTAAACGTTCATTTAATAAATGAGCAATACCACCTCTAACCAACACATCTGAATAACGATCACTTTCAATTCCTTGATGCTCTATAAAAGCACTCCATTTAGGATTTCTAAACGCGTGGGATAGTGAAATGATATAACTCATTTCTGGTGAATCTGTTCCAATTCGGTCATAGGCCAAATTAGTTATCATAACGAACCTTGGTGTTAGTCTACTTTGCGTAGCTAGCATAACTCTCGGAGAAATTGCTGCTTCACCAGGGTAGTAGGGGTTTTCACCCAATACAAAATTTGCACCTGCATATATAGAAACTGCAGGAAGGAGGTTTTTTAGTTGAAATTTATTATTAGCTCTCCAACTATATAAATTAGGTTTGTTTTTTTCAGGATTCTTAAAAGGATCGTAGATCAAAAATTTTAGACCTAATCTATTTCTTGAGAAATCCGTTCTTTTTTCGGTAGTATTAAAATTCGAAAATAGGATTTCTTGGTCCTGGAAACTTCCCTCGTAATTCAATTCTAACCTTTCGAACAATAATCCGTACCTCAAGGAAATATCTGTTCCCCATATATCCGATTGTGTGTTTAATAGGGTATGGTCGCTTTGTTCGTAGAACAAACCTAGCTCGGCTTGTATCACATTTTTCCCCACAGCATAGGCGCTTACAGAAAGACCTGGTCTATTTGAATTGATTACATCTGTATATTGACTTTTCATGGCCAATGGTATAATGCACAAAAGAAATAAAATAGAACTTGAAACTCTTTTGATGTAAAAGGGTTTACCCATGTGGTACGACTTTATAATTATTTTAATACTTAGAATCTAGTATTACAACGTGATAATTGTATTTTTGATATATATCATTCATAAATAATGGCTTTTTTAAAAACAATATTGATTATTCTTTTGGGATATTACTTGCTTAAAATATTGGCAAGACTATTTGCTCCCAAAATAATTAACTACGCAGCAAAGAAAACCGAGTCGCATTTTAAACAAGCTTTCGAAGGTTTTGAACAGCAGGCTAATTCCTATAAGTCGGATGCGGGAGATGTTATAATCAACAAAAAATCTTCAAAGAGAAAAGATGAATCTGAAAAAGTAGGGGAGTATATTGATTTCGAAGAACTAGACTAGTTATCTTTGTCTAACCAATCTCCGCTAATCAACATGAAGAAAGGCTTAAAATTCTTTTTGATTCATTTTTTTGTAACTGTTTTTTTTATTCTTGCAGCAGTTTCTTATTTCCATCCAGTACTTCAAGGTAAAGTAATATATCAACACGATATTGCGCAATATACGGGAATGGCCAAGGAGCAGAACGACTTCCGTAAAAAGACGGATTCTGAACCCTATTGGACCAATAGTGCCTTTGGTGGCATGCCCACTTATCAACTCGGTGCCAATTATCCTCATAATTACATAAAACAATTAGACCGTACCCTTCGTTTTTTACCAAGACCGGCAGATTATCTATTCTTATACCTTATCGGATTTTATATTCTATTGTGTTGTTTAAAGGTAGATTACAGGTTAGCAATAGTTGGTGCGTTGGCATTTGGTTTTTCTACCTATTTAATTATCATCATAGGTGCAGGTCATAACGCCAAGGCTCATGCATTGGGTTATTTGCCGCTACTTTTGGCTGGTATAGTGCTAGTTTTTAGAAAAAAATACCTCTGGGGATTTCTACTTACCGCAGTAGCTATGGCACTCGAAATTGTTGCCAATCACTATCAAATGACCTACTATTTTATGTTATTGGTCGTAATACTTGGTATTGTCTACCTTATAGATGCTATAAAACGGAAAGAACTTAAACATTATTTCACTTCGGTTGCATTATTGTTAATTGCCGTATTGATTGGTATTGCAACCAATGCTACAGGTCTAATGGCTACAAAAGAATATGCAGACTGGAGTACCCGTGGTAAAAGTGAACTTACCATTAACCCAGATGGTTCCCCTAAGAATAATACGGGAGGTTTAAGTAAAGGGTATATTACACAATGGAGCTATGGTATTACGGAGTCTTTAAATCTTTTTGTTCCAAGATTGTTCGGTGGTGCCAGTCAGGAAAACCTGGGCGAGGATTCAAAATCCTTTAATTATTTAGTTGATAAAGGATTACCTAGATCAAGTGCACTAGATTTTGTGAGCGGTATTCCTTTATACTGGGGTAAACAGCCTGGGGTATCGGGTCCTGCTTATATCGGAGCAATCATTTTCTTCCTTTTTGCACTAGGATTGTTTTTGGTGAAGGGAAAGCACAAATGGTGGTTACTCTTTGGAACACTCATGTCTCTGGTATTATCATGGGGAAAGAATTTCAGTACGCTTACCGATTTTATGATCGATTATTTTCCTTTATATGACAAGTTTAGAGCAGTATCTTCCATACAGGTTATTTTAGAATTGTGCGTACCTATATTAGCGATGTTAGCTTTAAAGAAGTTATTCAAGAGTAAGGTGCCAAAAGCAGATAAGCTGAATGCACTTAAATACGCTACAGGTACAGTGTTAGGACTTGGACTCTTGTTGTTTGTATTCAAAGGTACTTTTAGTTTTGTTGGTGCTGCTGATGCTAATTTAAGAATGACAGGACTTGAAGAACTTCCTGAGATGCTTCGCTTAGACCGTAAAGCGGTCTATACAAGCGATTTGTTGCGCTCTTTAGGTTATGTGTTGGCTGTGGCAGTATTGTTATGGTTGTATTTGAAACAAAAACTAAAATCCAATTTGTTGATTATAGCTTTGGGCGCATTAATTGTCTTTGACCTTGTAGGAGTAAACTTAAGATATGTTAATAAAGACAACTTTGTTTCTAAACGAAGAATGTTAGAACCATTTCAAAAAACTACGGCAGATAAACAAATTTTAAAGGATGATGGCCAATTCAGAGTTTTTGACCAAACAGATGGTTTTGATTCTGCCAAAACAGCGTATTTTCATAATGCCATAACAGGTTATCATGCTGCAAAACCTGCGGGAATGCAAGATTTGTTTGATTTTCATATTTATAATGGAAACCTATCTGTTTTTAACATGCTAAATATAAAGTATGTGGTACGCGAAAATGAAGAGGGCGCCAAATTTCCTATTGAAAACCCTAATGCCAATGGTAACGCTTGGTTTGTAAAGAATTTGTTACAAGTAACTTCTGCAGATGAAGAGATTAAAGCGCTAGATAGTTTAGATACGAAACGGAACGCGGTAGTAAACACAGAAAAATTTAAAAATATAAATAGATATGATTATCAATTAGATTCTCTTGCGACTATCCGTTTAACAGATTATGAACCCAATCACCTTATCTATTCTGCCACTAATGCAAATGCGGGAGTTGCTGTTTTTTCTGAAATGTACTACGACAATGGTTGGAATGCGTATATAGATGGGGAACTAAAAGACCATTTTAAAGTTAACTATGTGCTAAGGGCATTGAAAATTCCTGCAGGTGAACATACTATTGAATTTAAGTTTGAACCTAAGGTGGTACAGCTAGGTAGCCAAATTACCTTGGCAAGCACTATTTTGTTAGCGCTTGTACTTCTAGGCGGAATTGGTTTTTCTTTTTGGAGAACTAGAAGGGAGGAAAAGTCATAATGAAAAAGGTATTGGTCATTACCTATTACTGGCCACCAGCAGGCGGTCCTGGCGTACAACGCTGGTTAAAGTTCGTAAAATATTTGCGCGATTTTGGAATTGATCCCGTGGTTTATATTCCGGAAAACCCCAGTTACCCACTTGTAGATGATAGTTTTGAGAGTGATATCCCCGATGATGTTACTATTTACAAACATCCTATTTGGGAACCGTATCGCTTCGCAAGTGTACTATCTTCAAAAAAAACAAAACGCATAAGCTCCGGAATAATACAGCAAAAAAATCAATCTGTTGCAGAACAATTTATGCTGTGGGTTCGCGGAAACTTCTTTATTCCGGATGCTCGTAAATATTGGGTAAAACCTTCGATAAAATTTTTGTACGATGTTATTGATAAAGAAGGTATATCTAGCATTATAACCACTGGTCCGCCACATAGTGTGCATCTTATTGGACATTACCTAAAGGAATTTAAAAATGTAACTTGGCTGGCTGATTTTAGAGACCCTTGGACATCGATAGGGTATCATAAAAAACTTAAGCTTAGCCGCATCGCTGAAAATAGGCATAAGGAATTGGAGTCCTTAGTATTAAATAATGCTGATAAAATCATTGTTACGAGCCAAACAACAAAGAATGAGTTTCAACAATTAACCCGCAGTCCTATTCATGTTATCACTAATGGTTATGACAGCGTTATTTCAGAGAACGTTCAATTAGATAAGAAGTTTACCATTGCTCATATAGGTTCTATGTTATCTGCAAGAAATCCTGAAAATTTCTGGAAGGTGTTGTCGGAATTGGTAAAAGAATATAGTGCTTTTAAGGACGCTTTAGAGCTCCGTTTTATAGGTGTTCTTAGTGAAGATGTGTTAAAATCTTTAAAGGCGTATGGTTTGGAAAATCATTTGGATATTGTGGGTTACGTGAAACATGATGAGGCGATTTCCTATCAACAAAGCGCACAAGTACTTTTGCTTGCTGAAATAGATGCTCCAGAAACCATAGGTATTATTCCCGGCAAATTATTTGAATATATGGCGGCTAAGCGCCCAATTTTGGGGGTAGGCCCAGAGCATTGGGAAGTTTCAAAATTAGTAGCCGAGACCAAAACCGGAGCAATATTTGATTACAAAGCACATTTTCAATTGAAAAACGTACTTTTAAACTGGTTTCAACAATACCAAAAACAAGAATTAAACGTAACATCTGTAAATGTTGCTCAGTATAGTAGAAGGGAACTTACCAGAAAATTAGCCGAGTATCTTTAATGGGAATCGTATTAAAACAGTCATTGAACAATACTATAGTCACCTATATTGGCTTTGCTATTGGTGCAGTGAATACTCTTATTTTATATACAAAATTTATGCAACCAGAGAGTTACGGACTCGTCCAAGTTGTATTGTCCGTTTCTGCTGTTCTAATGCCTATTTTGGCATTTGGGATTCCAAATAGTTTGGTGAAATTTTATAGTAGTTTTAAAGAAGATAAAGCTCAGGATGGTTTTTTAACTATGATGCTTTTATTACCATTGGTACTTATAGTCCCCATTGCCTTTCTCAGTTTTATAGCCAATGAAAGCATTGGTGCTTTATTGGCTAGAGAAAACCCTATCGTTAGAAACTATGTTTGGCATATATTTTTGATAGGCCTAGCTATGGCCTATTTTGAAGTGTTTTATGCTTGGGTGCGCGTTCGTATGAAATCTGTTTTCGGAAATTTTATGAAGGAGATTTTTTGTAGGGTCTGTCAATCTATTCTTCTTCTATTGTTTGTTTTGAATTATATCGGGATAGAATTTTTTATTAATGCGATAGTGCTCAGTTATATACTTCGAATGCTTGTCATGAAGTGGTATGCATATAGATTGCGTATGCCAAAATTGATATGGAATATACCCGCTAATTGGCGGGATATCGTTAAGTACAGCGCACTCATAATTTTAGGTGGTTCCACTGCTATAGTATTGATGGAAATAGATAAAGTAATGCTTAATAATTTCTTGCCCATAGCAAATGTTGCTTATTATGGTGTTGCCGGTTTTATTGCCGTTTCCATAGCTGTACCGGCTAGAGCTATGCATCAAATAACCTATCCTATGACGGCGGAGTATCTCAATAGAAACGATATCATATCCTTAAAAGAGCTATACCAGAAAAGTTCACTGACCCTTTTCATTGTTTCTGGCTTCCTGTTTCTTCTTATCGTATTGAATTTAAATGATTTATATAAACTATTACCGGATGGTTATTCTGGTGGATTCTTCATTGTTTTTTGGATAGGATTAGCTAAAGTTTTTGATTCTCTTTTAGGGAATAACAATTCTATTCTCTATAACTCGGACTACTACCGTTCTATATTGTTCTTTGGGGTTTTTCTCGCACTTATGGCCATTGGTCTAAATCTTTGGTTAATTCCTGCATATGGTTTAAACGGTGCTGCCATAGCTAGTTTTTCTGCATTTTTTGTATACAACTGCCTAAAGCTATACTATGTGAAGCTAAAATTTCAGATTTCTCCTTTTACTAGAGAAACTGTAAAAGTATTTTGTTTATTACTGGTACTCGGGGCTACCTTTTATTATTTGCAGTTATCATTTCACCCTATCTTCAATATTATAATAAAGAGTGTTGTACTTGTTCTTATGTATGCCTTTATTTTATATCGATTTAGAATATCTGAAGATGTCTACGGGGTGATTTCAAAATTTCTTAAAAAATAAATGCTACAAGTTATAGCTACTCATGTGGTTCCAGTTCTAGAATTTCCGTTGCGCTTACAAGAATATGGCGTAGGAATCTTTGATTTACTAGGGACTAAGTCCGCCTTAAAAAAAGCTATTAAAAAGGAGCTAATCTTGGTTAACGGGGCTATTGGCAGGACAGCTACCTTTATCAAAGGCGGGGAGAAAATTGAATTAATAGCATCCACTAAAAATGTTGTAAAGAAGAAGTTTATCTTAAATTTAGAGGTAGTCTATGAGGATGATTATTTGGCCCTTATCAACAAACCTGCTGGAATATTGGTTAGTGGTAACAGCTTTAAAACCGTTTCCAATGCCTTGGCTCAAAACCTTATTCCTAGTAAAGCATCTGACGCGGTAATACCAAAACCAGTGCATCGATTGGATTACCCCACGACGGGACTTTTATTAGTGGGCAAAACGAATAGAAGTATTATTCTTTTGAATAAACTGTTTGAAGAGAAGAAAATACAGAAAACTTATCATGCAGTTACCATAAAACAAATGAATGGTAGGGGCACACTATCTTTTCCTGTAGAAGATAAAGTGGCCGTGTCCGATTTTGAGGTGCTACAAGTTGTACCATCAAAAAGGTTTGATTATTTAAATTTAGTAAAACTAGAGCCTAAGACGGGAAGAAGGCATCAACTACGTAAACACCTATTAAAACTTGGAAACCCTATTTTGGGTGATGCGGTTTATGCTTTAGATAATTTGGTGCTAAAAGGAAAAGGATTGTACCTGCATGCCAGTATGCTCTCATTTATACATCCCTTTACCCAAGAACAATTCCAAATCAAATGTAAACTACCTAAAAAGTTCGGGAAGTTGTTCGAGATTGATTTCTGAGAGAAGTGATTATTAATCAAACCATTATTTAATTTAAAAAGACAATTCGACTGCGCCTAAGGCTAATTCGAGTTGCTATTTTTGAATTTACAAAAATAGACGCTCACTAAAAAAGCCCCGTAGTGAACGAATCCACTACGGGGCTAAACAACTAACCAACCTAAAAACTATCTTTATTGTCTTCTACTACTTCTTGTAGTTGCTGACCTTGAATTACTATTTCTACTTCTACTAGGAGCTTTACTTACCGTTCTTGATCTTGTGCTTTTACTTACCGTAGATCGCGATCTAGAAGGAGCTTTGCTTGTAGCTCTAGTATTAGAACTTCTTTGTGTTCTATTTTGTGCAACAGCTCTTTGTGTTCTGCCTTGACTGCTACGTACGTTAGTATTTCTGCTAGTAGGCTTCTTATACGTAGTAGTACTTCTTTTTACCGTTGTACTTCTAGGAGTCCTAGTTACCTCTCTTTTGGTAACCGTTCTTCCTTGATTACCTCTTACCGTGTTATTATTTCCACGTTTTACCGTACTTGAACTTCTTTTGGTAGCGGCGGTACCTCTTGTAGCATTGTTGTTTCTGTTAGTACGTGTAGTACTATTGGAAGCAACACTTCTACCATTTCTAAAGTCATTATTCCTTTTGGAGATGGTATTTCCTCTGTTGGAATTATTTCTTTTGGCTACACCTCTATTGCTTCTAAAAGAATTATTGCGTACCGCTACTCTCTTATCGTTTCTATAAATATTAGCTCTTTCTCTACGAACTCTGTTATATCTATGTTCTCTTCCAATTTGCACATAAGACCTTCTAAAATTGTTTCTATACGGATTATAGTAGGTATATCTAATTGGTGTATAGAATCTTCTATAAGGTCTGTTCAATACAAAGCTAAATCCTAAGGCTGGTCTTGCGAACCATCTATGAAACGGTCGGTAAACATAGTGTCTGTTAAATACATTAATGAAACCAACATGATGATTAAAAAACCCGCTGTTATTATAAAACACGGTCATACCACCCAATCTTCTAACTCTTCCGTTCCTGTAACGGATATCTACATCTCCAATTTGATTTACACGTCCGTAGAAATCGTAAAAGATAGGTACGTTTTCTACTTGTATAACCGCTCCGTAATCATCATACTGAGCAAAAGGGCTATAATCAAAGCCAGAATTAAACGTAATCCCGTTTCTTCTTCCTATAACTTGATTTTCGATATAAAAATCGAACTCACCATCTGGGAAAACTGAAAACGTAATGCCGTTCTCAACAAAAATGAAAGTGTTGTTGTTATAATAAGCATTGCGTGTTGCAACCTTATCTTCTATTGTACTTTTGGCAACAACACCTGTGGTGCCTAAAAGCATCGCCGTAAAAAGGAGTACTAAATTTTTCATGATATAAGGTTTTAAATTCTGAATGTAACTATTCACATTCTCTTACCTAGTACCAAACAGCGTGCCAAAAAATATCAAATTAATACAATTAATTGATTTCCAAATATTTAAAGATTAAAGAATTAAGAGTACGAGCTATTATTTTTAACCAATAAGTTAGTTTAACTTCTCCTTTAAATACTTCGCAGTAAACGATTTTTTGTTTTTAGCGACTTCCTCAGGTGTGCCTTCCGCGAGTAATTGTCCGCCGTTTTCGCCACCTCCCGGTCCAAGGTCAATAACATAATCAGCGCATTTTATCAACTCAATATTATGTTCTATTACGACAATAGAATGTCCTTTTTTGATAAGTGCATTGAAAGAGGTCAACAATTTTTGAATATCGTGAAAATGAAGTCCTGTTGTTGGTTCATCAAAAATAAAGAGCGCCTTGTCCTTTGTTGTTCCTTTTACTAAGAATGATGCTAATTTTATGCGCTGTGCTTCACCACCAGATAGGGTAGAGGAAGATTGTCCCAAGGTAACATAACCCAAACCTACATCCTGTAATGGCTGTAGTTTCTTAACAATTTTTGTTTGTTCCCCGGTTTTAAAGAATAAAATGGCATCATCAATAGTCATATTAAGGACATCATCAATGTTGGAATTATTGAAGGATACTTCCAAAACATCTTTTTTGAAACGTTTGCCTCCACAGGTATCACATTCTAAATGCACGTCTGCCATAAACTGCATTTCTACAGTGATTTCCCCTTCTCCTTTACATTTTTCACATCGGCCTCCATCCACATTAAAAGAAAAGTGTTTTGCCTGGTAATTTCTTATTTTACTTAACTTTTGGGAAGCATAGAGGTTGCGAATATCATCATATGCCTTTATATAGGTCACAGGATTAGATCGAGAGGACCTTCCAATTGGGTTTTGGTCTACAAACTCTACATGCTTAATATGGCTGTATTTCCCCTCTACCGCCGTAAACTGACCCGCTTTTTCCCCATAGCCACCTACTTCCTTTAAGATAATTGGATATAATAACTTTTTTACCAGTGTACTTTTACCGCTACCGGAAACACCAGTTACTACAGTCAGCATGTCCAGGGGAAAGGTTACATTAATATTTTTAAGGTTATGCGCTCTGCAACCTTTTATTTGAATATGATTTTTCGAGGTACGACGTTCGGATGGAATTTTAATTTCCTTAGTGCCATTAAGATAACTAGCCGTGAGCGAGGTAGATTTTAAAACCTTATCAAGTGGGCCTTGTGCTACCACATGACCACCGTGAGTGCCTGCCTCGGGGCCAATATCTATGACTTCATCAGCGGCTTTCATAATATCCTCATCATGCTCTACTACAATAACGGTATTGCCAAGATTTCTTAATGATATAAGTACTTCTATAAGATTTTCGGTGTCCTTTGGATGCAAGCCAATACTGGGTTCGTCTAATATGTACATGGAACCTACTAAACTACTTCCCAATGAGGTTGCCAGATTAATACGTTGACTTTCACCGCCGGATAGGGTATTGGACTTTCTATTCAAGGTTAAGTAATTTAGGCCCACTTTTTCTAAAAAGCCTAATCTGGTATTGATTTCTTTCAGTAAGCGGTGAGCTATTTGCGCATCGTTATTACTTAGTTCTAGTTCACCGAAAAATATAACAAGCTTTTCAATGGATAGTCCTACCAGTTGCGATATGGACTTTCCACCAACTTTTACATAATCCGTTTCCGGTCTTAGGCGCTTGCCGTTGCAGACGTTACATTTGGTTTTTCCGCGATAACGGGATAACATTACCCTGTTCTGTATTTTATAACTTTTCTCTTCTAGCGTGTCAAAAAATTTATGTAGGCCAATAAAATGATCATTTCCTCTCCAAACTAATTCTTGCTGTTCCTCGTTAAGCTCAAACCAAGGTTTATGAATAGGAAAATCATATTTATAGGCTGAGTTTACCAGTTGATCGCGATACCAGCTCATACTTTCTCCTCGCCAAGGAAAAACTGCGTTTTCATAGATAGAAAGCGCTGTGTTAGGGACCACTAAGTCTGCGTCTATACCTATGACGTCCCCATACCCTTCACATTTTGGACAAGCTCCATAGGGATTGTTAAAACTAAAAAGATGCACATTGGGTTCTAAAAACTGCATCCCGTCCAGTTCAAACTTGTTACTGAACAATTGTTGTTCGGCAGGCTCTAATTTTTCGATAATACATTGCCCCTTACCTTCAAAAAAGGCAGTATCCACAGCATTTGCAAGTCTATTGTAAAAATCTTCATCGTTTTTAGTGATGATTCGGTCTACTACTAGGTCAAATTCCTTTTCAATATTTTCAGGCGCTTGATCTATTCTTAAAACTTCACCTTTATATTTGATACGGGCATAGCCTTGTTTAGAGAATAATTGAAGCGACTTTAAGGTATCTCTATCTTCACGAATTACGATTGGAGCGAGAAGTAATAGTTTAGTATTGTCCTCGAACGTTTTTATATATTCAATAACATCCGTAACCGTATTCTTCTTTACCTCGTTTCCCGAAACAGGTGAAAAGGTTTTTCCGATGCGCGCATAAAGTAACTTTATATAATCGTAAATTTCTGTGGTAGTACCTACCGTAGACCTCGGATTGGTAGAATTCACTTTTTGCTCAATGGCAATGGCAGGAGCTATACCTTTTATATAATCTACTTTAGGTTTATCCAGTTTACCCAAGAACTGTCTGGCGTACGAAGATAGGCTTTCCACATAACGGCGCTGACCTTCCGCATAAAGCGTATCAAAAGCTAGACTGGATTTCCCAGAGCCAGATAATCCCGTAATAACCACTAATTTATTCCTAGGTATTACAACATCAATATTTTTAAGATTGTGCAATTTTGCACCCTTAATAATAATGTTCTCTTTGGGGTTTACTTTAGCAATTGAAGGCATATATTTTTCTAAGTTCGCAAAGATACAATATGAGGTATTCAATAGCCAGTAAAAGTCTTTTAGGATTTTTAGCGGACTATTTTTATTAGGATTTCTTTGGGAATATTTATTTTTTTCTATCTTTGGCATTCATAAAAATTCAATTTGCCTATAGCACACATTTACTTTTTAAGTTAGAATAGTAACCCACAAGACCCTTTTTCAAACGAATCTGGGGTCAACTTTTAACCACAAAAAAGTAAAGCTATGGAAGCACAAATTGAAGATTCCCAACTTGTAAAACAATATATGAATGGCAATGAAAGAGCTATTGGAGTTCTGATCAATCGCCATAATGCACGTCTCACAGGATTTATTTATTCTAAGGTTGGTGATCGTGAACTAACGGAGGATATATTTCAAGATACCTTTATGAAAGTGATACGTACCCTAAAGCGTGGTGCCTACAGTGAGGAAGGTAAATTTCTTCCTTGGGTAATGCGTATTGCCCATAACCTTATTATAGATTATTTTAGAAAGAACAACAGGATGCCTATGTTCGAAGGCACCGATAGCTTTAATATCTTTTCTTTAATGGGCGATGAACGACTTAATGCGGAAAAGCAATTGATCAAAGACCAGATTGATTCTGATTTGGCTAGAATGATTAAGGAATTGCCAGAGGATCAGCAAGAGGTGTTGCAAATGCGTATATATAAGGATATGAGTTTTAAAGAAATTTCCGATAATACAGGTGTTAGTATTAATACAGCACTTGGAAGAATGCGCTATGCTTTAATTAACCTTAGAAAGCTAGTTGAGGCAAATAGTATTGTTTTAACGAATTAATTGGTTACAGGTCGAGTAGATCTACTATATTTATTTCCTTGCCGTTCTCTAATTGAACCAAAACGGAAGTAGTATGGAAAAATTATACACTAACAAAAAAGACCAGTCTAAACTAGTTGAAGCTAAGCCTGAAACGATACAGTTTTTATTAAATTACTCGAAGTCGCTTAAAATTACCCAAGCAAAAGGAATTAAATTTGAAAGCAACTTAAATTAAATTAGCTGATTAGCTCTTCATATAAATAACCCTAAGGATTTTCCTTAGGGTTTCTTTTTTTAGGAATTATTTGGTGTTCATAGTTTCCGACGTATAAATGTAACGGAAACAATTACTGTATTAAGTTTCTGACGTAACTAGTAAAGTATCCATTTATTGTACTGAAAAATAGGTTTTCGTTGTTTCACATCATAAAAAGGCTATTTGACAACATACTTTTTTGAGAAGGATGGGTTTTATATAGTTTTATCCCAGAAATAAATAACTAATTACAATTACTAACAAGATGCCCAAATCTTTAATCCAAAAGAAAATGACTCATATGAAATTACAAATTGAAGACTCAGAATTAGTAAGAGATTATATCAGTGGAGACGAGAAGGCTCTAGAAGTACTAATCAACAGACACAACCAACGTATCACTAGCTTTATCTACTCTAAAGTTTTGGATAGAGATATTACGGAGGATATTTTTCAAGATACTTTCATAAAAGTAATTAAGACACTAAAAAAAGGTACTTATAGTGAAGAGGGTAAATTTTTACCTTGGGTAATGCGTATTTCGCATAACTTAATTATAGACCATTTTAGAAAGAACAAAAGAATGCCAATGTTTGAAGGAAGTGATGACTTCAATATCTTCTCTGTCATTGGTGATGATAAATTAAATGCGGAAAAGCAGCTTATTAAAAATCAAATTGATACTGATTTACGTTATTTAGTTGAGGAATTACCGGATGATCAAAAAGAGGTTTTAGTAATGCGTATTTATAAGGATATGAGCTTTAAGGAAATTTCAGAAAACACGGGAGTTAGCATAAACACTGCTTTAGGAAGAATGCGATACGCATTAATTAACTTAAGAAAGATCATAGAAAAAAATAATATTGTTCTTACCAACTAGGATACGTAAAAACAACATAAACAATATTTCCTTTTTAGTTGCGTTCTTTAAAGTGTAACAACATTGGAAATATGGAAAAAATTTACTCTGATTATCAAGAACAGACCGAATTCAATAAAGTTTGTCCTAAAACTATCAACTTTTTATTAAGTTTTTCACAAGCGCTTTATGACATTGAGTATAAAGATTTGAGGTTCGAAACCTTTTTAAATTAATAAAGACCCGCTAAAAGCGGGTCTTTGTTTTTCTATAGTAGTGATTTAAGACAGTTTTCCTACCTATTGTTTTGGTGATTACATCATTGTTCAAGTCCCAGCCCCTAGCAGGAGAATACTCTCTTCCATACCAGATAATTTGTAAATGCAGATCATTCCATAATTCTTTAGGAAATAATCTCTTAGCATCTTTTTCAGTTTGTACCACATTTTTTCCATTTGTAAAACCCCATCTGTATAATAACCTATGAATATGGGTATCTACTGGAAAGGCAGGTATACCAAAAGCTTGCGAAACAACTACACTTGCCGTTTTATGACCTACGGCCGGTAATTCTTCTAATAGTGCTATCTCCTTAGGTACTTCGCCATCATATTTATCAATTAATATTTGCGAAAGGCCATGAATGCCTTTAGACTTCATTGGTGATAAACCTACCGGGCGTATAATATCCCTAATTTCCTCAACCGATAATTTTACCATGTCATAAGGGTTGTCTGCTTTTTCAAAAAGTAATGGTGTGATTTTATTTACACGAATATCCGTACTTTGGGCAGACATTAATACGGCGATAAGTAATGTATAAGGGTCTTTATGGTCTAAAGGAACAGGAATTACAGGATAGAGTTCTTGTAATTTTGCAATTGTAAAATTTACTTTTTCGGCTTTGGTCATATTTGTTTAATTTTACATAAAATAGGTTAAACATAATTATAAATATAATAACTATGAATACATTGAAAGTAGGTGATAAAGTTCCTGAATTTTCTAGCATCGATCAAGACGGCAATACTATTAATTTATCTGATTATTCCGGTAAAAATTTGGTAGTTTTTTTCTATCCTCGTGCAAATACTCCCGGTTGCACGGCTGAAGCATGTAATTTAAGGGATAATTATAAGAAGTTGCAAGATGCTGGTTACGAACTACTTGGGGTTAGTGAGGATTCTCAAAAGAAGCAAGCTAACTTTAGGAATAAATATGAGTTTCCTTTTCCACTACTTGCGGATGAAGACCATACTGTTATTAATGCTTTTGGCGTTTGGGGGCCTAAGAAATTTATGGGTAAGGAGTATGACGGTATTCATAGAATGACCTTTGTCGTAAACGGAGACGGAAAAGTAAGCAAAGTAATAGAAAAGGTGAAAACCAAAGATCATGCTGCGCAACTTTTAGCGTAACCAATTAAAAAAAGCCCCTTTTTACAGGGGCTTTTTTCTACTCGATAATCGAGATTTATAATGCTCTGACGCTGGCACCTAAATAAATGTTAGCTTTAATTCAGATGTCTCATGGGCTTGTCCCGAGGTAATTTACTATAAACTTTATTACTTCGTTGCTGTAATTTCTTTCGGGTCTTTTCTAGTGAAAAGTTTTTTCTTTTTAATGATTTCGGCGATACCTTCCGGTAACATCTCTTCCCATCCTTCTTCTCCGTTCATAATTCTTTTTAATACATCTCTAGAGAAAATATGCATTATTTCTGGCTCATAGTCAATAATGTCCATCACTTTGCCATTGTATTTAAAGAACTTGTAAAGCTCTTTCATACGTGGGTGTACTTTTACATTATTACTTGTCATAACCTGACCTGTTTCCGTATTCTTCATAGGGTAGAGGTACACTTGTAAATCTTTAAAGAACAGTTTTCCAAAGGCTTCTAAAATACCACCACTTAAATGACGGTAATATTTCTCATCAAAAATGTCTACCAAATTGTTTACGCCCATCGTAAGGCCAATTCTATTTTTTGTGTAGTTATGTAAATACTCTACGAGTTTATAGTATTCTTGGAATTTTGAAATCATTACGGAATGTCCCAAAGAACATAGCAGTTCCGCCCGGTCCATAAAATCTTGTTCATCAATTTCTCCCGATGCTTTTAAATTGGATAGGGTAATTTCAAAAATAACAATACTATTATCTTGATCTACCTGAGGGTCACGAATAAAAATATCGTGAGATTTTTCGAACATGTCTAGGTTTACCTTCGTAACGGGTCTAAAACTACCACGAAGCGCAAGAATATTCTTTTTATAAAGTACTGCTGCTGGTAATACATTATTACCATCAGGGCCAAACATAACGGCATCGGTCATGTCATTCCGTATCAACTGCAGACTCATTAACCTATTATCCACATCCTTAAAACTAGGACCATTGAAATTGACCATGTCAATTTCTACCGTATCCTTATCTATATGATCATAAAGGTATTTAAGCATTTTTCTAGGCTTGTGATACTTATAAAAAGCACCATAGATTAGATTAACACCCAATGTTCCCAAGGTTTCTTGTTGCAGCCGCGCTTCATTCTGTTTAAAACGGATATGAAGAATAATTTCATCAAATTCTTTTTGATTAGGGTCTAACTGATAACGAATTCCTACCCAACCATGTCCCTTATATCGTTTTGAAAAATCTATGGTAGCAACCGTATTGGCGTATGAAAAAAACAATCTTTCTGGGTGTTTTTCTCTACTAATACGCTCTTCCATCAAATTCATTTCATGAGAGAGCATTGTTTTTAATCGTGCTTGTGTTACGTATCTACCATCTTCTTCAATACCATAAATAGCATCACTAAAATCCTTATCGTAAGCACTCATGGCCTTGGCAATAGTTCCTGATGCGCCTCCCGATCTAAAAAAATGACGTGCCGTTTCTTGGCCCGCTCCAATTTCGGCAAAGGTTCCGTAAATGTCGGGGTTTAAGTTTATTCTTAAAGTTTTCGCCTTTATGGAAGGAATATTTTCGAAGGCACTATCTTTCTTTCGAACTGAAGCCATTATTTTTATGAATTTGCTTTTAACAAAGTTAAAAAGAACAAACTACCTACAGCCTAAACCGTAAGAAAATTTGTAATTAGTTTTTAGGGATTATTTTCAAAATAATCTTTGGTTATTATAGTTAAACGGCTTGTGCTATAATTTATTCTTAGTTGCTAGTAATCAAATATGGCTTAACTTTGTTTTGGATGAACGATAAACTTAAAATCACTTTCTTAGGTACCGGAACTTCTCAGGGTATTCCCATTATTGGAAGTAGCCATCCTGTTTGTTTAAGTAGTGATCCAAGGGATAAAAGACTAAGAGTATCCGTCTTACTTTCTTGGGGGTCACATAATTTCACTATCGACTGTGGACCTGATTTTAGACAACAGATGCTTACAAATAAAGTAGCTAAACTAGATGGAATTTTATTTACGCACGAGCACGCTGATCATACTGCGGGTATAGACGATATTAGACCTTTCTTTTTTAGACAGGGAGATATTCCTATTTATGCCCGTAAACGGGTTGTGAAGTCATTAAAACGCCGTTTTGATTATATTTTCAGTAAAAAGGATAGGTATCCTGGAGCACCTGCTGTTACCGTGAATATCGTTAAAAAAAATAAAAGTTTTAAACTTGGGGGAATGCCGGTAACCCCTATACAGGCTTTACATAATAGATTGAAGATTTTTGGATATCGAGTTGGGGATTTTACATATTTGACTGATGTAAAATCCATGGAAAGCGCAGAAATTGACAAAATTAAAGGTTCTAAGGTTTTAGTGGTCAATGCGCTGCGTATAGAAGCACATCAATCTCATTTTAATTTAGAGGAAGCCTTGGATTTTGTAAACCAAGTAAAACCAGAAAAAGCTTATTTTACCCATATAAGTCATCATTTAGGCTTCCATGAAGAAGTAGAAAAAAGTTTACCGAATAATGTGCACTTAGCTTATGATAATCTCACCATTGAACTATAATTTATGAAAAGTAAAATATTTCTTTACCTATTTATTTTTGTCTCACTAATTTGTTTGTATCTCTTTGTTAGTAGTGGTAAAATGGCAGATGCCAATAACACGTCAATTGAAAAGTTTAAAACGGAGATTGTTGATTTAAAAGACTCCTTACAACAATCAGAACTACGTGTTTTAGAGATGCAGTACTTTTCTTTGGAAAACAATGATGACGCATTGGCATACTATGATCATTTAAATCTAGAAAACCCTGCTGGTTATATCGCTGATAAATTGTTGGAAACGAACGAATCCAAAGGCGACAATCCTTTAATACCTTATGCGGGTATGGAAAGTGATTTCAAAATAAATAAAATTAAAGTATTGAACCATAAATGGATCTTAACCGATTTTTCCGATGGAAAGTATTGGGGCGAACTTTTGGTAAAATATGAGCTAAAGGATGATTTAGGCGTTGATTTTACTTTAATAGACCATTTACTCTATACAAAAAGTAATTAGCGTCTTTCCTCAAGCCAATTTTTAAAAGCGTAGAAATTTTGTGGTGCTACTCCGTGCCCAGTAGGGTACTCTTCAAAAACGTGAGGTACTTTCAATTTAGACAATAGTATCGGGGCTTTTTGTGCCCATTCAATCGGTATTACTTGGTCTACTTGCCCATGTGATGCATAAATCTGCAATTTAGAATGCTCCTTACTTTCATAGTCTTCTGCTAATATCCCTTCGTTAATATAACCACTTAGGGCAATTACGCGCTTAATTTTACTAGGGTAGGAGAGTGCTACGGCATAGCTTAAAATAGTTCCCTGACTAAAACCGAGTAAAGTTACGTTTTCGGTATCTAGGTTATAGGCTTTACAGGCTTGTTCTATAAAGGAAACAATTTTATCCCTTGAGGTAATGGCCTGTGCATCATCGCTCCATTTTCCATTTTCGGCATCAAAATTAATGGCATACCAAGCATAACCAAAAGGCTGTAAAATATATGGTGCTCTAACCGAAATAATGCACAGTTCCTCAGGTAGTTCTGCCGCGAAGGAAAACAAATCTTCTTCGTTACTTCCGTATCCGTGCAGCATAAAAAGCACGGGTATCTTTTTTGTAGTTAATGAAGAAGGTCTTATGATATGTTCTAAAGATAGGGGAGCTGTTGTCATTGTATTGTGCTATTGTATAAATGTAAACCATTTTTGAAAGTAGGAACCTATTACTGGTACTTCTAATTTTTTGTTGCTAAGTACGCCACTGAAGCCGTAAACCCATAAGATGGAATAGCAGAGGAATAATCCAAAAAATGAATAAAGATTTCCCCAGTTATTGGAGAGAATGCCAAAAGAAATGAACAATAGATGTAAACCAAAGGCTTGTCTTGTATGAAATCTTGCAAAGTCATGTTTGGGTTCCGAATTCATAGATAAGGCAATTAACGCACCAACTATAGTCAAATAAGCGACAATAGCGGTAGTCTTTCCTTCAACTGTTTTTGAATCTTTCATGCTAAAAATTTAATACCATAGTATCTTCAACTATAGTTCCTAAGACTTTACCTTTCATAGACTTTCCTAAAAACATACTGTTCTTAGAGGTACTCATTATCAAATCTTTCGAGAATTCATATTCGGTCTCCGGTTCAAAAAGGGTTATACATGCTGATGCTCCCTCTTTTAGTTCAGGAGTTTCTAAGCCAAAAATAGATCGCCCTTTCGTAAGGATATGGATAACCTCTTCGATTTCAAATAGTGAATTCAAGGAACCGAAGTAACTTTCTAATCCTATGGTTCCAAAAGCGGCATTATCAAATTCTACCTGTTTTAGCTCAATATTCAAGGGTGTATGGTCCGATGTTACAAAATCTATAGTGCCATTTTTTACCCCCTTTAACAATGCGTTCCTATCTTCCTTGGTACGTAAAGGTGGCATTACCTTGTAATTAGAATCAAAATCTATTAAGCTATCATCTTTGAACAATAGGTTATGGATAGCCACACTACAGGTTACCTGCAGTCCCTTCTTCTTGCCTGCAGCTATTAGTTTGACCGAATTTTCAGTGCTAATGGTAGGAATGTGAAGTTTACCCGCTGTATATTCAAGGATAAATAAATCCCGAGCTATTTGGAGTTCCTCAGCTAATGCAGGTATACCTTTTAAACCTAATTTGGTACTCGTGACACCTTCATTAACAATACCCTTTCCCGCTATCTGTCCATCTAATGGAAAAGAAAAAACCGTGCCTTTAAAATTTTGGGCATACTGCAATGCTATTTTTAGCAAGTTAGGATTTGAAATGGCCGATTTGTAATCGTAAAACCCTAGTGCACCTGCGTTTTTCATATCATACAGCTCCGCTAGGGCCTCTCCTTCACCTTTTACCGTTAGGTTCCCTAAAGGGTGTAATCTTGTTAGTGAGTTTTTTGCAGCATTTTTAAGAAATACAATTGCCGAGCTGGTATCTGGCACGGGATTACTGGTAGGGTTTAATATAATATCCGTGAAACCACTACTGGCAGCTGTTTTAAGACCATTGCTAATAGTCTCCCTTTCTTCATAACCAGGCTCCCCAAAACTTACGCTACTATCAAACCAGCCTATAGATACGTGAAGGTTCTTATGGGATACTATTTTGGTTTTTGCTGGTGGCTCAATACTCGAAGCAATTTTTTGAATAACTCCATTTTTAATTAGGATGTCCCGTTTTTTAAGATGTACACCTATGGTGCTGGGATTGATGATTTTTGCTGATTTTAAGAGTACGTTCATGCGCTTATTTGCTTGTTCATTTTGAAGTTACTTTAAAAATCTTTGAAGAATGGTTTCCGTAATAACGAATAGCAGTGCTAAAATAGCAAACCATTTCCAAAACTCATTTATCGTATTTTGTTTTTGAGTGATTTCAAAAAAATCGGCGATAGATTTATTTACAGCTGTTGAAGGCACGCCAGCGAAGTCCAAATAGGACAAGTCACTTTCTTTTCTGTCGTAGTTGAAACTTATGTTTTGCAAAACTTTGTCGTTATCAATTATTCGATAAATTCCACTTGTCTTAGGATTCTCCTGAAAAGATAATCTGGTCTTTTTTGGAAGGACCCTTTGCTGAGGGATAAATTCATAATCATCACCAACCACCTTAAGAACATTGTCCTTATTTAGGATGTAGGGAGCATCTATTTGCGTCAATTTTCCAATGGTGCTATAGAGCGATGAGGATTTTAAACTATTCGCTCCCATATTGTAAAAAGTAGGAACTATTAAGGGAGAATTTTTAAAGTTAGTTTCTAGTAAGGATGTGGCAAAAATAAATACGTTATCAGCACCTATTAAGAAAGGGGCATCGTTCTGTAAAGAAAGGGCTTCTGTGGCATTTGTCTTTAACTGGTAATAGCCCGTTACGGAAGGATATTGAAAATTAGATACATTTTTCTCAAATACATTGGTGTAGAGCGGATGCCCGAACTTTATAGTAGAAATCGCGACTTCTTGTTCGGTTTTGGACCCTAAGGTGGTATTGAAATAGAAGGACGTTAACTTATTGTACGATGACAAATCTATTTCGGGTGCTGGGATAATGACTAAACTTCCACCCTCATTTGTAAATGACTGTAGGGCAGTGGTAAGACCTGTGGGTATTGCCTTAAGTTCGTTGATTACGATAAGGTCATAGGTCTGTAACGCTCCATAATTTAATTGTTTTAAATCAGCTTTTACATATTTAAACTGTGGTTCCGTAAAAATTCGCCGTAGTAAACTGGATGTGGGCCCGATATCCAAAACCTTAATTTTTTCGGGAATATTTATATTAAAGTAAAACTCATTATCATAGGATAAACCAATATCTGTAAGCACTATTTTTCCGTTGATCTCTTCGTTGGATGGAATGGAAAATAGGACATTTGCTTTAGAATTCTTATTAAAACCGGCGGCCGTTTTTGCTATTAATTTATCACCGTTATATAGGGATACTGCTGTTGTCTCAAGCTCATAATTTGCACTAATTAGTGCCGTTAAGTCTATACTGCCGTTAGCGTTGGATTTTGTATAAATAGAATCAATTGCAATATTGTTAATCGTGTTACTGAGTGGGTTAATGTAATATATATTGGTATTGGTGGTACTATCCTTGGGAAATGTTCCCAAGCGCTGTTGAAAATCAGATATGATTATCGTATTCTTCTGTGTGGAATTGTCATTTGTAAAATGTGCAGCTGCCTTTAAGGAAATTTCTTTTAGGGATAACTGTTGGGAACTGGGCTGTATCTCCAATAAATTATTCTTAATATCATTTATTTCAACATCTAAAAAGGTATCGTCATTTGTAAACAAATGAAATTTTTCATCCTTTGGGATACGCTTTATAAATTCCTGAACAGTATTTTGAAATAAAGTTGCATTAGCTGTTTTTGCATGCATACTAAAGGAATTATCGAGGTAAAAGATATTCTCTTTTTCTTTAACTGCGCTATCGCTGGCATTAAAGGGTTGTGCAAAGGCTAGAACCAGTCCGGCTAAAATACCTAATCGAGAAAAGAGTAATAACCATTTTTTTAAGGTGCTACTTTTTCTTGATTTTGAGACGATACTTTTAAGAAGTTTTACATTGGTAAAAGGCGTTCTCTTAAATCTTCGGAGTTGAAATAGATGGATAATAATAGGAATAAGTAGAAGAAAAAGGGCCCAAAGAAGTTCTGGATGTTTAAACTGCATTCCTTATTTTGATTGCTCAAAGATAACTAAAATATAGAAGTTGATTCCTAATAAAACAGTCTGTTTAACGCTAAAATAACCTAGCTGTTAAGTTTCAATTCCCTTAAGTTGGTTTAACAGAAAAAGAAATAATCTTTCATGGAGATTTTTCCGCACTTATCAAAATAGTTATGTATATGCTGTTGCTCCTCTTCGTTTGCAACGGTAATAATACTTTGCGTGTTTGGTATATTTTCTAAGGAATTAATTGGTAAAAGTATTTTACCATAAATTTCTCTCCCAATCTTTTTGGGGTTATTGCATATCCAGTGAAAGGGGATTTTTCTATCGATTAGTATTGTTGCGATACGTTTTCCTTTATTTCCGGCTCCCCAAACGACCAAATTTCCGTCTCGGTTTAAATGAAGTTTTATGAAGTATCGAAGCTTTATATCCAAGAAGTAATTGTGGGCGTAGTGGGCACTGGTTCTAGAGGTTCTATGGTCATAGTCTCTCCATTTTAGTAAAACATGTTCGCTTGGGATAATCTTTAGCCCATGTTCGTAAAATCTGAAAGCAAGGTCATAATCTTCTGGGTATTCATTGGGTTCAAAGGCTCCGCATAACTCTAAATCGCTCTTATGTACCATCCAACAAGGGGAGGGGATAACACATTCTTTATATAGTTCTGAGTAATTAGTCCCCTTTAAAGTTAAAGCATTTAGCCACTTCTCATAGCGTTGATAGCCATTACTGATACCTTTTTTAGAAAAGTATTTTACTTGTCCAACGGCTACATGACCTTTCCCTTTATTTTCTAAATCTGTAACCATTATTTTTAAGCGCTCTGGCATCATTAGGTCATCAGAATCCATTCTAGTTATAAATTTACCTTCGCTAAAAGTATATGCAGTTCTCAGCGCTTCAATAATACCCTGGCCATTATTATGAAAAACTTTTATTCTCCGGTCTTTGCTCGCATAATTTTGAACAATAGCTAAGCTCCTATCGCTTGATGCATCATTTACCGCCAAGACTTCCCAGTTTATGAATGTCTGCGCTATGATAGAATTAAGACAGGCTTCTAGAAAGGAACCTGTGTTCTTAAAAGGTATTACTATGCTAACTAAAGGAGTTTTCATGTTTATCTACTAGTGGGATGAAAAATTACCAAGGATATGTGGAATAGGCAATAATTAGATACTTTACTTTATCTCTTTTAAAGATTTATTTATCGAAAAAGTCTTTAATACAAAGAAAAAGGTTTTTATATTTGCACCCGCATTCAGGGAATACTTGATGAGACACTTGGAGAAATGGCAGAGTGGTCGAATGCGGCAGTCTTGAAAACTGTTGAGGGTCACACCTCCGGGGGTTCGAATCCCTCTTTCTCCGCATCAAAAAGCTTCACCCACAGGGTGGAGCTTTTTTCGTTTTGTGCAGACAGAAAGCATAGCATTCTCATTCGAAGGAAAACGAAAAAAGATGCTAGGTGCATCCAGAAGCGTTTTGATGTATTGGATTTCCTATCTGGGAACACTGAGGGGTGATTGCAGGGAATAACGAATGGTAATTTGGCTATCTGCAAGAAAAATTATTTTCTAGTTAAATACCACACAACCCTTTATTTTTGCATCATGGAGGAATGGTATCATTACCCCTTACTTGTAGTGGTGGGTTTTGCTGTAGGTTTTATAAATACGGTCGCGGGCGGTGGGTCCTTATTATCGCTTCCCGTTCTTATTTTTCTGGGTCTTCCTTCAAATATTGCAAACGGTACCAACAGGGTAGCTATTGTAATACAAACCGCACTTGCCACAGCAGGTTTTAAGAGTAAAGGAATCTCTACATTTCCTTTTAATGCCTATTTGGGAATAGCGGCATTTGTTGGGTCTATAATAGGTGCTTATATCGCGGTGGATATTAAGGGCGAAGTTTTCAATAGAATACTAGCCATTGTAATGATTTCGGTAGTGTTTATAATCATTTTCAGTCCAAAAATTAATGTAAAGGATTTAGAGGAACGTCTTACCGGAAAATATCTTTGGATTGGTATTGCGGTGTTCTTTTTTTTCGGAATTTATGGCGGATTCATTAACGCAGGTCTAGGCTTTTTAATGATTTTGTTTTTACATTACGTTAATAGGATGTCCTTGGTGCGATCAAACGCCACTAAGGTTTCGGTCGTTTTTCTATATATGATTTCTGCTTTGGCAGTTTTTGCCTTTAATGATAAAGTAAATTGGAAGATTGGTTTAATTTTAGCTATTGGAAACGGCAGCGGAGCATGGCTTGCAAGTAGATACTCTGTTAAGAAAGGTGACGGATTTATTAAAGTATTTTTAGTGATTATGGTCGTAGCGATGGCTGTAAAATTGTGGTTTTTTTAATTTTATATGGAATAAGATATGCCTGGATTTGAATTGTTTGGAGATAGCGAGAAAGCACAAGTACAATCTGTGTTGGATACAGGAGTGCTTATGCGCTATGGTTTTGACGGAATGCGAAATGGTCAATGGAAGGCTAAGGAATTAGAAGCTTCTTTATCCAAAAGAATGCAGACGGAATATGTGCAATTGGTCAGTAGCGGTACTGCTGCACTCACTGTGGCCTTGGTTAGTGCCGGTATAGGGGCCGGGGACGAGGTTATAATGCCCACTTTCACTTTTGTGGCCAGTTTTGAGTCAATTCTTGCGCTGGGGGCCATACCTGTTCTAGTTGATATTGATGACACTTTAACCTTGGATCCTGCTGCGGTCGAAGCTGCGATTACCGAGCATACCAAAGTGGTCATGCCCGTACATATGTGCGGCTCCATGGCCAATTTAAAAGCATTGAAAGTTATCTGTGAAAAACATGATTTATTACTCTTAGAAGATGCCTGCCAGGCAATTGGTGGTAGTTTTGAAGGTAAACCTTTAGGCAGTTATGGCGATTTAGGCTGTTTCTCTTTTGATTATGTAAAAACCATAACTTGTGGAGAAGGTGGTGCTTTAATAACAAATAACGAGAAATATTATCGTAATGCGGACCATTACTCTGACCATGGGCATGACCATGTTGGTAACGATAGGGGAGCAGAATCACATCCTTTCTTGGGCTATAATTTTAGAATATCAGAATTAAATGCGGCGGTAGGTTGTGCTCAAGTAGAACGATTGGATGAGTTCGTAGCTATTCAAAAGAAGAACTACACCGTTTTGAAAAACCAGATAACGGGGATTAATGGGGTGACTTTTAGAAGGGTTCCTGCTGGTGGGATAGCGAATTATTCTTTTTTAAATTTCTTTTTGCCCACCCAAAAAATTGCCAAAAAAACACATGAAGCATTGATTGAAAATGGTGTTGATGCTTGTTTTTATTGGTTTGATAACAATTGGCATTACTACAAGAAATGGGAGCACTTAACCACTTTAAAATCCTTAGGTAAGCTTCCTAACGAAGTTTCGGAGCGATTACCGGATTATACGAAATCTGATTTTTCCAAATCAGATCATTGGATGGGGAGAACCATTTCCGTTTTGGTAAAATTAAGTTGGAGTGCCGAAGAAGTAGCTGAGCGTGGCCAGAAAATGAAATCGGTTATTTCAGAAATACTGTAAACTTCCCTGCTAATAGGTGACATAGTCAACAATCTCAAGGCCATAACCTACGATACCCACGCGTTTTCCTTGCCTACTATTGGTCAGTAAACGCATTTTGGTGATGCCTAAATCATGTAGAATTTGTGCGCCGATTCCGAAATCACGAGCATCCATTTCTATCTTTGGAGCTTTTGATACTCCCGCTTTCTGTAACTCCTGTAGTTCTGCCAACCTGCTCAATAAATTTAGGGAAGCTGCGTCTTGGTTGATGAAAACAATTGCACCCTTTCCTTCTTTGTTCACCGCGTTGAACATATTCTCTAACTTTTGGTCAGGACTATTGGTCAAGGTGCCAAGAATATCGTTATTGATCAATGTTGAATTAATTCGGGTAAGCACTTTTTCATCTTTAGTCCAATTTCCTTTGGTAAGTGCAATATGCACGTGATTATTCGTGGTCTGTTTGTACGCCCTTAGTCTGTAGTCTCCAAAGCGCGTTTTTATTTCAAAATCATTCTCCTTATCTATTAAACTATCGTGCTCCATTCTGTAAGCGACCAAGTCCTCGATGGAAACTATTTTTAAGTCGAATTTTTCTGCCACCTTCATCAGCTGCGGTAAACGAGCCATACTGCCATCATCGTTCATGATTTCGACGATAATACCGGCAGGTTTTAATCCCGCTAAGCGGGCAAAATCTATTGCAGCCTCCGTATGACCTGTTCTTCTTAAAACACCACCTTCTTTAGCCACTAATGGAAAGATATGACCAGGTCTGGCCAGATCATGCGGTTTGGTATCATTTTCGGTAAGTGCGCAAACTGTCTTGGACCTATCGGATGCGGATATGCCTGTGGTAACTCCGTTTCCTCTTAAATCTACCGATACGGTAAAGGCGGTTTCCATGGGGTCCGTATTATTACTCACCATCATGTGAAGCCCAAGTTCCTTGCATCTTCCCTCGGTTAACGGAGCGCAAATAAGTCCTTTCCCGTGGGTTGCCATGAAATTGACCGTTTCTGGCGTAGCCAACTCTGCCGCTGCCAAAAAATCCCCTTCATTTTCCCTATTCTCATCATCTACCACTATAATAACCTTGCCTTCACGAATATCGGCAATTGCTTCTTCTATGGTATTTAGCTCAACTGTCTTTGGCATACGTACTAACATCTAATCGGTTTCTTTCTTTTTGCGGAACAGATTTTTGAAGAAATCCGTTACAGCACCAAAATTGGTCATTCCTTTATCTTCTGTAGCTCTTTTGGTCAAATAATAGCCCAAAGGTAGCATAATCAGTGTAGAAACCCACGCACCTAGCATAGGATGAATGTTTCCTTCTTTAGCATAATTTCCCGCAAAAACTCCTATGAAGTAATAAACGAGAAAAAGAACAATGGCAATAACCATAGGCAGTCCTAATCCACCTTTCCTGATAATGGCACCCAAAGGAGCTCCTACGAAAAACAAAATAATACAAGAAAAAGCCAGTGCATATTTATTATGTAAGGATAAAATGTGAAGATTATAATTTTTATATCTTTTTTGAATTTCATCCTTCTTGCCGGTCACGGAGCCTAATATTCCGGTTGCGGCATTTTTAGCGCTAGTGAGTACCTGTATCCGTTGCCAATCAGGAAACAAATGCAAAAAGTCCGCATTGATAGAATCTTGTTTAGGTTTGTTTTGTCTTAGTAAGGCTACCTTTGCTGCCGTTATCGAGTCTTTTTCTAACCGTTCTTTGCTCTTAACGATTGAAGTGTCTTTAGTTACAAGGGGGGCAAATAGGCCCATTCTACTGGTAATGTTCTTTGAGAAAGCACGCACTATTCTAAAGTTGTCCGTTTTAATGGAATCAATATCTTTTGATAGTCGACTTATATTTTTCATTTTGGCGGTACTTATATTTCTGTCCTCCTCTAAATCTTCGTTGTCTAGCTCGGGAACCTCAATATTCATAATATACGTGTCAAAACTAGCTTCGGCAAAGGGATATTTAAACTTATTTTTCTTGGACTCTACTTCCTCATAATAATGACCGTCCGTTAAAACCAACTGAATAATATCCGAAGTTTCACTACTAATAAGTTCTCCCGTTTTAGCTTTTATCACGGTACTGTTGATATTCGATTTGGTCTTTTTATGTATGATTACGTTTCTTAGGAACCGATCATTCTCACCATATTTTTCATCGACCTTGATATTCATTCCTTCAAAATCACTGAAAATACCCTCTGAAACAGCGGCGGCTGGCTTTACCTTAGCAATATTTTTTCTTAGGTTATAAATTTTTCGTTGTGATAAGGGTATCACATTATTGGCAAAGAAGAAGGTAACTCCACCAAGAATGGTCACAAAAATGATTAAACTGAACATGGACCTTTGTAATGATATGCCTGAAGCTTTCATGGCCGCAAACTCATAATTTTCAGCAAAGGTTCCGAATGTTAATATGGATGATAGTAAAACGGTGAGCGGGAGCACTTTCTCGGTTAAATCTGGCATTAGATAAAAAAGGAACTTCCCTATAATGATAATATCCAAACCTTTACCTGCAAGATCGTCTATAAAGAGCCAAATCGTTTGAAATATAAAGATGAACATCAATATAACAAACGAACTGAAAAAATTAAATGCGAACCTTGATAGTATATACCGGTCTAGAATCCTCAAAAGCCCTAATTCTTAATTATGTAGTACCCAGCATCTGTGTACTTCTTATTATCAAAGGTAAATAAGGTCTCTGAAACTGGCTGATCTGTTTTAAAAGAATTAACAGTAATAGTAGTTTTGGTTCCGTTATTTCCGGTTTCAATGAGCTTATAAATATGTTTTGTGTTTACATCAATACCGAGTAGTCTACTCTTTATTTCGGAGTTAGAATCTATTGGGGTCAATTTTACATATTGTATTTTTCTTCCTTGAACGTTTTGTAAGATATCCCATGAATAATTATGTCCTTCTTTATAAAAAGTAAGCATTTTAGAGGGTGTAATAGCGTCTTCTTCGGTGGATTGGTCTTCAATGGTTACTTCTTCATTTTCAGGGACTATAGTGTACACTTTGCTTCCATCGAATAATTGCTGCGATCCCAAATAATTAAAAAGGTATTTTTCTCCAGATAGCGTAACATCTCCTCTTGTTTCTTGCTTAATACCAGCTTCGGCATTGTCTAAGGCAAACTTGAAATCTACATAAATGTTATCGTAGCCTTTAACTTTATTGTACACATCATCTAATAGCGCCTTTGCTTTTGCGGCATCTTGTGCCTGTGCAAACCCGGCGGTTAAAACTAGTGATGCTAAAAATAATAATTTCTTCATATTGTAATTAATTACCTTCATTATTAAAAAATTGTTCTAATGCGATCATGTCTGGTATAAGCACTTGTCTGGCCTTACTCCCTTCAAATTGACCGACTATTCCTGCGGCTTCAAGCTGATCAATAATTCTACCTGCCCTGTTATAACCTAGTTTCAGTTTTCTCTGTATTAAAGAAGCCGAACCTTGCTGGGCAATTACGATGACCTCTGCCGCCTCTCGGAACATTTTGTCCCTGTCAGCGATATCAATAGCAACACTCGTGCCAGATTCTTCACCAACATACTCCGGCAGTTCATGCGCCTCCGGATAAGCTCTTTGACTTCCTATATATTCCACGATTTTAGCGACTTCCGGGGTATCCACAAAAGCACATTGAATACGGGTTACATCATTACCTTGCGTATAAAGCATATCCCCACGACCTATAAGCTGATCGGCGCCCTGAGCGTCTAAAATGGTTCTAGAATCTATTTTAGAAGTTACCCTAAAGGCTATACGTGCAGGGAAATTTGCTTTAATAAGACCCGTAATTACGTTTACCGAGGGTCTTTGAGTGGCTATGATCAAGTGTATGCCAATTGCCCTTGCTAATTGTGCCAATCTTGCCACTGGAGTTTCAACTTCTTTTCCGGCGGTCATAATTAAATCAGCGAACTCATCAATCACCAGTACGATATAAGGTAAAAACTTATGGCCATCGTTCGGGTTAAGTTTTCTAGCCTTAAACTTGGTATTATACTCTTTTAGGTTTCGGACCATCGCCTTCTTTAGCAGCTCATATCTATTGTCCATCTCAATACAAAGGGAATTCAATGTATTAATAACCTTTGTATTGTCCGTTATAATAGCCTCTTCAGAATCTGGAAGTTTGGCTAAGAAATGACGTTCTATTTTATTGTAAAGTGTTAGTTCTACTTTTTTAGGGTCTACTAAAATGAATTTTACTTCCGCTGGGTGCTTTTTATAAAGCAAGGATGTGAGAACCGCATTGAGGCCTACCGATTTTCCTTGTCCAGTGGCACCTGCCATTAGTAAATGGGGCATTTTTGCCAAATCCACTACGAATGTTTCATTACTTATGGTTTTACCAAAAGCAATGGGTAATTCCATTTCCGCCTTTTGGAATTTACTGGAAGCTATTGCCGAACGCATGGAGACAATAGTTGCATTTTTATTAGGCACTTCAATACCTATAGTTCCCTTACCGGGAATAGGAGCAATAATTCGAATGCCAAGTGCTGCTAAGGATAGGGCAATATCATCCTCAAGGTTTTTAATTTTAGATATACGCACACCGGCTTCTGGTACTATTTCATACAAGGTAACCGTAGGGCCAATAGTGGCCTTTATCTGTGCAATCCCAATCTTGTAGTTTTTAAGGGTATCTACAATTTTGTTTTTATTTTCTTCTAATTCCTCTTGATTTATGGTAATTCCTCCTGTTACCCCATGTTGGTCCAATAGTTCAATTGTTGGGAACTTATAATTACCAAGCTCTAGTGTGGGGTCAAATTCTCCAAAATCGTCTACCAGTTTGTTTGCCAATAAATCTAACTCTTCTGGCTCCTCCACAACTTTCTCAACCTTCATTGCCAGTTCTTCTTCCTCTTGTGGTAGGGTTACTTCCAACTCTTTTTCCGCTACGGGATTTGTTATGGTCGGGATGTCTTTTTTATGTGTATAGGTGTCGATAACAACTGGGATTTCTTCTTCTTTTGAAATTGATACTTGTGTTTCTGTAGGTTTTTCTTTCGCCACCTCAAATTCAGAACGTAGCGCTTGTTTCTTTGATTTAAAATACTGACCAATACCTTCGGGAGTGATTTTAAATAAACGTACCATGATAAAAATTAAACCAAAAACAAGTAATAGAAGCACCCCTATTTTTCCCGTATAATCTTGTAGAAAATCATTCATTTCGTAACCTACGAGTCCACCTAATAGCGGTCTTTCCAGGGCGAAAAAACCAAATGCTATAGAAATCCATATTAGGAAAATTAATCCCCATATCCATTTTTTCAGCATTCCTTTTCGGTCTAAACCTAAAAATAAATAGATGCCTGATAAGCATAATAAAAATGGAATAATCAATGAGGCAATCCCGAAACCCTTGTAAACAAAGAAGTGACTAACGCTAGCGCCAAATTTGTTCAATAGATTTTTAGCTTGTTCATTACGGTCATTGAATTCCGTAAGTAGGCTTTGATCATCTTGCCAAGTAAAATAGAAAGAAATAAAAGAGAAAAACAGGGCGATACTAAAAAGTACCAAAAGACTTCCGAGGATTATCTTATTTTGCTTTGATAATCTAAAGGAAATTTTCTTTTTTATCGGTTTTGATTTTGGCTTTGTCTTGGTAGCCTTTTTTGCCATGGATTCTTTTATTCTAGGGGTAAAAATACAAATTTACTCGATAATCCAGATTTAAAATACCCAGACGCTTTAGTCGAAATCAGTGTTAATTTTTCTTTCTATGTCTCGTGGACTTGCCTCGAAGTTATTTGCTATCTAAGCGGTTTGTATAGCACTATTAAAAAATCTTTGGGATATAAATGATACAGCCGATAATGGAAGCTGCAATGGAAACTAACATCACTGCTCCGGCAGAAATATCCTTGATAAAACCAATTTTTGGGTCAAACTCCGGTTGAATATAATCTGCCACTTTTTCCACTGCCGTGTTCATTCCTTCCACACCTAATACCATTGCTATAGCGAATATTTGAAGTATCCATTCTGTGTTGGATATATCATAATAAAAACCAAGGGCCGTCATCACTAGGGTGATGAAGACCTGTATTTTAATACTGGCTTCCGTTCTAATAAGCAGTAGGGCACCCCGAAGGGCATAACCTACACTTTTTAGTCGGTTGACCAAAAAAGATTCTTTGGGCATGATCTGTGCGTATACTTCTTTAGTTCATAAGTGCTTCTAGAGCAGCCTTGTAATTTGGTTCGTCCACTATTTCTGGAACTTGTTCGGTATGAATCACCTTTCCGTTTTCATCAACTACGACAACAGCTCTAGAGTGTAAAGGGGCTAGTGGACCATCGGTAAATTCTAAATTATATGCTTTACCAAAATTACCATCTCTAAAATCGGATAACATTTCTACATTATCAATGCCTTCTGCTCCACAAAAACGAGCTTGTGCAAAAGGTAAATCTTTAGATATGCAAAGAACAATAGTGTTATCTAACTCAGCAGCTTCTTGATTAAATTGTCTAACGGATTGTGCACAGGTGCCTGTATCTACGCTAGGGAAGATATTAAGTACTACTCGACTACCTTTGTAATCAGATAGTGCAACAGTAGATAAATCGTTTTTAGTAAGTTGAAATTCTGGGGCTTTACTACCCGTTGATGGTAAAGTTCCTAGTGTATTTATTGTATTTCCTTTAAGGGTTACGGAAGCCATATGCTATATTTTTATAATTAGTATGTGAAATTATAAAATATAGAAAGGATATATAAGGGAAATGCAATAAAAATATGAAACAATTATAGCAAGGTCTTCTTGGTTCTACTGAAAACCTTAGTCTTCCTTTTTAGCTACCAATTGTTTTATCTTAATTCCCAGTCCTGCAAAGATTAAGGTCATGATAGGACTTAGCCAGTTGAATATAGCGTAAACGAAGTATTCCATAACACTAACGCCAAGTACTCCGCTATGATATGCTCCGCAGGTATTCCATGGTACCAGTACAGAAGTTACAGTCCCGGAATCTTCCAAGGTTCTACTGAGGTTTTCTGGTGCAAGGCCTCTATCTGCATACGCTTTTGAGAACATTTTCCCTGGAACTACAATAGCGAGATATTGGTCAGAAGCGGTTACGTTCAATGCCAAACAACTGGCTACAGTGCTGGCAAAAAGACCAAATGTGGTCTTAGCTAAGCTTAATAAGGCACGACTGATTCTGGCTAAAGCACCGATACCATCCATGATGCCTCCAAAAACCATAGCGCAGACTATAAGCCATATAGTGCCGAGCATACCCTCCATACCTTTTGCCGAAAATAAATCGTTTAAGGCATCATTATCGGTAGGTATTGATGTTTTTACGGTTATCGCCTTTAGCACACCCTTATAACCGGATTCAAAAGTCAATTCTTTAGTATTGGTTATCCCTGCTACAACATCAGGTTGAAATATAATTGCAAATAAAGCACCTAGTAATGTTCCAATCAGTAAAGCGGCTAAGGGAGGTGTTTTTTTAACAATAAGAAAAATAACCGCTATTGGAACTAAAAATAACCATCCGTTAATATTAAAGGTAGCATTTACCGAAGCCAATATACCGTCTACGTCAGCCGTTCCTGAAGTATCGATATTTAATCCTATAATGATAAATACAATTAAGGTCACTGCTATTGTGGGAACGGTGGTAATGGTCATATACTTGATATGGCTGAATAATTCTCCTCCGGCCATCGCAGGTGCCAGATTGGTCGTGTCACTTAAAGGAGATAATTTATCACCAAAATAAGCTCCAGAAAGTACAGCCCCAGCTGTCATTCCCAAAGATATGCCCAATGCGTCCCCAATCCCAATCAATGCAATACCAACGGTGGCAGCTGTAGTCCAGCTACTTCCGGTGGCGATGGAAATAATAGCGCATATTATCACACAAGCTGCTAAGAATATAGTAGGGTTTAAAATTTGTAGGCCGTAATAAATCATTGCTGGAATAATACCACTAATAAGCCAAGTGCCTGCTAGCGCTCCTACCATTAATAATATGAGCAATGCCCCTGTGGTCGATTTTACATTTTCAGCAACTTCGGCAAGCATCTGTTTATACGATACTTTATTTCTAAAACCTACTATCGCTGCTACAGCACCTCCTAACAATAAAATAAACTGATTGGAACCACTTAATGCATCGTCTCCAAATACATAAACATTATAAGCAAGCATCCCCACCAAAGCAATTACAGGAATTAAAGCCTCATAGATGCTCAATGCTCTGTTTTCAACAATATTTTCGTTTTGCCTATGTTTATTGGAACTTTGCTGGGCCATTTAGTTTTGGTTTGGTTATCTGGTAATATTACGATTTATGCCACGGATGTGCAAACCTGTCTATCTATGGCTTTACGCTTCTACACGTTCTGATTTTAAAATTCCAAGATGTACCATACAGGCTTTCATAAGATTGTATGTTCTTTGAATATCATCATCCAGACCAACGGAAAAACGAATAAGACCATCTCCCAATCCCATGGCTGCCTGTTCTTCCATTGGTATTTCGGAAGAAGTAGATGTTCCAGGGGCACTAAACAAAGTTTTATAAAAACCTAAACTTACGGCGAGGTAACCCAGTTTTTTTTCTTGCATCATTTCCATAAGTGCATTGGCTTTTTCTAGCGTACCAACATCTATGGTCATAAGACCACCGTAGCCATATTGTAGATTCATTTGACCTTTCATTGTCAAATGTCCCTGATGAGATTCTAGACCTGGATATACTACCCGCAATCCGTCTTGTTCAAATTTCTGGGATAGAAATTGTGCATTTTCACTGTGCTTCTTCATTCGTATGTGTAGGGTACGCATATTTTTAAGAATAGAGGCTCCTCGTAAACTGTCCAGCGTGCTTCCCAAAAGCATTCCAGCTCCACTATTTACATCTTTTAGGCTTAGGCAGAATTCTTTTGTACCACACACTACACCGGCAACGCAATCACTTGTGCCGTTAATAAATTTTGTTAAGCTATGAATAACAATATCGGCACCGAGTTTGGCAGGGCTTATCGTTAGTGGAGAAAAGGTATTGTCTACCACCAACGGTATATTGTTGGTTGTAGCTATTTTGGACAAAGCTATAATGTCAGCGACTTCCAACAAGGGGTTGCTTACACTTTCGCAATAAATCATTTTTGTTTTCGGGGTTATGCTTTCGGCCACAGCTTTTAAGTCCGTGATGTCAAGAAAGGAAGTACTAACGTTAAACTTTTTCAGGAAATTTTTCATAAAAGCATAGGTGCCTCCGTATATGGTTCTGCTGCTGACAATATGATCGCCCGCATTACATAGTTCCATTATAACTGCGGTTATGGCACCCATTCCACTGGCAGTAACGTTTGCTGTTTCCGTACCTTCTAAAGCTGCCAATGCTTCACCCAGGTAAAGATTGGAAGGGGAGGAGTGCCTACTGTACAAATAACAACCCTCGGTATTTCCTTCAAAAGTATCGAACATGGTTTTAGCCGATAGAAAAGTATAGGTAGAGGAGTCGGATACGGACGGATTAACACCTCCATACTCTCCAAAGTATTGTAAATCCTGTAAATCGTTTGCTGCTTTCTTGTTCATTTTAGTTTATTTATCATTAAATATAGATTTATATGATTATTTAATCAATCTATATAATAATATTTAGATAATACTTCTAATGTTTATTATTATATTAGATTTTTATTCTAAATAGGTTCTTTTTGGAAAGCGAATAGAGAAAAATTATCAATTATGAAATTTGACGAAATTGACCTTAAACTAATGGGGTTACTACAAGAAGATTGTAAAAAAACAACAAAGGAGTATGCTTTAAGGCTCGGACTCTCCAACACCGCCGTGTATGAGCGAATTAAGCGGTTAGAGAAATCCAATACAATTCACGGATATGTAGCATTGCTGAACAAGGAGTTGATCAATCGGAGTTTTACAGTTTTTTGCCACGTTAAACTAATACAACATACCAGAGCTAATATTCAACAATTTGAAAAAGATGTGCTAAAACTAAATGAAGTTGTGGAATGCTATCATTTAAGCGGCGATTATGATTATTTGATTAAGATTCATGTACAGGACATGCCGGCCTATAGAGAGTTTATGATTTCAAAGCTGACCACGCTACAACATATAGGTAGCACGCAAAGTTCATTTTCTATTAATGAAGTAAAGCATAGTACAGCAGTTCCCATACTTTAAGGTTTTGAATTAAATTCGGTCTTGTAGTCCTATAAAACATTCGTATTTTTGTTAGACAAATTTTAATAGACCATAATCCATTTTTATGAATCAATATGATGTAGCCGTTATCGGCTCAGGACCTGGAGGATATGTAGCCGCCATTCGTTGTGCGCAATTAGGAATGAAAACTGCGATAATTGAAAAATACGCCACACTAGGTGGCACCTGTCTCAACGTAGGTTGTATACCTTCTAAGGCCTTGTTGGATTCTTCTCACCATTATGAGGATGCCGTAAAGCATTTCGCGGAGCATGGTATAGAAATCCCCGGAGAGGTTAAGGTAAATCTAGAACAGATGATCGCTAGAAAGCAGGGCGTTGTAGATATGACTACCAAAGGCATTCAATTCTTGATGGATAAGAATAAGATAGTCGTTCATGAAGGCTTGGGTAGTTTTAAGGATGCTACTCATGTGAACATCAAAAAGAACGATGGCAAAACAGAAACCATCGAAGCTAAAAATATTATCATTGCAACTGGCTCAAAACCATCTACTTTGCCTTTTATAAAGTTAGATAAAGAACGAATTATAACTTCTACCGAGGCTTTAAAACTTAAGGAGATTCCTAAGCATATGATCGTTATTGGTGGTGGAGTTATAGGATTGGAACTTGGCCAAGTGTATAAGCGACTGGGGGCAGAGGTAACTGTTGTAGAGTATATGGACCGTATTATTCCCGGTATGGATGCGGCGCTTTCTAAGGAACTGGCGAAAGTGATGAAAAAGCAAAAAGTAAAGTTTGCCTTATCTCATAAAGTGAAATCAGTAGAACGTAAAGACGATACGGTGATTATAAAGGCCGACGATAAAAAAGGAAAAGAAGTTGTTTTTGAAGGTGATTATTGTCTGGTATCCGTTGGAAGAAAGCCTTATACGGACGGACTTAATGTTGAAGCTGCCGGAGTAAAGTTAGATGATAGGGGTAGAGTTGAAGTAGATGGTCATTTGAAAACAAATATTTCAAATATCTATGCTATCGGCGACGTGGTAAAAGGAGCTATGTTAGCCCATAAGGCAGAAGAAGAAGGAACTTTGGTCGCAGAGCAATTAGCGGGACAAAAACCACATATTGATTATAATTTGATTCCAGGTGTCGTGTATACTTGGCCGGAAGTCGCTGCGGTCGGTAAGACCGAGGAAGAACTAAAAGATGCTGGCGTTGCCTATAAGGTGGGTCAGTTTCCTATGAGAGCATTGGGTAGGTCTAGGGCAAGTATGGATATAGACGGATTCGTAAAAATACTTGCTGATAAAACTACCGACGAAGTTCTTGGAGTGCATATGATTGGAGCACGCTGTGCAGATTTAATTACTGAAGCTGTTACGGCAATGGAATTCCGGGCATCAGCAGAGGATATTGCTCGTATGAGTCACGCACATCCAACCTATGCAGAGGCTGTTAAAGAAGCGGCATTGGCTGCTACTGAAGATAGAGCCTTGCATATTTAGTATTAACATTGAAGATTGACATATCCAGGGCAATTGCCTTTTGGATAATTACTTCACTAAAATTGTATTCGGAAACGCAGCTTTGTAGCCGAACCAGAAAGCATTGTGGGTGGCTAATCTTTCTAGAACTTTTCCGTTACTACTTATTAGCTGCTCTTCTTGTAATTTCCATATAGTTCCAGAATTATCTGTAGCAGTAATCTTGTTATCATAGTCGATAAAATGAATTCCTTTAGAAAAATAAGTGCGGTGCGCACCACTTTTATCAGTAAAAACGACATAAGACTCGTTAGCAATATTAGCTTGATAAATAGGATTCTTTTTCAAGAATTTACTAGAAATCGCATAGTTTTCTGTGGTAACATCGGGTAAGCGAACGGAGAGGATTTCATCTTTGTTCTTTAGAGAGGTATCTATTTTTGGAATAGTAAACATAAGTTCATCCGTGCTAAAATAATTTTTATAGGCAACACCTTCACCGTAATCTCTTCTGTGACCCGTATTTGTTGATAAAACGCTAGTGTTGGGATGTAGTGTTTTCCAATCTCCCCAGGTGGTGGTAACAACACTTAAAAAGTCTAATTGTATGCCTTTATTCGTTAATGGACCTATTACAGGTTCTCCTTCCAAAGTACTCCAAAGCGATTGTGTCTTTTTATCATACATTAATTTATTAGAACGATATAGGAAACCACTAGTGCCCAGTTCGTAATTAATCCCTTTGTGTTGTGTCTTGTATAGTATTACCGTACCGCATAAGGTGCAGTATACTCCGGCAACGGGTACTTCCCCTACCGTATCCACGAACATTTCGTGCCAGGCAAGAATACGCTTGGGATAAGCTCTAACATCTCCATTGATAGCAATACCAAAAACTATATCGTCATCGTTTAAATAAGTTGCTTGGTTAGCAGGTATCATTAGTGGATTTCGTAAAGGAGGAATACCATCTTGCAGAACTCCGCCCCAACGTACTTCATCTAAACGTATTTTACTCTGGTCGGCCCTACCTGAAAAGTACTTATAGAATTTGGAATCTATAGCTTGATGAAGCTGCGCTTTGAATTCAAAGTAGTCTTTAGAGTAACTCTCTTTTTTGTTCCAGATATATTGAAACGTTTTATCAAAATTAACTTCTATTTCTAGCTTGGCTTTTTTCTCCAGTAATTTTCTAAGTGACGACCTAACTCTGGAGTCATTAGAAAAATAGAGGGTCTCTAGAACCATAATTTCATAGCGCTCTTCCCAATTTTTATCAATTTTAAGAATTAAGGCGTCAATAATTTTTTCATCGCCAGTGGTGGCTAAACTCAGAAAATCGGAAATAGGTACATCAACCGTAATCAACACTTCTTCGTCTTCTATGTTGCTAGCTTTATGTTCTGACTGCCTTGATAATAAAAAAAATAGCGAAATAAGACTAATTGAAAAACCGAAAAAGGTCAGCCAAGCTACAGATTTAAACATAATCATAGAAGTTTTATGAATTATGTCGTTTAATTAGCCAAATACTTAGCGGTTTAACAGGACTTTAATAAAAGAGCACTGAAATAGAGAGTATAGCGGTTGTATTACGCATTATGAGACCCATCACAATAGGGAGGATTGGCGGTCTTTTTACAAGTACACAGATAAGCCTGCTTATCTTCATCAACACTAAACCCTAACGATGGCGGTTTATTATGTGCTCTATGCGCACCGTCACAAAAGGGTTGGTTGGCACTATGGCTACAAGTGCACCAAGCGTAACGCTTATCCTTTTCTAAGTCTACCGCAATGGGGGCATATTTTTTATCTTCCATAACTATTGATTTTTCGTCAATTTAGATAAAAAGAGGGAGTTAAACTTGAGAAGGTACTAATTTTTAGTCAGTCCAAATAGTCTCAAAATTTTGAGGGAAAGGAACCTAACAAGACCAAAACTTACTAGAGTTACGCGTTCTACAGGTAATTTAATAGTACCTATAAATTTGTTGACAGCTGCTTTTATAAATACCTTATTGCTTTCGTAAAGTAGTGCTAGGTAAGCGCAAACGACCATGAATAAAATGGCACTCGCGGTAACTGTCCCTGGAGATAAACTATGGTTGAAGAAGCCATAGAGGCCTAATCCTGTAAAACTTCCATAAAGAATAATGAAATGCACAACATATATAGAGAGGGTGCTCTGCCCTAATTTTAACCCAACTTTATTGGTAAGAAATTTTCGTAAGAGCATAAATACAGCGAACACCACTAAGACATCACCTAATCGTATGAATAAATAATTGTTGAAAAAGATATCAGCGAATAGCTGAATTCCGGTTACCTTGGAAACTGTTAAAAAGAGTTCAGAGGAGCCAAAGATTAAAAGTGCTCCTAAAACTAGTGAAATACCTATGGCATAGGAATAAAGGTTTCTATTACTACTATATTTTTTAAATATAATAGCCATAAAGCTACCGAAGGTTGCATAACCAAACCAAGGTAAAATAGTGAAAACAGAACCATTGGCCTTTGTGAAGTAATTGGCTATCCACTGCGGTAATAAATAAAAATTCACTGTTTTGTAGTACGGTTCAAAAACAAACAGTAAAGTGGTAACTGTTAATAGCACTGTAGGAAACAACCATTTTCTATGATTGGCAGTTAGGACATAAATACCAATAATACCTAGTATAGAAAGCCCAATACAATGCAGCACGTCTACTAGATAAAACGAATCGTAGATTTCACCTTGGAATAGGCCTAAAAGATTTATTCGTAAAAGATAACCGATAATTAAGAGTTGGAATCCTCTTCTTATACCTTTTTTCACTCTCGGGTTGTCCCACCCCAATGCTGGAACTTTTATCAACAAATAGGTGAATATGAATCCAGAAACCGTAAAGAATACGGGTGCGGTGATTCCTCTAAAATACTTCCAAATACTGAATACAACATTGGAATTATCTCTAAAAGCATTATCAAGAAGCCCATCGATAAAATGCCCTTGGAGCATCATTAAAATTGCCCAAGCCCTGATAGCATCAATAAAATAAAGCCTCATGTCTTTTGTTTGCATCGTATTTCTCTTACCCTATATACTTAAATAACAGTATGTTTGGATGTTTTGAAGCGCAAAACTATACAAAATAGTGGCAACTCTATAGGATTTGGGCTATTTTCGTAAACCTAATAATCCATATTATTTATGTCCTATATTTTCGGTTTTGCTGGTAGTAACTCATCAACTTCTATTAATTATAAATTGGTTCGTTACACGACGTCCTTAATAAAAGCCAATGATTTGCGCTTATTGGATATGGCAAATTGTCCATTTCCTATGTATAGTGAGGATTATGAACAGGAAAATGGATATTCTAACTCGCTTATTGAGGTTAAGAATACCATACAGAATGCAAAAGGTATCATCCTTTCCGTAAATGAGCATAATAGTAATCCTTCTGCCTATTTCAAGAATCTTATCGATTGGCTGTCCAGAGTTGACAAAAACTTCATCGATGGAAAAAAATTGTTCTTGATGTCTACTTCTGGGGGCAAAAGAGGGGCTAAAGGAGCTTTTGAAGTCACGGAGAAGTTACTTACCCGTTTTGGAGCGGAGTTAATAGCATCTTTTTCACTTCCCGGGTTTCATGATAATTTTGATATGGAAAAGGGTATTCTAGATGAGGAGCTATCCCAATCCCATAGGGAAGCACTTGAGAAGTTCATGGAAGCAATTGGCTAATTTTTGAGGAAGACAAAAACCTATACGACCGACACTCCCGAGCTATTTAAAGAAGCACTTTTATCTTGGTCTCAACAGTTTGATGAAGTGGTGTGGTTAGATAGTAATCAGCATACAAACTCCTATAGTTCTTTTGATGCAATACTTGCTGTAGATGGCTTAACGGCCTTGTCTACGGATGATGCCAATGCTTTTGAAAATCTAAAAGAGTATCAATCGCAAACTAAGGATTGGATTTTTGGTTACGTATCGTACGATCTTAAGAATGATGTTGAGCCACTAAAATCGAATAATTTTGATGGTTTAGAATTTCCCGAGCTCTATTTTTTTCAGCCTAAAAAAATCATTAAAATAATTAAAAATCAGGTTCATTTTATATACCTGAACATGGTTTTTGATGCGGTTGAATCTGATTTTTCAGAAATCTCCAAGTGTAGTCTAACGAGAAAGAAAACTCCCAAAAAACCGCACAATGTGCATATTAAAATGCGCATCTTTAAGGATGAATATTTTAGGCAGGTCGAAAAAATGCTCGATTATATCCGTAAAGGCGATATCTATGAAGCTAATTTCTGTCAAGAATTTTATATGGAGGATAGTATTATCGACCCAATTTCTATTTATAAAAACTTAAATGAAATTTCGCAAGCTCCTTTCGCTAGTTATATAAAATTGTTCGATAAATATGTGCTCTCCGCCTCACCGGAACGCTATTTGAAGAAAATAGGGACTAAAATTATTTCGCAACCTATTAAGGGTACGGCCAGCAGGTCTGTTGATATAAAAGAGGATATTCTATTAAAGACGGAACTAGAAACAAATCAGAAAGAGCGGTCCGAGAATATCATGATCGTAGATTTGGTTCGGAACGATTTATCAAAAAGTGCGCTAAAAGGAAGTGTAACGGTAGAGGAGTTGTGTAAGGTGTATTCCTTTGACCAAGTACATCAAATGATATCCACTATTTCCTCAGAGATCTCCGAAGATACGAACGCTGTTGATGTACTCAAAGATACATTCCCTATGGGAAGCATGACAGGGGCTCCAAAGATTTCCGCTATGAAAATTATTGAGAAGCTAGAATCATTTAAACGTGGTGTTTATAGCGGAGCTATTGGTTATTTTACCCCAGAAGCTGATTTTGATTTTAATGTGGTTATTCGAAGCATTATATACAATGAAACGAAAAAATACCTGTCTTACGCAGTAGGGAGTGCCATCACTGAAAAATCTGAACCTGCGAAGGAGTATGAGGAATGTCTGCTAAAAGCGAAGGCCATGCGTCAAGTGTTGGAAGAGTAACCTCCTTAATTCCCTAATTAATTACCTTTGTGGCATGCTTCAGGATTTTAGAGTCCATATCGAAAAGAACTTTCCAGAACTATTGAAACATAAGTTCTTTATAGCTTGTAGTGGCGGTCTGGATAGTGTGGTACTTGCACACCTGTGTCAAAAGCAGCAAATGGATTTTGTATTGGCACATTGTAATTTTCAACTGCGAGGAGAAGAAAGTGATTTAGATGCGGAATTTGTTGAAAAGCTTTCCCTTAAATGGGATAAAAAATTGTATGTAATCCGTTTTAATACCAAGGCCTATGTTGCCGAACATAAGGTCTCCGTTCAAATGGCCGCTAGGGAGCTCAGATATCAGTGGTTCAATGAAATAATTGCTACTGATGGATTGAAGGCCATACTTACAGCGCATCATGCGGACGATAACTTGGAAACTTTTCTTATTAATTTATCAAGAGGCTCCGGCATAGAAGGGCTTACGGGGATTCCTCAGAAAACAGAAACGGTTTACAGACCACTACTAAAGTATTCTAGGGCTGAGTTATTAGAATACGCCGAAAAGAATGCCTTGGAATGGCGAGAGGATGCTAGTAATGCGGATACCAAATATTTAAGAAATAACATACGGCATCAAATTATTCCAAAGCTAAAGGAACTCCATCCTTCATTTTTATCAAATTTTAAGCATAGTATCGCTTACTTGGACCAAACCAATGCCTTGGCGAAGCAGGAAATTAGGACTTGGAAAAACAAACAGTTCATTGCTGATGGTAATCAATTTAAAATATCCATCTCTTCATTGAAGCAGTGCAACCCACTGAAAGCTTATTTATACGGTTTGTTCAAGGACTACGGTTTTAGGGAATGGAACAACGTCAAAGACTTATTGGAGGGAATGAGCGGTAAATCCGTTGTGTCAAAAACGCATCGTTTGTTAAAGGATAGGGAATATTTACTGCTTTCGGAAATTAATGAAATCACTGGAAATTCATTAAGCTATACCATTGAAAAAACGCATAAAGTCCTCGTAAAACCCTTATCCATTGTTTTTTCTAAAGTGACACAAAGAGCAGAAAATAGTGAGCATATAATTTATGTAGATGAAAATGCGTTAAAATACCCACTAGTGATAAGGAAATGGAATAAAGGCGACTACTTTTATCCCATCGGTCTTCATGGAAAGAAGAAACTGGCTAAGTTTTTCAAGGATGAAAAGGTTTCTCTTTTAGATAAAGAAGCGCAGTGGTTGCTTTGCTCAGAAGATAAAATTGTTTGGGTAATAGGAAGAAGAGCGGATAATAGGTTTAAAGTTGTGGATACAACCACCGAAATAATGAAAATAGCGATAAGAGTATGAAAGTTTTATTTTTTAGTTTTTTCTTTTTGTTCACATCCTTCTTAGCCATAGGTCAGGATGATGAAAACCCCGTGGTTTGGAGCAAGGAAGTAAAACAAATATCGGATACGGAATACGATTTAATCCTTGAAGGAACTATCTATGAGGGCTGGCACGTTTATTCCCAGTTTACCGCTGAAGGAGGTGCGTTGCCAAGTGATTTTAGTTTTAAAGGAGCGGGCGTAGATTATGAGCTTATAGGTGAAGCTAAGGAAAGCAAAACCGTAAAGGAGTACAGCGATATTTTTGAGGTAGAAGAAACTTTCTTTAAGGAGAAAGCCGTTTTTACACAACGGATAAAATTACTTGATACCAAAACAAAACAGATTCAGGTCAACCTTTTTTACCAGGTCTGTAAAGAGGTTTGTATTCCTGCGGATGTAGATTTCACCTTCTCTTTGGATGGTTCTGCTATCTCAGAACAGGCCATAACTTTGGATGATAAGAGTAAAGTATTAAGCGATAAGCTACGTTTAAACCTAAAAAACCGTGTATTGCTCACTCAAGGGCAAGAAAGCATCAGCTCAAGCTCTAGCTTGTGGGTATTGTTCGCTTTAGGATTTTTAGGGGGGTTAATTGCATTATTGACCCCATGCGTGTTTCCCATGATACCGCTAACGGTTTCCTTTTTTACGAAGCATTCTCAAAAGAAATCTAAAGGAATAGCAAATGCCTTGTTATACGGATTCTTTATTGTACTCATTTATTTTTTACTGAGCCTACCCTTTCATTTGTTCGATTCGGTAGATTCTCAAATATTGAATACCATTGCTACCAATGTGTGGCTTAACCTGGCATTCTTTGCAGTTTTTATATTTTTCGCTTTTTCCTTTTTTGGATATTACGAACTGACTTTACCGAGTTCTTGGGCAAATAAAATGGACGCCGCATCTAGTAAAGTAGGGGGCGTTCTAGGTATATTCTTCATGGCCGTAACCTTGGCCATAGTTTCATTTTCTTGTACGGGACCTATCCTCGGAGGGCTTCTTGGAGGTACCACTTTAGCGGAGGGTGATGTGGCCATAAACTTAACCGCCGGTATGACGGGTTTTGGAGCAGCACTGGCGCTACCGTTTATGTTATTCGCACTATTTCCTGCTTGGTTGAATTCATTGCCCAAATCCGGAGGTTGGATGACGACGGTTAAGGTGGTACTTGGATTTTTGGAAATAGGATTGGCGCTTAAATTTTTATCCAATGCCGATTTGGTAGGGCATTGGGGCATTCTAAAGCGTGAAACCTTTTTAGTTATTTGGATTTTATTAGGTTTGTTAATGACGCTTTATCTGTTCGGAATTTTCCGCTTTCCACACGATGGACCAAAACAGAAACTATCTATTGGGAGAAAAATAACCGGAGTAGTCAGCGCCATTTTTACGATATACTTGATATTAGGTCTTACCCATATGACCAACTTAAAATTATTAAGCGGATTTCCTCCTCCAGAATTCTATAGTGTTTTTGAACAGGAAAGTGATTGTCCGCTAGGGATAGACTGTTTTAAAGACTTTGAAAGTGGTTTGGCTTTCGCTAAAGAGAATAATAAACCCATACTACTCGATTTTACGGGATGGGCCTGTGTCAACTGCCGTAAAATGGAAGAAAATGTTTGGAGCGAACCAGACATTTACCCTATCCTTAAAAATGATTTTGTGCTTATTTCATTGTATGTGGATGATAGAAAAGAATTGCCTGAAGAGGAGCAGTTCAATTTTCAATATGATTCTGGTCGGGTAAAAGAGATAACAAATATCGCACAGAAATGGGGTACCTTCCAGGATGTGAATTTCAACGCAGTTTCACAACCCTTCTATGTGTTGCTTTCGCCAGATTTAAAGGTGTTGAATACATCCATCCAAAACACCGATGCCGATACCTATCGTAAATGGCTTTTAGAAGGATTACGGAATTTTAAGGAATAATAGGACAAGTTGTATTGTTCAAAATCTTAATAAAAAGCAGGAGTACGAGCGTTCTTATTTGAAAATTTATCCTACCTTGGGGTCAAACTTCCCCCTAAGACCAATAAATGAAAACGTTTAAAAAAATCGCACTCTTTTTGTTAGGACTCCTTTTGCTTGTCCTACTTATCGGAGTGGTATTTGTTCAAAGCCTTAAGCCGGATTATTCTGGCAAAAAACCCCTCACAAATCTTGAACAAAAAGTGGAGGTGTATTACGATACCTATGGGATTCCACATATTTATGGTGAAACAGAATTGGATGCTTTTCGTACCTTAGGTTATGTTCATGCACAAGACAGGCTCTGGCAAATGGAACTGCTCAGAAGAGTGGGAAGTGGCAGATTGTCAGAAGTTTTTGGAAAAGACCTTATTGAAACGGATAAGTTCTTTCTTAATCTAGGAATTGATGAGGCATCGAAAAAAACAGTGGCTTCGGTCGATGTTAACAAAAAATCCATTCAACTGGCAGAAGCATATATTAATGGGATAAATCAGTATATAGCTGAAGGACCAACACCAATTGAATTCTATTTAACTGGTATTGAGAAAACCGACTTTTCTTTGGAGGATGTCTATAATACCATGGGATATATGGCCTTTAGTTTTGCTATGGCCCATAAAACGGACCCGCTCTTAACCAATATCAACAATAAATTGGGTTCCACTTATCTAGCAGATTTAGAAATAAATAGTAGCACCGATTTAGAATGGATTAAAAACTATAACCTTTCTCCTAAAGATTCCATTCAAAATACCATTACCGCCTCGGTGACGCAAGCACTTGGGAATTTAGACCTTCCCCTTTTTGAAGGAAGTAATAGTTGGGTCATAGGGCCAAAGAAAACGAAGAGTGGTAAGGTGATTTTAGCTAATGACCCTCATATCGGATTTTCTCAACCCGCCGTTTGGTACGAAGCGCATGTAGAAACACCAACATACTCCAAATACGGCTATCATATGGCTGGAATTCCTTTTGCGCTTTTAGGGCACAATAAAAATCTAGCCTTTGGCATTACCATGTTTGAAAATGATGATGTGGATTTTTATTACGAAGAAAATAATCCCGAAGATGAAAATCAATACGCCACTGAAAATGGTTGGAAGAACTATGAAACTATCTCCAAAACTATAAAAGTAAAGGATACGACAGCAGTTTCCTTTACGTACAAAAAATCAATTCATGGTCCAGTTTTAAACGGTGTTCCGGACTTGGTAAAATATGAACGTCCAATTGCCTTTTCTTGGATATATACGCAAATGGAAAATAGGGGTTTGGACGCTTTCTATGAAATGGGTAAAGCTACCGATTTAACCACATTTAAAGCAGCACTTCCAAAATTACATGCACCAGGATTGAACATTATGTATGGAGATGCCCAGAATAATATAGGATGGTTCGCTACAGCACAATTATATGAGATTCCGGATAGTGTGCATACAAAAATGGTATTTGAAGGCGGTAAAGGTTTGCCTGTTCAGAAAACATTGTTGGATTTCTCTAAAAACCCTCAAGCGGTCAATCCGCCTTGGAACTACGTGTATTCTGCAAATAATCAGCCAGATACTATCGCGGGAATGTTGTATCCGGGTTATTATTTACCAGAAAATAGAGCTAGAAGAATTGTAGCCCTTTTGGAACCAAAGAATGACTGGGATAGTGCTTCGGCAAGCGAAATGATAGTAGACATTACGTCTTCCGTAGCTCCTGAAGTAATAAAGGATTTTACAAAACTAATGGATATCTCTAGTTTGGATGATACCGAAATGAAGGTGTTGGATTTGATGGGGCAATGGAAAGGGGACTATCCCTTAGAAAGTGTTGCAGGGACCATTTATACGCGTTGGGTGTATTATTTCTTAAAAAACACCTTTCACGATGAATTGGGAGATGAACTATTTCAACAGTTTTTGGCAACACACCTGCATAAAAGGGTCATTGCGCCTATGGCTGCTAAACCCAATTCCGTTTGGTGGGACGACAAAACCACGCAAAATAAAATAGAAACCCAAAAAGACATTGTAGTGGATGCCTTCAAAAAGGCCATAAGTTCTCTGGATTCGGATTTTGGTCCCGACATAACGAAATGGACTTGGGACAAGGTACATACGTTGGAACATCCACATCCTATTGGTCAGGTAGCTGCTCTACGCTCATTCTTTAACGTGGGGCCATTTCCGGTAAGTGGAACGCGGGAGGTCATCAACAATATGTATTTTGGTTATGACGAAGAGGGGTTCTATGAAACAACCAGCGGACCTTCTACACGTCGCATCATAGATTTTTCGGATATCGAAAACAGTAAAAGCATTCTACCTACCGGGCAATCAGGAAATCCATTCAGTTCCCATTATAAAGACCAAGCAGAAATGTATATCCAAGGAAAGTTCAGAAAAATGATGATGAACGAGACCGTAATTAAGAACTCTAAAGAAATCCTTATTTTTAGCCCAAAGGAGTAATATGCTTACAAAGGTTTATGGCAGCGCCGTTTTTGGTGTTGAGGCAACGACAATTACAGTAGAGGTAAATGTTGATAAGGGAGTGGGGTACCATCTGGTGGGGTTACCCGATAATGCTATTAAGGAAAGTAATTATAGAATAGCGGCGGCACTCCAAAATAACGGATACAAAATCCCTGGGAAGAAAATTACCATTAATATGGCTCCGGCAGACCTTAGAAAGGAAGGTTCTGCGTATGATTTAACCCTAGCTTTAGGGATTTTAGCTGCTTCCAGTCAAATTCAGTCTGAAGAGATTGGGCAATATATTATCATGGGAGAGCTATCCCTAGACGGTAGCCTACAACCCATAAAGGGGGCATTGCCCATTGCGATAAAAGCGCAAGAAGAAGGTTTTAAAGGCTTTATTCTCCCTAGTCAGAATGCCAAGGAAGCGGCCATTGTGGGCGACCTAAAAGTATATGGCGTAGATAATATAAAACAGGTATTGGAATTTTTTGACCAAGGCACGCCATTAGAACAGACCATTATTGACACTAGGGCCGAGTTTTATAAAAGTTTAGATTTTCCAGAATTTGATTTTTCCGATGTAAAAGGGCAAGAGAGTATTAAACGCTGTATGGAAATTGCAGCCGCTGGCGGGCATAATATAATTTTAATTGGTCCTCCAGGAGCGGGTAAAACCATGTTAGCCAAACGATTACCCTCTATTTTACCGCCAATGACTTTGCAAGAGGCTTTGGAAACGACCAAAATACACAGTGTTGTCGGTAAAATAAAGAATATGGGTTTAATGAACCAACGCCCGTTTCGTAGTCCACACCACACAATTTCGGATGTGGCTTTGGTCGGTGGGGGAGCATACCCACAACCTGGAGAAATTTCTTTATCACATAACGGCGTGTTGTTCTTGGATGAATTACCTGAGTTTAAAAGAGGTGTGTTGGAAGTAATGCGGCAACCTTTAGAAGATAGGGAAGTGACCATATCCAGAGCACGTTTTACGGTAACCTACCCCAGTAGTTTTATGTTGGTGGCGAGTATGAATCCCAGTCCTGGAGGTTATTTCAACGACCCTGATGCTCCCGTAACTTCCTCTCCGGCGGAGATGCAGCGCTATTTAAGCAAGATATCCGGCCCCTTATTAGACCGTATCGATATACATATTGAAGTAACTCCAGTGCCTTTTGAGAAACTTTCGGAAGATAGAAAGGGCGAAAGTAGTGTGGATATCCGTAAGCGTGTTACCGTGGCTCGGGAAATACAAACCAAGCGTTTTGAGGCCTTGGAAAACGTGCATTATAATGCACAGATGAGTACCAAACAGATTCGGGAATTCTGCAGGTTGGATGAGGCTTCAAAAGCATTGCTTAAAAATGCCATGGAGCGTTTAAACCTTTCTGCACGTGCTTATGACCGTATCTTAAAAGTAGCACGTACCATCGCCGACTTGGCCAATGACGAAGCATTAAATGGAAACCACATCAGTGAGGCCATACAATACCGTAGTTTGGATAGAGAGGGGTGGTTGGGGTAGGTTATGTGTATGATAGTGGTCTAGTGCTGTGCGTATTAGTTTTCTCAATACTATTCCAATAAATTCCATTCTTGTTCTGTTGCCTTAGTTTTTTGATATTCCATGACCATGAGCCAGGCACCATCGCGTTTTATGAGCAAAGCATCAAAATGTACATATTGTTTTGGATTTGCTTTGCCAGTACTATCGGTAGATTGAAAGGCAAAAATTCCAGTTTCATGAGCGGTAGTTTCGCTACCTACACGTTGTGAAAAACGGAACGTCACGTTATTTACTGTTTTCCCAGCCTTAGTGTCTATAAAACCTGGTTTCCAGTTCGCTAGCGCTTTGGAAATGGATACAGAGGTTTTATTTTTCCCTGTGGTAAAAACAACGACCGCATCTTCATGGTAAGTAGCGGCATAGCCTTCAAAATCTCCAGATGCTACGGTTCTCGAAATTTCTGCCCAAAAGTGATTGAGTTCCGTTATGCGTAATGAATCATTGGAGATTGTGATACTACTGTTGCTATTGATTTTGTTGACATGTGCATGTGTTAGCGTACCGCTTAGGGTCAGTAGTAGTGCTATAAAGATTTTAGTTGTTTTCATAGGTGCATTTGAATTTGCTCAACTATTACTATTGCTTTTCAAGATACAGAAATAATTAGTTTTTTGCTTTGTGTGGTCGAGGAGTGTAGATAATATTAGAGATTTGTAGAGGCAAACTTATACGTAAGCCAACCATTTTAATATGCTAGGGCGAGCCGGAGGTAAAACACTAAATTTAAATTATTAAGGACTACATGTTACCCTACTTAATGGACTTTTCTTTTCTAATTTTTTTAACCACGAAAATTATTAATATGATTAATAATAAAACTTGTGCAAGGATTAAAACAATCGTTCTGTAGCTGATTTTTGTATAGCTATCATAGTAATTAAAAATAAATGATGATTCTTCATTCATAAAATAGCCTACCAAAAAGGTCGCAACTGTAATACCTATTAAAATTTTATTTTTCATAATTTAGAAATCTTAGCATTGGTGATTAAAAAAATAATATTAATGAAATTAAGGTGATAATATAAATTTTGTACTGATTCTTAAGTCGGTTTTATTCAACTCGTGATTTAAACTAAATACTATCTGATATTTGGTTTTATTCCAAATTATAAATGTTGGGTTTTCATGGAAACCGCATGTCCTTAATGTTATATTGGTCTCTACTGTTGTAATCCCATTTTTATGAAACTGCTCATTTACGTTCATAATTTTATTTGAGCAACTCATACTATCAGGAGTGCCATATCCTTCTAATAGGGCGTCATAGAAATTCTGAGTGATAATAGTATTAAAATCGGCGCTTATAGAATTTATTACACCATTATTATCGGTTGTTAGCAGCATCAAGTCAATCCTTTCGGTGAAGTATTTGATATTTTGATTATTTGCTACATATGTTTTTGAATTAGGTTTGTGTTCTAAATCAAGTCTAATTACTTCATACGGAATGTTGTCAATGTTTAGACCTATAAATTCTTCAATTGATTGATTCATCATAAAAAAAGTAAAAAAATAGATGATAATCATAATTATTCACAATTGTTATCCATCCCCGAGAATGTTTCCATGTGTGGAGCTAAAGAACGTATGTTAGATTATGGGCTTTTGGTAAAATTATCGCGTTTGGTCAGCAAAAAATAAAATCACCCCATCACCTTCCGTAGTGCTTTATCAAACAGTGCCATGTCCTCCATAGTGCCTGTACTAATGCGTGCCCATTCGTAGAAAGGCGGGAAGGGCCTTCCAATCAGTACATTTTCTTTTTCCATTGCAGTGATCATTTCATCAATGGGTCTACCGGTCTTAAAGAAGACAAAATTGGTATGTGAGGGCACATAGGTTAAGCCCAAATCATCCAGAGTTTTATAGATAGATGATTTGGCTTCTGCATTTTTGGCGATACTAAATTTATAGAATCCATCATCTTTGAGTGCCTCTTTTGCTGCCTCTATAGCCAGAAGATTGGTCATCGCCATGACGTGTTTTTTTAAGGTATCCGCAATTTCCGGCCGTGCCACGAGATAACCAATGCGTAGGCCGGCCATACCAAATACTTTGGAAAAGGTTTTAGAAACGATAACATCCATGCCTTCTTTGACTAATGTTATCATGGAAGGATAATCGGGTTCGGTTATAAAACCATAGTAAGCTTCGTCGCTAAAGACCATGGTCTTTTTACTGGTAGCGATACAGAAATCACGTAGGGCGTTTTTATCCAATAATGTCCCCGTGGGATTGTTAGGATTACAAATAAAGACCAAACCGGTTTTGGAGTTCATGCGGTTTTTCATTTCCTTTAAATCGTGGCCCATGTTTTTATCTACGGGAACACGGTGCACGTAGCCTTCAAAATTTTCGGCATAGGTAAGCATGGACTGGAAGGTTGGATCCGCCGCAATAATCTCCTTTCCTTGACTTCCGTAAGCCAATCCCGCAGCTTTTAAACCTTCTGTGGAGCCTCCTGTAAGTACAATGTATTCCGGGGGTACGCCTTCTTTTTCGGCGATTTGTTCAATGAGCGGTTTATATACGAGCGAGGGATATCTACAGGCTTTATCAAAGGAGTTTACAATCGCATTACGAACAGCTTTGGAAGGTCCATAAGGGTTTTCGTTAGAATTTAGTTTGGCAATCCGCTGCCCATCAAGAGAACTCTTTTGCGGAATATCCATTGCTAGGGAACTTAACCCCCCTAAAAAAGTAAAACTGCCGGATAAACCGGCAGTTTTTAGCCATTGTCTTCGATCTATATTTTTCATAACCTAAACTTTTGGTTTAAGATACGAAAATCTAGAAAAGTAGGTAATTAAAGATTTAGGGCTATGCTTTACAATTGAAATTCTTCGTTATTTGGGTCGTTTTTAATTTCTTTTGCGGGACTAAATATATCTTTGAGAATATATGCGGTTACAATACTAAGGCCAATGGTTAATGTAGGTATGGCATATTCCCAGTTTAATAGGTGCATTAAGCCTCCAGAAATAATCGTTAAGACTCCAGCCACCATGGCAAAGTTCCAAATGATTTCTATGATACTGTTCTTGGCTTTGCGGTCATCATCCATAAAATAGGAAGTGCCTTCCATTGCAAACCAAGTGATAAATGTTATTGCCGTACCTATTTGAAAAATTAGGGTATAAGGGAAATCCAATATTCTTAAAAGTCCATTGGTGGTCCAAAAAAGTACCAATATCATTTTAATGTAAGCAACGGGTTTTTTGTCCTCTTTTTTACTGAACCTAACACTGTACAACACTGCTATGGCCAAAAATGAGATGAAGGTGACCACAGATGCATAGGGAATTAGTAAAATACGCATTAACATACCACCTAATAATGCAGCTAAGGCAAACCGTATCGGAGTTTTCAATGCTTTATTGGAATTTCTCATAGGTTTTGTTTTAAATCACTTTGGTATTTGCTTTTAGTCCTTCCATAATACCTATAATATTCTTTACCGTTTCATTGAGGTAATTGCGTACCACAATGTGGGGAATTCTAATGGTGGTAAATCCATTTTTAAAAGAATGCATGGCCTCTTCTAAATTATTAATGGCTTGGTCTTCCGTTAATTTTTCATAGTCGGAGTCTATCTCAATATTTAGTTTTACTCTGGAGAGGGCAATGTCTATCGACTTTTTACCATCCCACCATTCTAGCATCGCATGAATACCAGCTTCTTTAAGGCCATAGTACAATTGAATGGCTTCAAGAGGCGTGTTGTTCTTTTTAATCAATTCTTTCATCATGGAATGATGATGGGCGCAAAGTTCTACGCCTAGGCTATCCATTGCATTTTTATGATCTAAATAGCCGAGTTCTTTTTTACATTCTAAACAAGTCATTAAGTAGGTTAAGGTTGATTTGGGATTAGTATAACCGTTCCTTTTTTGAATTATTATAGAGTATCGATGTATGACACCCAACTTTTAGACGAACTGCATTTTTTTAGATGAACGGTATCAAAAAATGTTAAAACTGTGGTGAAAGTAGGCTTGCAACTTGTGGGCATTTACCTAATTTGAGCTTATATTTACTCGATAAACGAGATTTAAATACTCCGACGCTTGCGTCGAAAGTAAACGTGATTTTCCTTTTAATGCCTCGCGGGCTTGTCCCGGGGTAGTTTGCCAAACTAATTTTAAGAAGCCTTTTTTGCTATGCGCCGATTTATTTTATTCATCTTATTCCCTTTAGTATTATTGTCAGGCTGTAAAAATGAAGTCAAGACCGAACCTACTCAAGTGATAGCGCATGTGCCTCCGACGTTAAACCTTACCGAAGCCAATCGGTTGGTGAAACTTCCGCTAGAGTGTATTTCAATTGAATATCCGAACAAATTGAATCAATCTTTAAAGGACAAATCTTTTATTGGGGAACCTAGGGAGTTGCACCCTGCATTTTATGGTTGCTATGATTGGCATTCTGCCGTTCATGGACATTGGTCCTTAGTATCACTATTGAAACAATTCCCGGATTTGAATGAAGCGGATACGATTCGTGAGAAATTAAAGGCCTCTCTTTCAGAAAAGAATATCGCATCGGAAGTGGCGTATTTCAAAATTCCCGGCAATGCTTCTTTTGAACGAACTTATGGTTGGGCGTGGATATTAAAATTAGCGGAGGAACTCCATACCTGGGATGATCCACTAGCAAGGGACCTAGAGAAAAATTTACAACCGCTTACAGATGTCATGGTTCAGTCTTATTTAGATTTTTTACCCAAACTGAATTATCCTATTCGTGTGGGCGAGCATTCCAATTCTGCTTTTGGGCTTTCTTTTGCGCTTGATTATGCAGAAACTTTAAATAGTACCAACTTAAAGGAAGAAATTAAAAGAACGGTAAAAAGGTTTTACGCAAACGATAATACTATGGGAGGTTGCCCGTTGGAATGGGAGCCCAGCGGTTTTGATTTTTTATCTCCTTGTTTAGAAGAAGCGTATTTGGTCAGTAGGATTTATGAGCCCGCTAATTTTAAAATTTGGTTCGATGCTTTTTTACCACAATTGACCGATCCTAAATTTAATTTAACTCCCGGTAAAATATTAGATAGAACCGATGGTAAATTGGTGCACTTAGATGGACTTAATTTTAGTAGGGCATGGTGTTTATATGGAATTGCCGAAGCCTTACCGGAATATGCCCATCTCAAAGAAATAGGAAAAGAACATATCGCCTATTCATTGCCTAATATCGTCGATGATAACTATGGAGGTACGCATTGGTTAGGTTCATTCGCTATTTATGCCTTAAATAAAACCAAGTAGTATGTTTAAGAAAGTTGGTCCAGGAGTTTTGGTAGCTGCGGCTTTTATTGGTCCAGGCACGGTTACGGCTTGTATTCTTGCTGGTGTAGGTTACGGTTATACCTTGTTGTGGGCTATGCTATTATCTATAATTGCAACGGTGGTACTCCAAGAAATGTCCGCGCGCTTGGGTGTTGTTACCCAGAAGGGATTAGCCGATGTCATTAAGCAAGAATTAAAAACCTCATGGTTACGGAACACGGTATTGGCCATTATTCTTGGGGCTATCGTCATTGGTAACGCAGCCTATGAAGCCGGTAATATAGGAGGAGGAACCCTAGGTTTGGAAGCAATTTTTGGGGAAACGTATTTATCGTACTATCCCGTGGTTATTGGATTACTGGCTTTTGTACTTCTTTTTCTAGGGAATTATAGAATTCTAGAAAGGGCTTTTGTTTTACTGGTGGTATTAATGAGTTTATCCTTTGTGCTAACGGCGGTTATTACCAAACCCAATATTTTAGAAGTACTAGAGGGCTTATTCGTACCTACCGTACCAAATGATAGTATATTAACCATTATCGCTTTGGTAGGAACAACCGTAGTGCCCTATAATCTCTTTCTGCATGCGTCATTGGTCAGCGAGAAATGGAAGAGTACAGCCGACCTTAAAGCGGCGCGTAGGGATACCTTCATTGCTTTAATATTGGGTGGCTTGGTATCTATTTGTATTATTATTTCAGCTTCGGCCATTCAAAATACGGAGGTAAAAAACGTTATGGATATGGCAGAGGGACTTACGCCTTTGTATGGTAATGCCGCGAAATATTTTATGGGTATTGGGCTGTTCGCCGCAGGAATTACATCGGCAATTACCGCACCCTTAGCGGCCGCCTATGTTGCCAATAGCTGTTTTGGTTGGAAGGCCGATTTGAAAAATATAAAATTTAGACTGGTATGGATGCTTATTTTAGGTCTAGGCGTATTTTTCCTTTCATTCGGTATAAAACCCATAGAGATTATAAAATTCGCACAGATTGCTAATGGCATTCTTCTGCCCGTTATAGCAGTTTTTTTACTGTGGGTGGTGAATAGGGTTTCGGTAATGGGCGTGTATAAGAACACCAGATTTCAGAATATAATCGGTATAGTGATTCTGTTGCTTTCTGTGCTACTTGGTGCTAAAAGTATATTAAAGGTATTTGGATTATTGTAAATGAAGCGTTACGCTATTGATATAAATTGTGATGTAGGCGAGGGGATTGGCAATGAAGCTAACCTATTTCCCCATATTTCCTCTTGTAACATTGCTTGTGGTGGTCATGCCGGAGATAAAGACAGTATGAAAGCTATTATAGCACTAGCCAAAAAGCATCACGTAAAAATCGGTGCGCATCCTTCTTATCCCGATAAGGCTAATTTTGGAAGAGTATCGCTGCAAATCAGTCCACTTGCACTACGAGCAAGTATTCAAAAACAAATAGCTGACCTAGAAGCGGTATGTACTAATGAAGAAATAGAACTTCACCATATAAAACCTCATGGTGCATTATATAATGATATTGCCAAGGACGAAAAGTTGGCACAAATTTTTTTAGACGCTATTGAAAAATACAAGACCAACCTTAAACTGTATGTGCCTCCTGCTTCTGCAGTAGCACGTAAGGCGGTGGAAAAAGGTTTTCAAATTGTTTTAGAGGCTTTTGCAGATAGGAATTATACAGATGACTTGCGCTTAGTATCCCGAAAGGAAACCAATGCACTAATAACAAAGCCTGAAAAGGTGTTAAGGCATCTAGTTTTACTGATTAAAGAAAAATGTGTGGTTACAAGGTCAGGAAAGAGAATACCAATGGCAGCGGAGACTTTTTGTGTGCATGGAGATACTTCTTCGGCTTTTCAAATATTAACGTATCTTTCTAAGGAATTACCGAATCAAAATATATTTTTAAACAATTGATACTTCCCTCCATTAATATAAAGCCATTCGGTGTTCATGCTATTTTAATAGAATGGCCCAACGAGGTAACCGAAACTATTTTGAATAGTATATTACAGTTTGAAAACTACCTTCATGAAAACTGCTTAGAGGGCGAAAACTGGGAAACCGTGCCAGCCTATAATTCGTTACTTATCCTAAATAGAAACATTGAACTGAACTACGATGAATTTAGAAACAAAATCCAAGCATGGTACCAAGAGGAAAAAGAAAGTACCCAAGGGCAGCGTTATCTATGGCGTTTGCCTGTGAGTTATGACACAGAATTTGGAATAGATTTGGTATACGTAGCGGAAACACTAGGTATTACAACAGATGAGGTAGTAGCATTGCATACCGGCAATGAATATACGGTTTATGGTATAGGATTTCTTCCTGGTTTCATGTATTTAGGAGGATTGCCGAAAGCCTTGGAACTGCCAAGAAGAGCAACACCTAGACTTCAAGTAGCAAAAGGTGCTGTGGGACTGGCTGGAAGGCAAACGGGAATTTACCCTCAAGAATCTCCCGGAGGTTGGAATATTATCGGCAGTTGTACGGTTCCAATATTCAATCTTAAAAATGAAAGTCCATGTTTTGTTAGTGTTGGGGATAAAATTCAATTCTATCAAATTTCTAGGGCGGAATATGATTTACATAAAATAGAGGCAGAGGTAGGTATTTATCAACCGGAAAAAATTAAGATAGATGCTTAAAATATTAAAGTCCGGTTTTTATACCACGGTACAAGATTTAGGTAGATTCAACTACCGTAATAAAGGTGTTCCCGTTGCTGGGGTTATGGACCAATTATCGGTTTTTAAGGCCAATACATTATTGGAAAACGAAACTACGGATGCCGTTCTTGAAATAACCATGACAGGACCAACCTTGGTCTTTGAAGAAGAGACCTATATTACGCTGTCTGGTGCGGAGATGTCAGCTACCTTGAACAATTTGCCCATTCAGAATTATAAGGTATATCAAATTAATATTGGGGATATTCTTTCCTATGGAAGATTGGAGAAAGGATTTCGTGCTTATTTGGCTGTGAAAGGTGGTTTCCGATTACAAAGTATCTTAAATAGTTATTCCTTTTACAAACCCATTACTCCAGAAAATAGGTTGAAGGACGGGGATGTGGTTACTTTTGAATACAACAAGCTTTTTAAACCAAAAATTTTGGAGATAAAGGTGGATTCCTTTTTGGAGGATACGCTACTCGAGGTTCATCGGGCGCCAGAATACAGTTTACTGAAAGAAAAGCAATTAGCACAGCTATTTGATGGTGGGTTTACGGTCGCAAAAGAGAATAATAGAATGGCCTATCAGTTGGAGGAATGTATAGATGGTCACGCTATCAACATGCTTACTTCGGCGACCTTGCCAGGTACGGTACAACTAACACCCTTAGGTAAATTAATTGTTTTAATGAAGGACGGGCAAACAACTGGTGGCTACCCCAGAATATTACAATTATCGGATAAAGCTATTGCAGTCTTGGCCCAGAAAAGAGAAGGTTCTAAAATTTCCTTTAAACTCCTCTGATTTATGCCTTTTTGTAAACTTCTTCAAAAGGAACTCTAAAACGAGGACCGTAGATACCGTTCTCATCTCGTATTCCGCAGCCTATGACCATATTTATTTCAGCTTTGCCGGGAAGGTTAAGTATTCGTTTTACTTTTCCCGTATCGCTACCTTCCATAGGGCAGGTATCGTATCCTATTGCCGCCATACTTATCATAAAATTCTGAGCCGCTAGTCCGGCACTCTTATGGGCTACGATACGCAAATCAGAATTTCTAACTTGTTTATAAGTAGGTCTGAAGAGACCAATTATTTGAAATATGATGTATTTCAACCAACCTAAAATACCCAAGAAGTCGGTGTATATAGATGGTATCAATTTTTGGTAATAGTTGAGGGCGAATTTCTCTCGCTTGCTATAATCTTCCGGATTCCTATCACCATAGCTCTTTTCTAAGAAACCGATATTGGCTTTTGCTCGCTGTTTCCATAAGTCTTTTCTTGCGACTACTACGACCAATTGCTTGGCTGTTTTAGCTGCATTTTGGTCGAGACATGCCTCCGTCATTTTTTCCAGAATGGCCGAATCCGTGATATGATAAAACTCCCATAACTGAAGATTACTGCTGGTTGGTGCCAGCACCGCATTATGAATACATTGTTTTACTTTTTCATCATTTAGCGCTAGGTCTTTATTAAATACGCGCACGGAACGTCTGTATTGTATGGCTTCAGTTACGGTTTTTTCCATGTAAGGGTTTAATATAATATTATAGGTATTAAAACCGCTAAAGTAATTATTTCTGTAGAGCCGATTTTAAATGATTTAAGAAACGGCTATCAGATACGTCCGATACCAATTTTTTTATGCTACTAGATCGAAAGGATTGTTTATTGAATATGATATAAAAAGAAGTGTTATGTATCTCAAATTCAATGTGTTAAATCAATTTTAATGAAATTGAATTTGAACCAGTTGTTTTTGTTAAAATTATAGCGGTATTTAAACTTTTATCTTTGATAGAATACGAGAATTAAATCGATTAAGCGCTTACGAGAACTAGATTATGGAATTGAACAAATACAGTAAAAACGTTACACAAGATTCAACCCAACCCGCAGCACAGGCTATGCTTTATGCTATAGGTTTTAAGGATGAAGATTTTAGTAAACCATTGGTGGGTATAGCTAGCACAGGTTATGAAGGCAATCCTTGTAACATGCACCTTAATGACTTGGCTAAATTGGTTAAAGAGGGTGTTAATTCTAAGGAGACTGTTGGACTTATCTTTAATACCATAGGTGTAAGTGATGGTATTTCCATGGGAACACCGGGAATGCGTTTTTCATTACCTTCTAGGGATATTATTGCAGACTCTATGGAAACTGTTGTGCAGGGAATGTCTTATGATGCCTTGGTTACGGTTGTAGGTTGTGATAAGAATATGCCAGGAGCTTTAATGGCTATGCTGCGTCTTAATCGTCCTTCAATTTTAGTATATGGTGGTACAATAGAATCTGGTTGTCATAACGACAAGAAACTAGACATCGTTTCCGCATTCGAGGCTTGGGGAGAAAAAGTAGCGGGAACTATGGGAGAATCGGAATATAAATCTATTATAAAGAAATCCGTTCCCGGAGCGGGAGCTTGCGGAGGAATGTATACGGCAAACACCATGGCTTCTGCAATTGAAGCTTTAGGCATGTCTTTACCATATAATTCTTCGAATCCTGCTATAAGTAACAATAAAGAATCAGAATGTATCGCAGCGGGAAAACAAATGCGCATCCTTATTGAAAAAGATATTAAACCTTTGGATATCGTTACCCGTAAATCGTTGGAGAATGCTATCCGTTTAGTTACAATAATGGGTGGTTCTACCAATGCAGTACTTCACTTTTTAGCAATAGCAAGAGCTGCAGATGTAGAATTTACACTTCAAGATTTTCAGCATATCAGCGATACCACTCCGTTTATAGCCGATTTAAAACCTAGTGGTAAATACCTTATGGAAGATGTACACAGAGTAGGTGGCATTCCTGCGGTATTGAAATACTTATTGAAAAATGGCCTCTTGCATGGGGATTGTCTTACCGTTACCGGAAAGACCTTGGCAGAGAATTTAGAAAATGTTCCAGATTTAGAAGAGGGGCAAGATGTTATAATGCCTTTAGATAAACCAATAAAGGCTACAGGTCATTTGAGAATGTTATACGGAAACCTTGCTACCAATGGCTCCGTGGCTAAGATTACCGGAAAGGAAGGTTTGCTTTTTAAAGGAACCGCGAAAGTATTTAATAGTGAGTATGATGCCAATGACGGAATACGAACGGGATTGGTGAAAAAAGGAGATGTGGTCGTCATAAGATATGAGGGACCTAAAGGTGGCCCTGGAATGCCAGAAATGCTGAAACCTACTGCTGCCATAATGGGTGCAGGTTTAGGAAAGGATGTCGCCTTGATAACCGATGGCCGTTTTTCAGGTGGCACCCATGGATTTGTTGTAGGGCATATATCACCAGAAGCACAAGAGGGAGGTACAATAGCCTTAGTTAAAGACGGGGATATAATAACTATTGATGCCGAAACAAATGCTATTAGTGTAGCCGTTTCAGAAGATGAGTTAGCGAAGCGAAAGACTACTTGGGTAGCACCAGAATTGAAATTTAAAAAAGGTGTGTTGTATAAATATGCACGATCGGTTTCATCTGCTGCACAGGGTTGTGTAACGGATGAATTCTAGATGCGGTAATAGCATTACAGGAATAACCAGTTTAAAAAATTTTTTGAATGTGAGCCCTTGGCTTGAATTTGATTTGTACTATGGATACAGTAAAAGAAAAACAGAAAGCGTCAAATGCAGAAACTACTATTAGAATTTCTGGAGCGGAGGCAATTATCCATTGTTTATTGGCAGAAGGTGTAGATTTACTTTATGGATATCCAGGAGGTGCCATAATGCCAGTCTATGATGAGCTTTATAAATTTCAGGATAAACTTACACATATCTTAACGCGCCATGAACAGGGAGCTACGCATGCTGCACAGGGCTATGCTAGAATTTCTGGTAGGGTAGGTGTGGCTATGGCTACATCAGGCCCGGGAGCTACTAATTTGGTGACGGGACTTGCGGACGCCCAGATAGATTCAACACCAATGGTCTGTATCACGGGTCAGGTACCAAGACATTTACTGGGTTCAGATGCTTTTCAAGAAACTGATATCATCGGTATTTCTACGCCGGTGACGAAATGGAATTATCAAATTACGAAGGCCTCTGAAATTCCCGAGATAATGGCCAAAGCATTTTATATTGCAAGATCTGGAAGACCAGGCCCGGTTCTAGTAGATATTACAAAAAATGCCCAGTTTGAGGAATTTGACTTTTCTTATGAAAAATGCCGAGGAGTTCGTAGTTATAACCCAAAACCAAAACCAAGTACCAAAGCTTTAGAAGCTGCAGCTGAGCTTATCAATGCTGCAAAAAAACCTTTTATTGTTTGGGGACAAGGAGTTATTCTAGGTAAGGCGGAAGAAGAATTAAAAGCATTGGTGGAAAAAGCAGGAATACCTGCTGCTTGGACCATTATGGGTGCTTCTGCCTTAGATACAGACCATCCTTTGAATGTTGGTATGGTAGGAATGCATGGAAATTATGGGCCTAATCTATTGACTAATGAATGCGATGTTCTATTAGCTATAGGTATGCGTTTTGATGACCGTGTAACAGGCAGATTGGAAGATTACGCCAAACAGGCAAAAGTGATTCATTTTGAAATTGACCCAGCAGAAATCAATAAGAATGTTCACGCAGATGTAGCTGTGTTAGGTGATTCTAAAGAAACCTTAAAACTTTTACTGCCCTTGGTTGATGCAAAATCCCATGAATCTTGGCATAATGTCTTTAAAGAAAAATATAAAATAGAATTTGATACGGTAATCAAAAACGACATTCACCCTACTAAAGACGGTTTAACGATGGGTGAAGTAATCGAGGAAATTAACATTGCCTCGGAACATAAAGCAGCAATAGTAACGGATGTTGGTCAACACCAGATGATAGCATGTAGGTATGCTAAATTCAAAGAATCAAAAAGTAATATAACCTCAGGAGGTCTCGGTACAATGGGCTTTGCCTTGCCAGCTGCTATTGGTGCAAAGCAAGGAGCTATGGATAGAGAAGTCGTAGCCGTTATAGGCGATGGAGGGTATCAAATGACCATACAAGAGCTTGGTGTTATCTTCCAACATAATATACCGGTAAAAATTGTGGTATTAAATAACGATCACTTGGGAATGGTACGTCAATGGCAAGAATTATTTTTTGATAAACGTTATGCCTCAACAGTAATGGTAAATCCTGATTTTGTAAAAATTGCAGAAGGCTACCATATTGAAGCAAAACGGGTTAGTGAGCGGAAAGATTTAAAGGCGGCCGTAAAAGAAATGATAGCATCGGATAAGCCTTATTTCTTGGAAGTAAAGGTAGAGAAAGAGGATAATGTGTTCCCTATGATTCCTTCTGGGGCTTCTGTTTCGGAGGTACGATTACAATAATAAAAAGACAAAGACCCTATAGTGCAGGAAGCGAATATTAAAGATATACCGGATATTTACCCAGAGATTCAACGTAAATCAGAAGAAATAGGTTTTACGATGCCTTCTGATATGTTCATCGGTTCTTTGCTTAAAACCTTAATACACTCAAAACCGGGAGCGCAAATTCTAGAGTTAGGTACTGGAATTGGTCTGTCCTTATCTTGGATGATAGCAGGGATGGATGAAGACGCGCATTTAATTACTGTAGATAATGACCCAAAACTCATTGCGATAGCAAAAGATTATTTTGGAGAAGACAAAAGGGTGGAGATAATATGTGAGGATGGTACAGAATGGATTAAGAAACAAAAGGATACTAAATATGACCTTGTTTTTGCTGATGCTTGGCCGGGAAAATATAGTGAAATTGATGTCATTTTAGAAATGATAAATCCTGGAGGATTTTATATTATTGATGATATGACTTCACAACCCAATTGGCCAAAAGGTCACGATAAAAATGTAGAACAATTGGTTGGTTATTTAGAGGGTAGAGCAGATTTTAGTATAACAAAGATGAATTGGTCATCAGGAATTATAATTGCAGTAAAAAAGAATATTAATTAATAAAACAACCCATCATGTTCCCTTCTTTTGAAGGGATTAAGGGAGGCTTATGGAAAAACAGTGGTTTACCATATCAGTATATTCGGAAAATAACGTAGGATTACTGAATAGAATATCAGGTATATTTTTAAAGCGGCATATTAATATTGAAAGTTTAAATGTCTCAAAATCAGAGATTGATGAGGTTTCTAAGTTCACCATTGTGGTCTACACAACGGACAAGTGGGTTAAAAACATCGTAGGACAGATAGAAAAGCAAATAGAAGTAATCAAGGCATTCTATCACAAGGATGATGAAACGATATACCAAGAGTCTGCTTTGTTCAAAATTGCCTCTGATCTTTTATTTGATGAAAGACAAATTCAAAATATCATAAAAGACAGTAATGCACAAATCGTTACAGTTGCCCGAGACTTTTTTGTACTTGCCAAGAGTGGAAGAAGGTATGAAATCGATGAAATGTACGAGCAATTAAAACCATTTGGAATTATGCAATTTGTTCGTTCAGGGCGTATTTCCGTTTCAAAGGATGAAATGCAGATATCGGCTTTAATAAAAGAGTTTCAACACAATTAAATAATCATAACAATAAACAACCGCTGAACATTACCGATGCCAATCGGGACGGCACTAAATTAAATAGAACATAAAATGGCGAATTATTTTAATACACTATCATTAAGAGATCAATTAACCCAATTAGGAAAATGTAGGTTCATGGATTCTTCGGAATTTGCTGATGGTGTTACCGCTCTAAAGGGAAAAAAAATTGTCATCGTAGGATGCGGGGCACAAGGCTTAAACCAAGGATTGAATATGAGAGATTCTGGTTTGGATATTGCCTATACTCTTCGTGATGCTGCAATAAAAGAAAAAAGACAATCCTTTATCAATGCAACAGAAAATGGTTTTACCGTTGGTACCTATAACGAGTTGATTCCTAGCGCAGATGTAGTAATCAACCTTACTCCAGATAAGCAACATACTGCTGTTGTTGGTGCAGTTATGCCTCTGATGAAGAAAGGAGCTACCTTGTCTTACTCACATGGTTTTAATATTGTAGAAGAAGGAACACAAGTACGTAAAGATTTAACGGTAATTATGGTGGCACCAAAGAGTCCAGGTTCTGAGGTTCGCGAAGAATACAAAAGAGGGTTTGGTGTTCCAACACTAATCGCCGTACACCCAGAGAACGACCCAGAAGGTAAGGGGCTTGCACAAGCTAAGGCCTATGCCGCAGGAACAGGAGGGCACAAAGCGGGAGTTTTAGAGTCCTCATTTGTGGCCGAGGTGAAATCTGATTTAATGGGTGAGCAGACCATTCTTTGTGGTTTGTTACAAACAGGTTCTATACTATGTTTTGATAAAATGGTGGAAAAAGGGATTGATGCCGGCTATGCTTCCAAATTAATTCAATACGGATGGGAAACCATTACAGAGGGCATGAAATATGGAGGTATAACCCATATGATGGACCGTTTATCTAATCCGGCCAAAGTAAAGGCTTTTGAATTATCAGAAGAGCTAAAGGATATTATGCGCCCCTTGTTTCAAAAACATATGGACGATATCATGACAGGACATTTCTCTAAAACAATGATGGAAGATTGGGCCAACGATGATAAAAATTTATTGACGTGGCGTGCTGCTACCGGAGAAACTGCCTTTGAAAAAACTGCAGCGGGTAGCGACGACATTTCTGAGCAAGAATTCTATGATAATGGAGTTTTGATGATTGCTATGGTTAGGGCAGGAGTAGAGTTGGCTTTTGAATCCATGACCGAATCGGGAATTATTGCAGAGTCTGCCTATTACGAGTCCTTACACGAGACACCTTTAATAGCGAATACAATAGCACGTAAAAAACTTTTTGAAATGAATAGAGTTATTTCTGATACAGCAGAGTACGGTTGTTATTTGTTCGACCATGCATGTAAACCGTTATTGACCGATTTTATGAAGAAAATAGATGTAGATGTAGTTGGAAAACACTTTGGTGCAGGAAAAGATAATGGTGTAGACAATGCCAAGTTGATTGAAATAAACAAAACCTTACGGGAACACCCCGTAGAAATCGTTGGTACTAGATTAAGAGCATCAATGACTGCGATGAAACCCATCGTTTAACAGCGGAACCTATCCTATTATATAGGGTGCATATCATGGAATATTTCCCTAAAATAGAGGACATAAAAAAAGCGGCGGTAATCATCCGACAGGTAACGGAGGTAACGCCGCTTATGCATAGTATTCGACTCTCAAAGTATTATGATGCCGATATTTTCTTAAAAAGAGAAGATTTGCACCGAGTGCGTTCCTATAAAATTAGAGGGGCATTTAATAAAATAAGCACGCTTCCAGAAGAACAGCATAAAAGAGGAGTAGTATGTGCAAGTGCGGGAAACCATGCCCAAGGTGTGGCTTTTGCTTGTAATCACCTTGGAATAAAAGCTACTATATTTATGCCTGCGGTTACACCAAAACAAAAAGTTGAGCAAACAAAAATGTTTGGGGAATCTTGGGTTACGGTAATTCTAGAAGGAGATACTTTCGACGATGCTTACCTGGCTGCTCATAAGTATGGCGAAAAAGCGGATATGACCTTTATACATCCTTTCGACGACGCCAAAGTTATTGAAGGACAAGGAACGGTAGGTTTAGAACTTATAGAACAAACGAAGAAAGCCATAGACTATATTTTTGTCGCTGTTGGTGGTGGCGGATTGGCTTCTGGATTAATTGGAGTTTTTAATGAACTGTCGCCAAATACCAAGATAATCGGAGTTGAACCAGAAGGGGCACCTTCGATGAAAACATCTATCAAAAACAATACGAACACCACACTAGAGATAATTGATAAATTCATTGATGGCGCAGCTGTTAAAAGGGTCGGGGACCTAACCTTTTCTATATGTAAAGATAAATTGTATAAGATGGTAACGGTTCCAGAAGGAAAGGTGTGTCAGACAATACTGGACTTGTACAATAGGGATGCTATCGTCGTTGAGCCGGCCGGAGCCTTAAGTATCGCTGCACTTGATATGTTTTCTGAAGCGCTTAAAGGTGAAAACGTCGTGTGCATTATTGGGGGAAGCAACAATGATATTACAAGAACGGCAGAGATAAAAGAACGCGCCTTACTTTACGGTAATTTAAAACATTATTTCATTGTCCGGTTTCCACAACGACCTGGTGCCCTAAAAGAATTCGTTGCAGAAATCCTAGGCCCAACAGATGATATTACGCATTTCGAATATTCTAAAAAATCGAGTAAAGAGAACGCCCCGGCAGTTGTGGGTATTGAATTGAAGTCCGCATCCGACTTGGAACCCTTGGTACGTAGAATGAAAGAGAACAGCTTTTTTGGCGATTATTTGAACGATAAACCAGACCTATATCAATATTTAGTTTAATTTATAATAGCACACAAATATGACTATTCCTGAAGAATTTCAAATAACGAATACGATAGAACAACGAACCTATTTGGTAAATGGTGAACTAAAATCTTGGAGTGGTAATACGACTGAGGTTTTTTCTACCATTTCTTCTACAAAGGATTACAAACCTACGCTCTTGGGAAGTATTCCGGATATGCAGGAGAAGGAAGCTTTAGATGCTCTGGATGCTGCATTGGGAGCCTACGGCAAAGGACAAGGAGTGTGGCCAACCATGCACGTAAAAGACCGTATTGAATGTATGGAGGTTTTTGTTGCTAAAATGAAAACCAAGCGAGAAGAGGTGGTAAAGTTATTGATGTGGGAAATTGGAAAGTCTTTACCAGATTCTCAAAAGGAATTTGATCGTACCATTGAGTATATTGAAGATACTATAGAAGATTATAAACAGCTGGATAGGGACGCAGCTAAATTTCAAAAGCAAGATGGTGTTTATGCGCATATTAAACGTGGTCCTTTAGGTGTGGTGCTTTGTTTGGGACCTTATAATTATCCCCTTAATGAGACGTTCGCCTTGTTGATTCCCGCAATTATTATGGGGAATACTACCATTTTTAAACCAGCAAAGCATGGCGTGCTCTTAATAACGCCATTGCTGGAGGCCTTTCAAAGTAGTTTTCCTAAAGGAGTGGTCAATATAATTTTTGGGCGTGGTAGGGCAGTAGCTGCTCCAATAATGAAAACAGGGAAAATTGATGTTTTAGCTTTAATAGGAAATAGTAAGTCTGCAAACGCACTACAAGAACAACATCCAAAAAGCAATAGACTACGTTTAGTCTTAGGTCTTGAGGCAAAAAACCCCGCTATTATTCTGCCTGATGCAGATATGGACTTAACCGTGAACGAAGTCGTTGCAGGAACAACTTCTTTTAACGGGCAACGTTGTACGGCCCTAAAAGTTGTATACGTGCATAATGAGGCACAGGATGTATTTTTAAAGAATTTCAGTGCTGCAATAGATGATTTAAAATTTGGTAATCCGTGGGATGAAGGTGTAAAACTGACGCCACTTCCGGAACCACAGAAACCCGACTATATTCAGGAATTAATTGATGATGCCTTAGCAAAAGGAGCTAAGATCATGAACGAAAAAGGGGGACAGCGAACGGAAAATTATATTTGGCCAGCAGTTTTGTTTCCGGTAACAAAAGATATGCGCGTCTATCAAGAAGAGCAATTTGGTCCGGTAATACCAGTAGTTCCGTTTTCTGATATTGAGGAGCCTCTGGATGATATGGCAGAAAGTAATTATGGACAACAGGTAAGCCTTTTTGGTAAGGATGTGTATGCACTTGCGCCTTTAATAGATACTTTGGTAAACTTGGTGTGTAGAGTTAATTTAAATAGTTCTTGTCAGCGTGGACCGGACGTTTATCCCTTTACAGGAAGAAAAGATTCAGCACAGGCAACATTAAGCGTTCACGATGCTTTGCGGTCTTTTTCAATTCGAACATTTGTAGCCTTCAAAGACAATGATTTGAATAATGAGACCATTCAGCAATTGTTGGAAACAAAATTATCCAACTTTGTAAGCACGGATTATATTTTATAATAAAGTTTTGTAAACAGTTCGTAGTTAATACTATATAAATTATTTGCAAAGGCAATAATCCATACTGATTTTTAGTTTATAACAAACTATCGGTCATAAAATGTATCCTATTAAGCCTGTTCATGTGATTTCTTTAAGTAGACTTAAAATTGTTGGAATTATCCTTACAGGTGTACTGACTTATTTGGTGGTATCCTCTTTTATAGCTGTTAGTTCTGATACTATCCTCAAAACCAATACACATACTATAAAAACCACGTTGGATGATGAATCCGTAAAACGGTTTAAGTTGTTTAAGGAGAACTTAAATAGCGAATTGCAAGACTATTTTCAAGAAGCCATAGAGGAAGGACAAATTGTTGGCGCAGGGGTTAGTATTGTATATGGAGATTCTATATTATTGTCAGACGGATTTGGTAAACGTTCTATTGATAAAAACACTAAAATTGATGGCGAAACCATATTTCGATTAGGTTCCCTATCAAAAGGATTTGCCGGAGTGTTGGTGGCGAGTTTGCAAGAGGATGGAAAATTGGATTGGGAGGATAGGGTTGTTGAGCACCTTCCAAATTTTCAATTTGGTGATAGTGTTAATACCAGAAAGATAAAGCTCTCACATGTTCTTTCCCATACTACAGGTACGCCATATCACAGTTATACTAATTTGGTAGAAGCAGGAATTCCAGTAGAAAAAATTACCGAACGTTTTAAAGATGTGGAACCTCTTAGTAATCCTGGAACCATATATAGTTATCAAAATGCAATGTTTTCCCTTAGCCAGGAGGTAGTTAAAAAGGTAACCGGACAAGAGGTAAATACGCTTTTGAAAAATAGGTTTTTTGAACCGTTGGGGATGACATCGGTTTCCATGGAGCATAAGGATTTGGTTAACGCAGAGAATGTAGCACTGCCACATTCGAGGAGAAAAAACGGTTGGCACAGTTTAGTTTTGACCGATAAGTACTATAACGCAGTAGTTGCGGGAGGTATTAATGCAAGCTCTAATGACATGGCAAAATGGATGCGTTTCCTATTGGGACATCGGCCCAAGGTATTGAAATCCAAAACGATTGAACAAGTTTTTAATCCGTTTATTGAGGTTAACTACAATAACAAATATTATCAACGTTGGCCTGATCATTTAAAATCTCATTACGGATATGGTTGGAGAATCCATCAGTTAAAAAGGAAGGAATCACAACATGAAAAAACCATCTGGCACCATGGTGGTAGTGTAAATAACTATAGAAATGAAATTGCCCTCTATCCTGAGGATGATTTAGGTATTTGTGTCTTACTTAATGGAAACTCTAGACTGGCACAAACTGTAATCCCTGATGTTTACGAGATAGTTGCTAAAGTATATAGTAAGACTTACCAAGAGTATTAAAGTTATTTTCAAATAATTTTGGAATCTTTTTCTCAGCTGTGATTCCACTATAAAAAAGCATCGCTCAAAACATATATGTTCCAAGAGATGCTTCTTATTTCTTTTCTCGTTAGGGCTATATATTCGCCGCTAACCAATCGCCGACCTCGCTAGTTTTGTAGGCCTTTGCACCTTCAGCTAAATCCTCGGTAACCACACCCTCAGCAAGTGATTTATTTACAACATCCCTAATGGCCTGCGCTTCTTGTGGTAAGTCCATATCTTCAAATAACATGGCTGCGGATAGCACTGTTGCCAATGGATTCGCAATATCTTTACCTGCTGCTTGTGGGTAAGAACCGTGAATCGGTTCGTATAACGAAACCTTGCTTCCTACGGAAGAGGATGGCATTAATCCCATAGAACCGGAAATTACGGAGGCTTCATCCGTTAAAATATCTCCAAAAAGGTTAGCAGTAATCATCACATCATAGGCACTTGGCCATTGCACCAATCGCATAGCTACGGCGTCTACAAATTCATAGGATACTTCCACTTCAGGGTATTCTTTTTCCATGGCTTGAACAGTTTCTCGCCATAATCGGGATGACTCTAAAACATTCGCTTTATCTACGCAACAAAGTTTTTTGGAACGTTTCATGGCCATTTTAAAACCTTTATGGGCTAAGCGCTCTATTTCAAAGCGTTCGTAGGTCATAGTATCATAAGCAGTATGGCCATCGTCCTTTCTACCTCGTTCTCCAAAATAAACTCCGCCCGTTAGTTCTCTTAAAATAATTAAGTCGGTTCCTTCGATTCGTTCTCTTTTCAAAGGAGATTTGTCTATTAGAGAAGGAAATGTAAAAGTGGGTCTCACATTGGCAAAAAGTCCTAATTTTTGGCGCATTTTCAATAAACCTTGTTCCGGCCTTACTTTTGCAGACGGATCATTATCGAACCTTGGGTGGCCAATGGCACCGAATAGCACAGCATCTGCGTTTGCGCAGATTTCATGTGTTTCTTCTGGATAAGGATCTCCGACCGCATCAATTGCGGCAGCACCGGTCAGTGCTGGTTTCCAATTAATCTCGTGGTTATATTTGTTCGCTATTACATCACAAACTTTTACCGCTTGGTCTATTACTTCTGGGCCAATTCCGTCACCGGCCAATAAAGCTATGTTTAATTTCATGTTTTTATACTTTTTTGCTTTGCGCTAAGCGCTAAGCGCAGTTAAGATTACTAGTTTTATTTTATAATTTTTGAATAAGATTGTTAAGACTTCTTTTTATCTTGTTTGCTTTATCGTGTATGATTAAAAAATCGTCATTTTTAATATATTTTAAATCCTTAGCCAGAATGGTAAAATACGCTAATTCACTTGCTGAGCCTTGTGAAATAATTAAAAAGCGTCTGAATTCTGCATCTGATTCCCTGCCACATCCTTCGGCAATATTTGCTGGAATTGAAGAAGAAGCTCTACGCATTTGATTAGTAATTTCAAATTTTTCATCGGCTGGAAAGCTTTGTGTTAGATTATAAATATCCATCGTAACCTCGTGACCAATAATCCATACATTATATTTTTTATAATCTTTCATAGACCCTAAGGCTCACAGCGTTAAGCGAAATGCCGGTTAAATTATATTCAACATCTTTTCCGTGGCCTTTATTGCCGATACCGTCTGGTCAGAATCCAAGCCTCTAGATGTAAACTCTTTCTCGTTCATGGACCAGGTAATAACTGTCTCACAGAGGGCATCAGAATTGCTTCCGGGTGGTATTCTTACCGCATAATCTATTAATTCTGGAAGTGCAATTTTTTTAGAAGCGTATACTTTGTGTAAGGCATTCATAAAAGCATCATATTGTCCATCTCCCTGGGCATTTGCCTCAAATAGTTCTCCATTTATTTCTACAGATAGGGTAGTGGAGGGCATTAAACCTTTCGCATGGGTCAAAACATAGGATTTTACAAACACTTTTTGTTGATGGGCATCGGTATCAAGCACATCGGATATAATAAAAGGTAAATCATCCTTGGTTACCCGTTCCTTTTTATCTCCAAGTTCAATGATGCGTTGGGTTACTTTTTTTAATTCATCGGTATTAAGTTTTAAACCCAGCTCTTGCAAATTTTTCTGAATATTTGCTTTCCCGGACATTTTACCTAATGCATATTTGCGTTTTCTCCCGAAACGTTCCGGCATTAAGTCACTAAAATATAAGTTATGTTTGGAATCTCCGTCCGCATGAATTCCTGCAGTTTGTGTAAATACGCTATCTCCTACAATTGGTTTGTTCGCCGGGATAGCCAAACCTGCAAATGCAGATACCAATTTACTTACTTTAAAAAGAGATGTTTCGTTAACATTGATTTCTATTTCCGGTAAAAAATCATTTATGACTGCTATAGCACTAGCCATGGGGGCATTACCCGCACGCTCACCCATACCGTTTACAGTTAAATGTAGTCCATGACAACCTGCCTTAACTGCTTCCATAACATTTGCAACACCTAAATCATAATCGTTATGTCCATGAAAATCAAAATGCATTTCTGGATAGCGTTGTACGATTTCTTTTAGAAAATCATACGTTTCTCTGTGGGTAAGTATACCCAAGGTATCAGGTAGTAAAATACGTTTTATAGGTTGCGTGGAAAGAAAATCTAAAAACTCGAAAACATAGTCCTTTGAGTTTCGCATTCCGTTACTCCAATCTTCAAGATATACATTATTGATGATTCCTTTTTTCTCCGCCTGACTAAAAACTTCCGCTATTTCTGAAAAGTGTTGTACCGGTGTTTTTTTAAGCTGATGGGTAAGATGATTTAAAGAGCCTTTTGTGAGCAGATTTTGGGATTTCGCTCCTGCTTCTTCCATCCATTTCAGGGATACTCCACCGTCTACGAAGGTTAACACTTCTACACGGTCTAAATAACCTTTTGTCCCAGCCCATTCCGTAATTTGTTGCACCGCTTCCAGTTCACCTTCGGAAACTCTTGCGGAGGCAACTTCGATACGGTCCACTTTAAGTTCATCCAGTAATAATTTCGCAAGTGTCAATTTCTCAGATGCAGAAAATGAGACTCCCGAAGTCTGTTCCCCATCCCTGAGGGTGGTATCCATGATTTCCACCTTTCTTTTCATTGTAGTGTTCCTATAATTGGAAATCAGATTTTAAAGTGGTGTAGTTTTAGCGAAAGTTTCAATTTTATCTTTGATGTTCAATAGGTAATCAATATCATCAAAACCATTGGTCATGTTATTTTTCTTGTAATCATTGATAGCAAATGACTCACTTTCTCCAGTTGCCAATAGCGTAACCTTTTGTTCTGGTAAGTTTACTTCTATTTCTGTTTTAGGGTCTGCTTCAATAACCGCAAAAATCTTTTGTAAAAAAGTTGCACTTACCTGCACAGGTAATACCCCAATATTTAAACAGTTTCCTCTAAAGATATCTGCAAAAAAACTAGAGATTACACATCTAAAGCCGTAATCATAAACGGCCCATGCAGCATGCTCTCTGGATGATCCTGAACCAAAATTTTTGCCACCAACTAAAATTTTACCGGTGTACTTTTTGTCGTTCAATACAAAATCTTCTTTTAGTGTATTGTCTTGGTTGTAACGCCAATCTCTAAATAGATTATCTCCAAATCCTACGCGCTCCGTAGCTTTTAAGAAACGTGCAGGAATTATCTGATCGGTATCTACATTCTCTATGGGAAGTGGTACCGCAGTAGTTTTTAATATATTGAATTTATCGTATGCCATTTTAAATAGATTCTAGATGTTAGATATAAGATTTTAAACTGCCTCTCTTTCCATTAATTCTCTCGGATCGGTAACTTTTCCGGTTACCGCTGCCGCAGCAGCCACTAAAGGACTTGCTAACAGTGTTCTTGATCCGGGTCCTTGTCTGCCTTCAAAGTTTCTATTTGAAGTACTTACCGCCAATTTACCCGGTGGTACTTTATCATCGTTCATTGCCAAACAAGCAGAACAGCCTGGTTCACGCAGTTCAAAACCTGCTTCGGTCAGAATATCCAGAATACCCTCTTCCTTAATGGCACTTTCTACTTTATGTGATCCTGGAACTAACCAAGCCGTAACGTTACTAGCCTTTTTACGTCCTTTTATGATGGAGGCAAATGCCCTAAAATCTTCTATTCTACCATTGGTGCAACTTCCAAGAAATACAAAATCGATAGGTTTTCCAATCATGGAATCTCCTTCATCGAATTTCATATACTGTAAGGATTTTTTATAAGTAGAGGCACCTCCTTGAACAGCATCAGCATTTGGTATGTCGTTAGAAATACCCATACCCATACCAGGATTGGTACCATAGGTAATCATAGGTTCAATTAGCGAACCGTCAAAAGTAAGTTCTTTATCAAAAATAGCATCAGAATCTGTGTAAAGTGTTTGCCAGTAGTCCATAGCCTTATCCCAGGCTTGGCCTTTGGGCGTAAACTCACGACCTTTTACATAATGAAATGTCTTTTCGTCCGGAGCTATCATGCCGCCACGGGCTCCCATCTCTATACTTAGGTTACAAACTGTCATACGTCCTTCCATCGTCATATCGGTAAATACGTCACCTGCATATTCTACAAAGTAGCCAGTTGCGCCAGAAGTAGTTAATTGCGAAATGATGAAAAGTGCAACATCCTTAGGGGTTACCCCATATTGTAATTCTCCAGTAATATTAATACGCATGCGCTTAGGTTTAGGCTGCATAATACATTGTGTTGCCAAAACCATTTCTACTTCAGAAGTTCCAATACCAAATGCAATAGCGCCAAAAGCGCCATGGGTAGATGTATGTGAATCTCCACATACAATGGTAGCTCCCGGTTGTGTTATGCCATATTCAGGACCCACAACATGAACAATACCATTTTTTTGATGTCCAAGACCCCAATATGAAATACCATACTCATTGGCATTTTCTTCTAGCATTTTTAGTTGGTTCGCGGACAATGGGTCTGCAACGGGCAGGTGTTGGTTTATGGTTGGGGTGTTATGATCGGCCGTGGCGAATGTCTTTTCAGGATGCATTACCCTGATTTTTCTATTTTTTAATCCTAAAAAGGCAACCGGACTCGTTACTTCATGTACCATGTGTCTGTCTATAAATAGTACGTCCGGGCCATCTGTAATTTTGTGCACAACATGAGAGTCCCACACTTTGTCAAATAAGGTTTTTGATATGCTCATAGTATTCTTAATCTAAGTGACAAATCTATTAAAACAAGGGGTTTTTTGGAAATTAACTGAAATTGAAATTACGATGTTCAACATGCTGGGCGTATAAAAAGTTATTTCATCGTTTAAGCTCTATTAAAGATCAATCATTTGCTATTTTTATCAAAAATTTAAAAGATGCGCTATTTAACTAATCTATTGCTTATATTTCTCTTAGTTGGATGTAGTCCTGATACTTCAGATCCAGAACCAGAACCAGAACCAGAAATTGAACAGGAGTCTGAGAAAGAAGAAATTGAAGAGAAACTAGAGGAATCTTTCACATTTCCTTTTTCAATTACGGTTGTATTGAAGGAATTTTCAGATGCTACTAATGGGGAATTCATTTCAATTGATTTTGTTCATGCTACCTCGGAACCCTCAGTAGCTACAAATTTGACCTCTTTGGTAGGATTGGATTTGAATGCATTCATTCAAGAAAATGGACAAGAAAATGTATTGCTTTTTGCCCAAGGAGCGAATATTTTAGAAAGAGAAATTATATCATTTAATCTAGACACACGCCAAACAAACTCGATAACAAATATGGAAATATTTCCTGACTTAGAAGAATGCTTCGGGTATGGAAACCATGGTGCATCTAACGAGAACTCTTTTTTTACATTTCGATTTAACTTTTGTCCCGAAGGTGAAGCTGTTGAACCTATTGTTAGAAACTATAGTTCAATTGATAATCATTATTTTGAAAGTCTCGGTCCCTCTTTTGTAGGAGATTCACAGTATTGCGTATGGGCAAATAACGATTTTTTGTTCGTTCATTTTAATGATAAATCGAATTCTGGAAATTTTCAAGATGGTTTGATAGTCTATGATTCAAATTCCCTTGAAATTGTTTTGGAAGACAGATTTGAAGGTATGATGATACCTTTAATTGACGACAATAAGATGATTTTAAGAAGGAATCTCAATCTTTTAGATTTAATTGATTTAAAAAGTGGACAAACCATATTCTCCAATTCCGTTTTAAATTCAGAAGGCTTAATTTTTGGCCCTCGAATTGGAAAGACAGATATCCACGAGAATAAAGTGGCCTTGATGATTGCCAATTTTGATGATTTGAGATCTTATCCCGGAATTTATGATTTTCAAACCGACAGTTCAATAGTCTTGGATTCCGAGGTATATAGAGAATATTTTCGGAATAGTGGAATTCCAATACCTAATCCCATAAGGCAACCAAAAGAACACATATTTGATTTGGAGTCAGAAACTTTTGCTGTTCTTTATCATGGATTTACCCAAGGGTTTATTCAAGAAGACAATCCTGATTTTATTGGACTTGTATACATGAATTTTGATGGAGAAATTTTATATGAATATGAGTTTGAACGTAACCAATGGCTTGAACAAGTTGTAGTAAAAAGGTAATTAACTTATATAATTCCAAATATTCTTGTATTTCACTAGTTGGGCATAGGAATGCCTTATAATTAAGTTCTCTGGCTTTTCTAAGGACGGGTCCGCTTTTAAAAGCTGTAGCGCATAATAACGGGCGGTTTTTAGTATCTCATTATCCTTTACGATATCAGCGATTTTTAAGTTGAGAATTCCACTTTGTTGGGTGCCCATAATATCACCTGGTCCCCGAAGTTTTAAATCTACTTCTGCAATTTCAAAGCCATCATTGGTACGGACCATGGTTTCTAGCCTCGTTTTAGCCTCTGATGATAGTTTATGGCTGGTCATCAAAATACAAAAACTCTGGTCAGCACCACGACCCACGCGGCCACGTAATTGGTGTAATTGGGATAAGCCAAAACGTTCGGCACTTTCTATTATCATAACCGATGCATTGGGTACGTTTACCCCAACTTCTATGACGGTAGTTGCTACCATAATTTGGGTTTCCCCATTGACAAAGCGCTGCATTTCGTACTCTTTGTCTGCCGGTTTCATTTGTCCATGTACAATGGATATTTGAAATTCTGGCATTGGAAAGTCACGAACGATACTCTCATAACCGTCCATTAAATCTTTGTAGTCCAGCGCCTCTGATTCCTGTATAAGTGGATAAACGATATATATCTGCCTTCCTTTCTTAATTTCATCTCGGATAAATTGGAAAACTTTTAAACGATTGGAATCATATCTATGTACTGTTTTTATGGGTTTTCTCCCAGGAGGTAGCTCATCAATTACAGAAATGTCCAAATCACCGTACAAACTCATTGCCAGAGTTCGTGGAATGGGTGTTGCCGTCATTACAAGGATATGGGGAGGAATAGCCCCACTAGTTCCTTCTGGGGATGAGCTTCCTTTATGCCAAAGTTTGGACCGCTGTGCAACACCGAAACGATGTTGTTCATCAATTATGGCCAAACCTAAATTCTTGAACTTAACTTTATCCTCTAATAGGGCGTGCGTTCCTATAAGTATGTGAAGTTCTCCTGATTCTAATTGTTCGTGAATGGGTTTTCTGGCTGCTTGTTTTACGGAACCTGTTAAAAGCTCACAGGTTATTCCAGTACCATCAAGCAATTCGGAAATACCGGTATAATGCTGATTGGCTAAAATTTCTGTAGGCGCCATCAAACAGGCCTGGAATCCGTTATCTATGGCCAGTAGCATTGACATTACGGCCACTATGGTTTTTCCTGAACCTACATCTCCCTGTAGCAGGCGGTTCATTTGAGCATTACTTCCTAAATCTGCCCTAATTTCTTTGATGACCCTTTTTTGTGCGTTCGTTAGCTCAAAAGGTAGTTGATTTGCATAAAATTCATTGAATAAGGCGCCTACTTGGTCAAAATTATTTCCTTTTATGCGCTGTTTGTGCAGCATGTTCTTGGCAATGAGCTGCATTTGAAGGTAAAATAATTCTTCAAATTTTAACCGAAACTGGGCTTTCGCTAACAATTCCTGACTTTTGGGGAAGTGGATGTTAAAAAGTGCCTCGCTTTTTGAAATTAACTTTAGTTCTTGCCGAATGCCATCTGATAGTGTTTCTGAAAACTTGCCTTTGGTTTCCAGAAAAAGTTGCTGCATTAATTTACTTATTACACGGTTTGTTAGTCCTTTATTACTAAGTTTTTCAGTAGATGGGTAAACGGGTTGCATGTGTACTTTGAGTCCCTCTTGGTGCTCTTTTAACAATTCTAGTTCTGGATGGGGCATGGAGAAAACGCCATTGAATACATTGCATTTTCCAAAAATAACGTAGGGTGTATTTAATTTTAAATTGTCTCGAATCCATTTTTGACCACGGAACCAAACTAATTCCATCTCACCGGTATCATCTTGAAATTTAGCAATAAGTCGTGTTCCTTTTTTTTGTTCAACCGTTTTTAGATGTACTATTTTACCAATTAACTGCACATCTGCATTACTTTTTTGTAGCTGGTTTACCTTATAGTATTGGGTTTTGTCTATATACCTATTGGGGAAAAGGTTAAGGAGGTCTTGGTATACGTGAATGCCTAGTTCTGATTGTAGACTTTCTGCCCGGTTTGGGCCAACGCCTTTTAAATAAGCAACTGGTGTTTGTAGAAAACCGGCATTCATATTACGAATTTAGGGATAAGCCTATTAACCCCCAAAGGTGTACTTAAAGGTGATATCGAAAAAATACAAGCTTTAATCATAAAGTATTAAAGAGACTAATGGTCTAAAGCGTTAAATTTGGACAGGATTTTGTCGGTAAACACGTATGAAACAGCTCTTAGCCTTTACCTTTGTTTTACTTTGTTCTTTTTTATGCGCTCAGCATCAGGAAAAGGTAGATTTTATCCATGCAAATGCTACGCTAGAGCTTATTCCACAGGAGAAAAGTGTTAAAGGATTAGTGACGTATAAGTTTGAAGTGCTTGCGGATGTAGATTCAGTTTATTTAGACTCTAAGCAAATGCAATTTTCTAAAACACTACTGAATGGAAAGCCCATTGCATTGGAAAACACGGAAAGTATCATTAAGGTGCATCATCAATTTAAAGAAGGGGAACATCATGAATTGGTCCTACAATACGAGTGTACTCCAAAACAAACGGTTTATTTCTTTGGTTGGGATGATAAAATTGATGGAAACGAACAAATATGGACACAAGGCCAAGGAAAGTATACTAGCCATTGGTTGCCAAGTTTTGATGACATGCAAGAAAAGGTAGAGTTTGACTTAAAATTTAATTCAACTTTCAATAAAACATCAATTATTTCGAATGGTCGCCTGATTGAAATTAAAAGCAATCATAGTGGTGGAAATATAGTTTCATTCGATATGCAAAAACCTATGAGCAGCTATTTGTTGGCTTTTGTCATAGGGAATTATGAAAAACAACAGTTGGTCTCGGCTTCTGGGGTACCAATTGAAAATTACTATAGCTCAGCAGATAGTTTACGGGTAGAGCCTACCTATCGCTATACTAAAGAAATTTTTGATTTTTTAGAACAAGAAATTGGTTTTCCATATCCATGGCAGAATTATAAGCAAATCCCCGTTCATGATTTTTTATATGCAGGTATGGAAAACACAACAGCTACTATTTTTTCCGATACTTATGTAATTGATTCCACTGCCTTTGTAGATAAAAACTATATAAACGTAAATGCCCACGAACTGGCCCATCAATGGTTTGGTAATTTAGTTACAGAAAAAGATGGCAATCATCATTGGCTACATGAGGGCTTTGCAACCTATTATGCGTATTTAGTGGAGAAAGAGCTATTCGGAGAAGACCATTATTATTGGAAATTATTCGATACCGCGGTGCGACTAAAAAGCCTATCGGATAAGGGTGAAGGGGAGGCGTTAACCAATCATAAGGCCAGTAGCCTTACATTTTATGAAAAAGGAGCATGGACCTTAGTGATGCTTAAGGATTTGGTCGGGGATGATGCCTTTAAGCTTGGAATTAATAACTATCTAAGGAAATATCAGTATAAAAATGTTACCATTACCGATTTTCTGAACGAAATAGAACAAGCAAGCGGCTTGGACTTGTCTACTTTTAAGTCAGATTGGCTAGAGCGTAGCGTACTTCCTTTTGATAAAATGAAATCTTTCCTAAGAAATGCTTCGTCCTCCGTTAATCTCGTCTTTGAGATGGAAGAGGAATTTCAACGCATTCAAAGTGATGATGTAAACTATGAAAACTATTGGAATGCTAGTGAATCGGTTCACTTTAAGCAATATCTCATAAAAGAACACCACCGAATATTACCTGAAGAATTAATTTTTAAGGCTTTTAAAACAGACACAGTACCTATTAGACAAACTTTGGCGAAAGTCTTATATGGAATTTCGGGTGCTCGTCAATCTTCAGAAGGTTTAAAATACCGTTACGAAACGCTTCTAGAGGATGATAGTTATCTGACCACTGAAATGGCCTTGGTGAATTTATGGGCCAATTTTCCGGAAAATAGAAGTGTTTATTTAAATCGCACAAAAGATATTGTTGGTCTGCCAAATAAAAATGTACTTCTATTATGGTTGACCCTGGCCTTGGTGACCCCGGAATATGGCGGCGAAGAGAAAAATATGTATCTAAGAGAATTAACGGGTTATACTTTTCCGAGCTACAATCCGGAAGTGAGGCAGTTGGCATTTCAATATATAGCCAATATCAATGCAATGAATTTTACGGTTTACCGACAACTCATAAAGACGGCTAATCATCATTCGTGGCAATTTCGCAACTTTGCAAGGCGTTTGTTGGATGAAAAATTAAAGGATGATACCAGTAAAATGGAAATTCTAAATGCAGCAAAGGAACTAAATAGTGATGATTTACGTTATTTAAAAACCAAGTTAGATTTGCCATGAGAGCATTAGTTATTTCAGGAGGTGGGAGCAAAGGAGCCTTTGCTGGTGGGGTTGCCCAGTTTCTTTTACAGGAATCCGGTAAAAAGTACGACCTATTCGTAGGGACTTCTACAGGTAGTCTACTTATTTCGCATTTGGCTTTGGGCAAAGTTGATAAAATAAAGGAAATTTACTCCAACGTAAACCAAAAAACGATATTCAATAATTGTCCGTTCGTTGTGCGTAAAAAATACGGCATCAATGAAATATCCATAAATCATTGGAACGTGCTTAAAAATCTTATCCGGGGAAAGAAAACCTTTGGAGAAAGTGAAAATCTTAGGGATTTGATTAGAAATAGCCTTACAATTGCCGAGTTTAAAGAACTGCAAGAAAGTAACAAGGAGGTAGTGGTAACGGTTTCTAATTTGTCCTTGAACCAAGTGGAATATAAGTCTATAGACGAATGTACTTATGATGAATTCTGCGACTGGATTTGGATGTCATCTAATTACACGCCATTCATGAGTCTCGTTCGAAAAAATGGATGTGAATATGCAGATGGCGGTCTGGGTAGTATTGTTCCTATTGAAGAAGCGATCAAGAGAGGCGCTACAGAGGTAGATGTTGTGGTATTGCATACCGAAGTGAATTATATGAACCGTATGCCTTCCAGAAACCCTTTTGAACTTTTAACTACGATGCTAAGCTTTATTTTGGACCGTATAGAATATCAGAATATACGTATAGGAAAGTATGTTGCAAACCAGCATGATGCTATTATTAACCTGTATTATACGCCGACCATATTAACTACAAACTCGCTGATATTCGATAAGGCTAAAATGACACTTTGGTGGAAACGAGGTTATTTGTACGCTAAAAATAAAAATGAGGAAACTAATCCTATTGAGCCAAATGCGAATGAATAACTTTTGTAGTCGGTAGTTATTAGCTGGTAGTCTTTTGTCAGTATTTAATAGGTAGTAATTAGTAATTCGGTAAGTAGTTTGCAGTAGGCAGTATTTAGTACGTCGTTTGCGAGTTTTGTGGTCTGAGGAGATAATTTAAGGACCCGAAATTTACTCCTGCACTTACACTTAAAACTAAATCTTACAATTGGCTTTTCTTACCAAAGCTCTCCTAGTTCCTTTTTAACGAAAGCCAAGGCCGTAGCAGAAGGGGAAGCTTTCTCCATGGTTTCCGTTAGAATATCTTCACGTAATTTGTCTGCGGTTTCTGTTTCGCTCATAGCAGCTTTACGTATCATCTGTACAGTAGCGTTTTTTGCCGCTTTTATAATATTCCAGCATTCATCTGTCATATAAATTTGTTGGGACAGATTATGGTCAAACTCCGTTTCAATACTTTTTATCAATTGGTTTTCGTAGGCCGATTTATCCTGTGTTAGTGGTGCAACACGAACCACTAAACTTGGTAAGGCCATACGCTCTAAAAATAAGGCCATACGTTCATAGGCTTGTAGTCTAACGGGTAAGGTGTCTTTTTGTGAATCTTTATGTAATAGAAAGCGGCGTCTTCCTTCCTCGTTATTGGTGTGCATTCTAAAAAAGTAGAACGCTATGGCTCCTGTAACTACCGATGGTAATAGATAAGCAAAAAGTTGAAATATTTGGTCAGATGTCATGTTCGAAAATTTACTGAGTTAAAGCTAATTTATGACTCTAGAACGACCAATTTCATCAATTATTATAATACTTTATCGATGAAATGCTTAATTTTTTCCCTAAACTTATATAGAATTTGCTTTTAGCTGTTCTATGTAATTTTTATTTAAAACTGTTTGTAGAAAATGAAATTATAGTATGCGATTAAAAGTCATAAAAATCATTGGCGCTTCATTAGGATTAGTACTCTTAAACTCCTGCTATTCAAGTAGATTAGCAAACGTTCAAGAGGAGCAGGTTTATCAAGTTATAAATAGTACGTTTTTAGTACATCAAACAGATACCGCCAATATTCATTATAAATCTTATGTCGATAAGCAATTTAACCACAACTTTATAAAAAAAGAGTTAGAAAATCTTTTAGTGTCTTACCCAAATACGACAGAAATATACAGGAATAATTTCAACATTGCTCAAGCTATCGAGGATAATGAAGAGTTATCTTATAAGCGAAAAGAATATCTATTGGATAGTATTCGTCAAAATTCCGAAGTTTTTGTAACTGACTTTTTAAATGAGAGAGATATTATAGAAATGTCAAAGATGGCTGACAAGAAAATAAAATGGAATAATGAACTCCTAGCTAATAACATTAGGCTGTATAGCGATAAAAATGCAGCACAGATTTCGGTACCTGTTTTTAGTGTGGACAAGGCTGTTTGTGTCTATTTTATTCGTACTTCATTTCTTATGAAAATTTATTTTTGTAAAAAGGATAGTATGGGAAATTGGTATCTTCATGCAAATACTTGGATTTCATTTTCTTAAATCATTTATCATTGAAGCGTAAGAATTAATTTCAGATGGTAGGCATAAAGAAAAAATGGCTTTTGGTTATTCTTGTTTGTTTAGGTTGTAAATCTCAGCCAAAACCATCTTCTTATAATAGCTCAAATTCCGAAATAGCCTATGACCTATTAAACATGGTTTATGGCCAAAATAAGGGCTTGCAGGGAAGCCTTTATTACGAAACAAACAATCCTTACGACGCCTCAAGTGACTATTATAGTGATGTCCTAAAGGATGGTTTAGACCACTATATCAACTATCAAAATGAAGAAGAGATAGTTAAATGCCCCTTAGATAGTTTGTTTACCGAAATGGATAGAAAACGCTTAGACAAAAAAATAATGAATTTAAAAGTGGTACTATTATATGCTTCTAAATTTGATAACCCTAAAGCTTTAAACTATGAGATTGGTACGTATGCCGATTATCAGAATGTAGGTAAGGTGAAGAAAGCGGTTCACTTTATTAGCTTTCCAGTTATTATGAATACCGGTAATGGAACTTATGGCGTTTTTATAGACCAAACTCCCTTAGGAGGCTATATTTATATTTATCGTAAAATTGGAGCAAAGTGGAAGAAGTTATGTAGTACAACGCTATACCTTGTTTAGTAATGGGTCATTTAAAAGTGTTTATACAACAGTTTGTTATTGTCAAAAAGTGTACAATGCGATTGAGTTTAAGAAAAACTATAGTCCTATCAATATTAAGCTTGAATTTTAGTTCTTGTCTTTCGAGCAAATTAGTAACACCTCAGGAAAATGAAATGTATAAGGTTATTAATTCCACCTTAGTTCTTAATCCGAGTAACCCCATGAAAATTTATGAAAGATCATATATAGGCAAGGAATATAACGCTAATTTTATAAGGGACGAAGTGTATAATATTTTTGTATCATACGCCTATAGCACTGAAATATACCAAACTAATGCTAAGAGCTCGAAAGCTATTGAATCCAGTGAGGAAATATCTGTTGAAAGAAAAAGGGTTCTCTTGGACAGTATTAATCTAAATTTAAAACTCTCAGTATCTGACTTTCTATCTGAAAGGGACAGGGATTATATGTCTAAAATGGCGGACAAAAAACTGAAATGGAACCCTCAAAGTTTGACTTCTAAAATTTCTTTAACTAATGATACCAAAGCCATTCGTATCTCCGTTCCTGTTTTTAACCAAGACCATACGATTTCCGCTTACTTTTTGGGAAGTCCAAATGGTTTGGAATTGATTTTTTGTAAAAAGGATGAAGCTGGTGAATGGTATCGTTTTGCCGAATCCCTCGTTTGGATCTCTTAAAATGTTATGCAAAATGGAAAGCATAGCTAATTACAAACAGTAATGTAGAGGATATTATGGATTAAGGTCTTTAATCTGCTAAATAGGTTTTCTGAGTCCTATTTTGAGGAAAAAGTAACAAAAAGCTGCCATCAAATGAAGTAATCTTGCCGTTATAGTTCTTTAAGCCTCATAAAAATACCTGCGGTCGTCGGTCAATTATTTCAAAATAAGCCCTACAATCATGACACTATTTAATTCTTCATATCCGCTTTAGCTCCTTCATAAAAAGCCTTATAATCTGGATGTAGTTTTATTTGAATAGCTTCATTAAAACCCCCATCTCCGCTCATGACATTAAGGCGCGTACCACTTACCGAATTATCTTTGATTAATATTCCTGCAATGGTATTGGCTTGAGACATAGCTACATCAAATTCACCGGTTATGCTCATTCCCGTAATGGTTACGGCTGCTTTTGGACTGGCATTAATAAGTTTTGCTACGTTCGTTAGCCATTCTTTGGAAGTATCCAAAAGATTTGTGCCCAAACCGTCCGCGAAGAAAAAGTCTAGTTTTTCTGACACAATGACTACGCCTTCATTTACCTGTACCTTGGCATTTTCACCCAAGGTCTTTTTAGCATTGGTCAATATGACAAGTGCCGTGGAATCGGCGCTGGCAAACCCATCTACCAATCCCTTTAGTTGTGCCTCCTTACGTTCTAAAGTGGCAAGTGTTTTGTTTATATTCTTCGAATTTTGACTGGACAGCGCAGCAAAACTATTCAGGTTTTTTAAAAGTGTGGCATTCGCCGCTTGTAATTCAGTTACCTGATTTTGAAGCTCATCAGCTTTTAACACACTTATTTTTTCATTTTGTTCCGCTTTGGAAACAATGCGGTTTATGGAATCTAAACGGTATTTTAAATCTTGATTTTGAGCAATCAATTCACTTTTTTTCTGAGCCTGTATAGTTGAAACAAATAAAAAGAGGCATATGGAAAGGGGTAGAATTCTCTTCATAATGATACAAGTTGATTAAGAATAGGACTAAGTTTTATTTCCCGCCAAGATACGAACAGTCTTTTAATTCTTCCACACCTTTGAAGTCAACTTTAACTTTATTGTACCCGTAAGTAGAGGCTAGACTTCTGTTAAGGTCGTTGTCATCAACATTTACTTGAATATCGTCCATGGTAAATTGGCATGGATGTTCATAACCTGCTGCGTGGGTAATTTCCAGAAACTCTTTTCGGAAGGATTTGAAGTATTGTGCCAACCGGTCCGATTTTAATGGAACGTTAACTCCTTTTTGTAACCACTTATTCTGTGTGGCAATACCAGCGGGACATCTATTGGTATGGCATACTTGTGCCTGTATACAACCAATACTCATCATGGCTTCACGTGCTACATTAATGCAATCTACACCCATTGCAAAAGCCATGGCAGCTTTTGCGGGAAAACCTAACTTTCCACTACCTACAAAGACAATACGTTCGGTAAGCTTTCTATCTAAAAACACGCGATATAGACTAGAGAACCCATAAACCCAAGGTAAGGATACGTGGTCTGCAAAGGAAGGCGGGGCGGCACCGGTACCACCTTCGCCACCGTCTACTGTAATAAAATCCGGGCCTTTTCCCGTTTTTAACATCAGGTCCGCTAGTTCTTCCCATTGGTCTAATTTTCCTATCGCCCCTTTAATCCCAACTGGTAGTCCGGTTTCACTGGCAATAGCTTCGATAAGTTGCATGAGTTCCGTAACATTGGAAAAAGCTTTATGGGTTGCGGGAGATAATACATCTTTACCAACTTCAACACCTCTGATTACTGCAAGCTCTTCGGTAATTTTTGCACCAGGTAGCACACCACCTTTTCCGGGTTTTGCTCCTTGTGAAAGTTTTATTTCAATGGCTTTTATACAGGGATTGTCCGCGACCAATTTTTTCATTTTATCCATGGAAAAATTACCATCCTCGGTACGAACGCCAAAGTAACCGGTTCCAAAATGAAACACTACATCTCCTCCCTGCTTGTGATAAGGAGAAAGTCCGCCTTCCCCTGTGTTATGATAAGCCGATGCTTTATGTACCCCCTTGTTCATGGCCTCTACGGCCGCTGCGGACAGGGAGCCAAAACTCATCGCTGAAACGTTGATAATACTCGCTGGTCTATAAGGTCGTTTTCTTTTATTATAGACACCCATGACTTTTGCGCAGGGCATAAATGATTTGTCTTCGAGATTGGGATGACCTTCAGGTGCTTTATAGGCCATCATTCTATTTTTTATAAATACATGTTGATGAGCATACAAATCGCGGTCAGAACCAAAACCTTCGTAGTTGTTCTCTTGCTTTGCGGAGGCATAAATCCAACCTCTTTCAATTCTATTAAAAGGTAATTCTTCACGATTATTAGCTACGAAATACTGACGCATTTCCGGCCCTATACTTTCTAACCAGTAACGCAAGTGCCCAACTACGGGAAAATTATGTTTTATAGTATGCCTTTTTTGGACGAAAATATCCCATATGGCCACGAATACAATAAAAACAATACCATAGGCCCACCATGGAAAGTTAGCTAATACGGCAATTATTTCAGTCATTTAAATTATCCTTTCGGTTTGGTATCCAATCGTGGTGTTTTGTCGCTATTTAAGTAGTCTAAACTCATTTCCGTAAGGGTTCTTACGCCTAATAATAAGTCACTATCATCTATTTTAAAATCAGGCGTATGATGTGGGAACGATTCCGTGTTTCCAGGTGTCATTCCGCCTAAAAAGAAAAAGAAACCGGGAGCTTCCCTTTGGAAATAAGAAAAATCTTCTGCTCCGGTAATTGCTTTTTGAGTTTGGATGTTAGCCTCTCCTGCCACACGTCTCATGGTCGGTAGCATCTGCTCTACCAATTCTGGATTATTATAGGTAATATCCGTAGCGTCTTTAATTTCACAGGTAGCTTCACCACCATAGGCTTTGGCAATGGTACTAACCATTTCTACCATTCGTTTGTTCAACTTATCCTTCATATCATAATCCAACGTACGAATAGTACCTATCATTTCTGCACTTTCCGGGATAATGTTAAAACGCACTCCACTCTTAATTTTACCAACCGTGATTACGGCAGCTTCGTTTGTTAGGTTTGTTTCTCTACTGATAATGGTCTGTAGCCCGTCAATTATCTTAGCACTGATTAAAATGGGGTCAACACCGCTCCATGGTTGCGAACCGTGGCTTTGTTTTCCTTGTACTTTAATAGTGAAACTTTGGGCAGCGGCCATTGTTCCTCCAGATTTGTATCTAATGGTGCCTACTGGAGTTTGTGAATTAATGTGTAGACCAAAAATAGCATCTACTTTGGGGTTCTGCATAACACCTTCTTTAACCATAAGCCACGCTCCGCCTTCTTCACCTGGTGGTGGTCCTTCCTCAGCAGGTTGAAATATAAACTTAACGGTGCCCTTAATTTTATCCTTGTTCTTGGACATGACTTCTGCAACACCCATTAGAATAGCCGTATGTGTATCATGCCCACAGGCATGCATTACGCCTACATCCTCTCCCATAAAAGTAGAAGTCACTGTAGATTTGTAGGGTAAATCGTTACGCTCAGTTACAGGTAACGCATCAATATCCGCACGTAAGGCCACAACTTTACCGGGCATATCACCTTTCAAGAGGCCAACAACGCCCGTATGGGCTACACCCGTTTGTACTTCTATACCTAATGATTCTAAATGTTTGGCAATTTTCTCGGCCGTTTTAAATTCGCGATTTCCTAATTCAGGGTTTTGATGTATATCTCTTCGCCAATCAATAACCTTACTTTCTATAGCCTCATAATCCTTACTTAGATTGGGCCCTTGCGCTTGCATGGAAAAGACACCTAGTACTAAAGCCAATAGTCCTAATTTTTTCATAGTGTGTGTTTAAAATTTAATCAATCTATAATTTTCGTCCTGTAATTGTATCAATGCGGTCATTGCGGATAAGGAGAGCTGCACGCCATCAATCAACTCTTCTTTTGGAAAACCTCTCGAGGAAGAAGATTGTCCACAAAAAATAACCTGAGCCCCGGCTGCCATTAAATCTTGCAAGAGCTTTTCATTTGGGTTTTCAACTTTATACTTATGTTGGTAAGCTTCAGAGGTAATTACATCTTTAGATGCTTTATTATGCACTACTAGGGCTACCTTTAGCTGCTCTGAAGGAACTCCACTTTGCGCATGCATATTTAAAAAACGAGCTGCGGTTTCCAGACTTGCATTTCTTTGCGAAACATCCTCAGGTGAGTTCATGATGTCAAAAACAGCTTTGTAGGTTTTAGTGGTATCTACTTTAAAGTCCGTATTTTCTATTCGCCATACTTTACCAAACTCTTCTATAACAGGGCCACTTTGTTTAGACTGGGCTAAACAATTAGCAAAAATTCCGATAGTAAAAAGCCAAAAAAAAGAGGTTCTCAATAGTGTATGACGCATTTTCTCTAGAATAAGATGCTAAATATATTCAAATTGAAAGGAATTACCAGTTATTGTTTATAATTCTGAATAACAGCATTTCCGCTATCGCGTTATAATGGCTAAATTCACGTTCCTAAATACATAGTGAATTGAGTACGTTTATAGACGAATTAAATGAAGCCCAGAAGGCACCTGTTTTGCATAAGGATGGTCCCTTAATGGTAATCGCTGGTGCCGGTTCTGGTAAGACAAGGGTGCTTACTTATAGAATAGCCCATTTAATGGCGCAAGGAGTAGATTCCTTTAATATTTTGGCATTGACCTTTACCAATAAGGCCGCGCGGGAAATGAAAAAACGTATCGCGGATATCGTTGGTACTTCCGAAGCTAAGAATCTTTGGATGGGCACCTTTCACTCCGTTTTTGCCAAATTACTTCGCTTTGATGGAAACAAACTTGGCTACCCAAGTAACTTCACTATTTACGATACACAAGATTCACAAAGACTTATAGCTTCCATTATTAAAGAAATGGGGTTGGATAAGGATATCTACAAATACAAACAGATTCAGAATAGGATATCTTCTTTTAAAAACAGTCTTATAACGGTCAAGGCTTATTTTAATAACCCGGAACTCATGGAAGCAGATGCCATGTCCAAAAGGCCTAGGGTAGGGGATATTTATCAGAATTATGTGGACCGTTGTTTTAAGGCCGGTGCTATGGATTTTGATGACTTATTGCTAAGGACCAATGAGTTGTTGACTCGATTTCCGGATGTTCTCATGAAATATCAAGATAGGTTCCGGTATATTTTGGTAGACGAGTATCAAGATACGAACCACTCGCAATATTTAATCGTTAAAGCTTTGGCCGACCGTTTTCAAAATATTTGTGTGGTGGGGGATGATGCACAGAGTATCTATTCTTTTAGAGGCGCTAATATTAGTAATATTTTAAATTTTCAACGAGATTATGACAATGTAGGAATGTACCGTTTAGAGCAGAATTATCGCTCTACTAAAAACATTGTGAATGCTGCAAATTCTATAATCGCCAAGAATAAAAATCAACTAGAGAAAGTAGTATGGACGGCAAATGACGAAGGTGCAGCCATAAAAATACATCGAAGTATAACAGATGCCGAGGAAGGTAGGTTTGTAGCGGGTTCCATTTGGGATAACAAGATGCAGAATCAGTTGACCAATGGTGAATTTGCCGTGTTATATCGTACCAATTCACAGTCTAGGGCAATTGAGGACGGTTTACGTAAAAGAGATATACCTTATAGAATCTACGGAGGGCTCTCTTTTTATCAAAGAAAGGAAATAAAAGATGTCCTATCCTATCTAAGACTAGTTATTAACCCTAAAGATGAAGAGGCGCTAAAGCGCATCATCAATTTTCCGACAAGAGGTATCGGTCAGACTACCATAGATAAACTCGTAGTGGCAGCAAATCACTACGATAGGTCCATTTTTGAGGTCATGGAGAATATTGCTAAAATAGACCTTAAAATAAATTCGGGTACCAAAAGGAAATTGGAGGATTTCGTGACCATGATCAAGAGTTTTCAAATCATGAACGAAGGAGCGGACGCCTTTACCTTAGCAGAGCATATTTCTAAAAAAACGGGGATACTTTTAGAATTCAAAAAAGACGGTACTCCGGAAGGTATTGCCAAAATGGAGAATATTGAAGAACTACTGAACGGTATAAAAGATTTTGTAGAGGGGCAAAAGGAACTGGCCGATGCTACAGGTGGTTTAAATGAATTTTTAGAGGATGTTGCGCTTGCTACCGATTTAGATAATGATACCGGAGATGATGACCGTGTGGCGTTAATGACCATTCATTTGGCTAAAGGTCTTGAGTTTCCCTATGTGTATATTGTAGGTATGGAAGAGGATTTGTTCCCTTCTGCGATGAGTATGAACACGAGAAGCGAATTGGAAGAAGAGCGCAGGCTCTTTTATGTAGCCCTGACTAGAGCCGAAAAACAGGCCTATTTAACTTACACGCAGAATAGATATCGTTGGGGTAAATTAATAGATGCGGAACCGAGTCGGTTCTTAGAGGAGATTGATGAGCAGTATGTTGAGAATTTAACTCCGGTAGATGGTGGCTATCGGTATAAATCGTTGATAGATGCGGATATTTTTGGGGAGGTAGACAAATCCAAGCTGCGACAGGTAAAACCCAAGGCAGGTACACCTCCTCTTGTAGGGCAGCCGAATTTAAATCAACTAAAAAAGTTACGTAAAATAAAACCAGAACTATCAAGACCAGTGGGGAATACAAATGAAATAGACCCTAATTTGGCAGAGGGGTCATTGGTGAACCATACCCGTTTTGGACGGGGCAAGGTATTGAAGATTGAAGGAGCAGGAAATGATAGAAAAGCAGAAATTAAGTTCGATAAAGGAGATGTGAAGAAACTTTTATTGCGTTTTGCCAAGCTAGAGGTGCTTTAGGTTTTTGTGGAATTATTCCATCTTAGAAATTTGAAAATAACTGAAATAGGATTTATCTTATAAGAATAAATGGTCTATGGCAGAGTTTATTAAAATATACGAGGAGAACCCAAACCCAAAGGAAATTAATAGGGTGGTGCAAACGCTTCGCAAAGGTGGTTTGGTCATTTACCCTACGGATACTGTTTACGGACTGGGTTGCGATATTACCAATTCTAGAGCCTTGGAAAAGTTGGCGCGTATAAAAGGCATTAAACTTGCTAAAGCAAACTGGTCATTTCTTTGTGCGGATTTAAGTAATCTTTCCGATTATGTACGTCAAATAGATACCGCTACTTTCAAAATATTAAAGAGAGCATTGCCAGGCCCCTACACTTTTATTTTACCCGGAAACAATAACTTACCCAAAGACTTCAAAAAGAAAAAAACTGTTGGAATCAGAGTTCCGGACAATAGTATAGCCCTTGCTTTGGTCAAGGCTTTGGGACATCCTATAGTTTCTACTTCTATTCGTGATGATGACGATGTTCTTGAATACACTACGGACCCTGAGCTTATTTATGAGAAATGGGGTAACCTTGTAGATGTTGTTATCGATGGAGGCTATGGTGGTAATGTAGGCTCTACGATAATTGACCTCTCAGAAGGTCATCCAGAGGTAGTAAGAGAAGGAAAGGGAAGTCTAGATATTCTTTAATATTTCAAATATGGTCATAAAAAAAGCGGTTCTAACAGAACCGCTTTTCTTTAAATTTCTATGGAATTACTTTCCTCCAATCGCGGGATCTTTCATTCCTTCTTCAATCATACTGTAGAACTGGTCAATTTTTGGAAGAACAACAATTCTAGTTCTTCTATTTTTAGATTTCTCTGTTGTAGATACCGGTACAAATTCCGCTCTACCTGCAGCCGTCATACGCTTAGGGTCAACATTGAAATCGTTCTGTAAAATTCGAACAACAGCAGTTGCACGTTTTACACTTAAATCCCAGTTGTCCAATAACACACCATTCTTTCTGTAAGGCACATCATCTGTGTGACCCTCTACCATAAACTCAAAATCTGGCTTATTGTTTACAACTTTGGCTACTTTTCCAAGTACTTCCTTAGCTCTACTGGTTACATTATAACTTCCACTGCTGAATAATAATTTATCGGAAATAGAAACGAAAACAACACCTTTTTCAACGCTGATTTCAATGTCTTCATCATCCAGGTTTCCTAGAACACCTTTTAAACTTTGAACTAGAGATAGATTTACAGAGTCCCTTCTCGTAATCGCATCGTTTAATTTACGAATAGTCAAATCTTTCTCTTGCAAACTCTCTAAAGACTTCTCAAGATTTTCAGCGCCTTTGGTAGTTAAGGTCGTCAAGTTGCCCATGTTATTGATAAGCTCTTGATTGTTAGACTTTAAAAATGCATTCTGATCTTCCAGAGTTTGTAGTCTAGAAGCTGCAGTTGCTTTCTCTTCTAGGCAGTCATTTAATTTTACCGTAGCCGAGTTTAATAAATCTTGCGTTTCTTTTTGCTTTGCTTCGAGGTCCGCATATTTCTTCTGTGATACACAAGAAGATAATAAAAGGGTTACTCCAAGACATCCTAAAATGAGTTTTTTCATAATTGTTTAACTATATTAATGTTTGTTATTTACTTAAATTTTAACAATTTCAAAATTATATATTTTGTAATCCGCTAAACCTACTTCTTAGTTAATCTTTTACTAAAATGTTAAAATTCTTTACCTGATGTACGAAATAAGACCACACTATGGATTTTGTAGTGTAGTATTTTAATAAAAATTTAGACTTTTCCCGTTTTTTGTACATCCCTCTAAATTGTCTGTAGAAACTGAAGTGCGCTCTAAGAATGGCTAAAAAGTGTTTAAACCTAAATTGAAAAATAAAACGTATTGCAGCAATACCATCAAGTAGTAACCGAATAAAAATGATAATGAAAGCCTTATGAATAGGTAGGTTCTTCGTAATTGAAAAGAGAGAGTTTCTGAAATTTAGATACGTTTTTTTCGGGTTCATATTACTTAAAGTAGAGCCGCCCAAGTGGTATACTTTAGTGGTGCCGATATAATACACTTTATGCCCTTGGTTTTTAGCGCGCCAGCAAAAGTCTACCTCCTCTTGATGCGCAAAGTAATCGGCATCAAAACCATTTAATTCTGAAAACACGGCTTTCCTTACGAACATACATGCTCCTGTGGCCCAAAATATCTCCTTAGTGTCATCGTATTGACCCTCATCTTTTTCTAAAGTTTGAAAAATTCTACCACGGCAAAATGGATACCCTAATTGATCAATAAAACCACCAGCGGCACCAGCGTATTCAAAATATTCTTTATTAAGAAGGTCTAAAATTTTTGGTTGTATTATGGCTGCTTTTGGTAAGGTGTTAAAAGCTTCTGGTATGGGGGCCAGCCAATCTTCGGTGACTTCTACATCTGAATTTAACAAACAAAAAATATCCGCATCAACCCGTTGTAATGCTTCATTATAACCTTGCGCAAAGCCACCATTTGTACTGTTTTTAATAATCTTAATTTCAGGGTATCGCTTTTCCAGAAATTCAATAGACCCGTCCGTGGAGGCGTTGTCCGCTACATAAATGGTTGCATCCCTGGAAAATTTAACCACTGAGGGAAGAAAACGCTCCAAAAGCACTTCTCCATTCCAGTTTAATATGACTACGGCTATTTTCAAAATGATGACAAATTAACGGCTAAATTCAGGAATCTGCTTTAAAAATTCATATTTTTCATCAGTTTTACTCATTTGACAATAGAAATGAGATACACCGTTCGTAACCATTAAGTAGGTAGCATCTAAATCTATATTGTACTGCGCAATTTGATCAAAGGTTTTTTGTGTTATTTTTATTTTTGGTGCTTTACATTCTACTAAAAGATGAATAGTACCATCAGCATTGAATACAACAATGTCGTATCTTTTTTTTAAGCCATTAAGTACAATTTGCTTTTCAACATTAACGTGGCTTTGTGGATATCTCTTATCGTTTAAGAGATAGTTAATTACATGTTGGCGTACCCATTCCTCTGGAGTAAGTACCACAAACTTTTTCCTTATTAGATCAAAAATGAGGGCTTTATTTTGACTATTTTTGACCCTAAAGTTGTAACTGGGAAAGTTAAGCGGTTGCATATTGCAAAATTGATGATTTTTTCCGAATGGATGAAGCACTACAGATTGTTAATGATATTCGAAAAGGGATTATAAAACCTATCTATTTTCTTTTTGGGGAGGAAGCTTATTTTATTGATAAGATATCTGACTATATTGGAAATAAAATACTCACTGAAGAGGAGAAAGGTTTTAATCAAATGGTGTTGTATGGTAAAGATGTTTCCATAGAAGATATTGTTGGCAATGCAAAACGTTATCCAATGATGGCAGACCGTCAAGTGGTTATTATAAAAGAGGCCCAGCATTTATCCAGAAGCATCGAGAGGTTAACCAGCTATGTTGAAAATCCTCAGGAAACCACTGTACTTGTTATCTGTTATAAGTATAAAAAATTAGATAAGCGCAAGGCCTTATATAAAGCTATTAAGAAAGGTGGCGTAGTCTTTGAAAGCAAAAAACTCTATGAGAACCAAGTTACGGAATGGTTGAGGAAAACACTTCTTTCTAGCGGTTACTCCATATCTCACAAAGCGGCTATTTTATTGGTGGAATTTTTAGGTACTGATTTAAGCCGGATTAATAACGAGCTGTCTAAACTAAAATTGGTACTTCCTGAAAAAAGTGAAATAACACCCCAAGATATTGAAGAGCATATTGGAATAAGTAAGGACTATAATAATTTTGAATTGAAAAAAGCTATCGGAGAACGTAATGTGGTCAAAGCTACCAAAATCATCACCTATTTTGCTCAGAACCCCAAGAATAATCCATTTGTTTTAACGGTAACCTTACTTAACTCTTTTTTTTCGCAACTACTTCAATATCATGGCTTAACAGACCATTCTCCAAAGAGTGTGGCCAGTGCTTTACGAATTAACCCTTACTTTGTGGGTGAATTTCAAACTGCAGCCAGAAATTATCCAATGAAAAAGGTAAGCCAAATCATATCTTATTTAAGAGAATTGGACTTAAAAGGTAAAGGTGTTGGTGCTACTAATGTCAATCAAGCGGATTTATTAAAGGAACTGCTAGTAAAAATCTTATAAGCTATTTTTTATCAATACTAAATTTCCCAGGGCCTAATAATGCGATGGTAATGAACGCCACAAGATAGAAAAGGGCCTTTTCCTTCGTGCCAAATGGGTCTTCCCCATGCACGATAACAGTGGCTACGAACATCGTAATTGCTGCTGGTATAGCTGCCCATCTCGTCTTAAAGCCTATAATGATAAGTATTGGACAAACAAATTCTCCTATGACCGCCAAAAATAGGGAAGGAGCCGCACCAATACCGAGTGGGTTACCAAACTCAAAATTACCGGCAATTAGTTTTTGGAATTTAGGAAGACCGTGAAAAAGCATCATAGCAGAAATTGTTATTCTGAAAAAAGCTAATCCAATATCTTTTAAGAGGGAATTTTTCATGATATTTAAATTAATCTTTCTAAAAGTATCGCTTTTTAAGGCTCCTTCAAAATAATGAGGAGCTCATCTACAAGTTTATTGGCATTTTCAATATTGAAATATAAAAGAGGTTTTATTTTCAACACACTTTCGTAGGTACCATCTGTGCTAATTAGCATATTTTTCTCACGTAGCTTGTTCTTTATGTCTGCTGCTAATGCTGTGTGAGGTTCCCCATTAGGTTTAGTAATTTCTACTCCTAAAAAAATCTTCACCACGCACATCAGCAATTTGGTTAAAATGTTTTTGTAGTTGCTTTAGTTTCGGGATAAGGCTTTATATCTTTAACCTATAAAACTTACTTTAACATGGTTTTTTGATTATTTAAAACCTATAGGAATTTCCCAAAGTATCTTTCCATGTAATTGAATTAATACTCAATTATTTTCTGAAAAGTGTTTATACTTTCCTCTGTTCACGGTAAATTTTCATAATCTGGTTTGCTTTTCTGATGATTAGCTCAATTACAAATACGTGGGTTAAAGGACAAAATCTAAATTAAGGTTTTTCTAAACAGATAAACTTTGTTTTATTGCTATAAAGAAGCAATTATAATTGTTCTAAAACCAACGAAATCATATATTTACGATGAATCAAAAAATAAGAACAACATGAAAAAATTACTTCTCCTTTTATTAGTTGCAACATGGGGTACTACGCAGTTCTATGCACAGGATTTTGAGTTTAAGGCAAATCAAATAGACATCAAGTATGAACGCTTTGTATTACCGAATGGCCTTACTTTATTAGTACATGAAGACCATAAGGCACCAATTGCCGCCGTAAATGTTTGGTACCATGTTGGCTCTAAAAACGAAAAACCCGGAAAAAGTGGTTTTGCACATCTTTTTGAACACTTAATGTTCAATGGAAGTGAAAATTTCAACGATGACTATTTTCAAGCACTAGAACGAATTGGTGGAACCGACCTGAACGGTACTACAAATTCTGATAGAACCAACTATTTCCAGAACGTACCCGTGTCCGCGTTGGATCAGGTATTGTTCCTAGAATCGGATAGAATGGGACATTTATTGGGAGCTATTGACCAAGCTAAGTTAGATGAACAGCGTGGTGTTGTACAAAATGAAAAGCGGCAAGGCGAAAATCAACCTTACGGAAAACAATGGGATTACTTAACAAAAGCCATGTATCCTAAAGGGCATCCCTACTCTTGGACCGTTATTGGTGAAATGGAGGATTTGAATGCAGCTTCCTTAGAAGATGTACAAGAATGGTTTAAATCGTATTACGGTGCTGCAAATGCCGTTGTTGCCGTAGCAGGGGATATTGACCCGCAAGAAGTATATCAAAAAGTATTGAAATATTTTGGGGACATACCATCGGGTCCAACAATTGAAAGACAAGAAATCAATATTCCTACCAAGACCAACGATACTTATCAAGTTTATCAGGATAGAGTGCCTGAGACACGTATTCTTTTTGCATGGAATTCTCCTGAATTTGGATCAAGGGAGGATTTACATTTCGATTTGATATCGTCTATCCTAACAACAGGTAAAAATTCTAGATTGTATAAAAGACTGGTTTATGAAGACCAGTTGGCCAGTTCTGTCGTTTCTTTTCAGGCTTCCAGTGAAATCGCGAGTCGTTTTATTACCTGGGCCAATGTAAAGCCGGGTGAGGATGAGGAAAAGGTTCAAGAAATTATGATGCAAGAATTGACAAGGTTAATAAACGAAGGTCCCTCTGAAAAAGAGCTAAAGCGAGTTAAAGCGGCTTATTTTTCCGGTTTTATTAAAGGTTTGGAAAGAATTGGAGGTTTTGGTGGTGTTTCTGATATTTTAGCTTCTAACGAAACCTATCACGGAGATGCATCTTATTATAAAACACAACTGAAATATGTTGAGGACGCTACTATTGCCGATTTAAGGAAGACAGCCCAGAAATGGTTATCTCAAGGAAAACATGTTTTGGTCTGTAATCCTTTCCCAGAGTATGCTGTGGAGAAGAGTGCTGTCGATCGCTCTAAGCTTCCAGAACTTGGACCTACCAAAACATCTAAGTTTCCTACTTTAGAACGCACCAAATTATCCAATGGACTAAATGTGGTCTTGGCTAAACGGGCTGGCGTTCCCACTGTGGTAATGAATTTAATGTTCAATGCAGGGTATAAAACGGATTTTCTATCTAGCCCAGGAACTGCGGATTTGGCAATGAATCTCCTGGACGAAGGAACTAAGGATATGAATTCACTTCAGATAAACGAGCAATTGCAATTGTTGGGTGCCAGTCTTTCTACATTTTCAAGTCAGGATAATTCCAATGTTTATTTGAATACCTTAAAACCTAGTATGGATGCCAGTATTGATTTGTTCGCTGATGTTGTTTTGAATCCTGCTTTCCCGCAAAGCGAATTCGACCGATTGAAAAGTGAACAAATTAATGCCATAAAACAAGAGAAATCTCAGCCGATTTCCATGGCATTGCGTGTTATGAACAAATATTTGTACGGAGAGGGTCATCCTTACAGTAATCCTTACACTGGTACGGGATATGAAGAAACTGTTGCTAATTTGACGAGAGACAATATTGAGGAGTTCTATAAAACTTGGATCAGACCTAATAACGCTACGCTAGTTGTAACAGGTGATGTTGAAATGACATCACTTAAAAATAAATTAGAAAAAGCATTTGGAAAATGGAAGAAAGCAGCTATTCCAGCTATTGCCTTTTCTGAACCTAAGGTAAATTCGAAGAATACACTCTACCTAATGGATAGGCCAGAATCAGAGCAATCTGTTATCCTTGCAGGACACTTAACGAGTAAATATGGAGCTATTCCTCAGATTGCCCTGGAACAAATGGTCAGTATTTTAGGCGGCGACTTTACCTCTAGGATCAACATGAACCTGAGGGAAGATAAACATTGGGCCTATGGTGCTGGCGGTTTTGTAATAGGCGCTAAGGAAGAACGCCCTTTTATTGTGTATGCTCCTGTACAAACGGATAAATCTGCTGAATCCGTGACCGAATTAAGAAAAGAGATTTCGGAGTTTATTTCAACCAGACCGGTTACTCAGGAAGAATTGGACAAAGTAAAAACAAATCAAGTATTGCGTTTGCCAGGACAATGGGAGACCAATAGTTCCGTAAATAGTTCTGTTGTAGATCTTGTTAAATATGATTTACCGGATGATTATTATCAGAATTATGATAGTAATGTGCGTAACCTATCCCTGAAGGAAGTACGAGATGTGAGTAAAAGCGTGGTAAAACCAGATGCCGTTAATTGGTTTATGGTCGGTGATAGAGCAAAAATAGCGGATAAGTTGGATGAACTTGGTTTTGATGCCATTATAGAAATTGATGCAGATGGCAAGCCTAAGATGCCCGCAATGAAAGAAAGCGATTCGGGTATTAAGAACTAAGTATAGTTTTTGAATTAAAAATCCCGCATTTAGCGGGATTTTTTTATCCGATATTATCGTAGTTTGGGATAATCGTTAGGGTTCGCTTCATGCATAATGGCATATACTTTTTCGAAAATATCCTCTGAATTCGGTTTTGAAAAATAGTCCCCATCCGTACCATAGGCAGGTCTGTGCGCCCTGGCAGTTAGTGTTTGGGGAGCACTATCCAAGAAACGGTATGCACCTTGTTTTTCGACGATTTCATTTAAAATATAAGCGGAGCATCCGCCAGGCACATCTTCGTCTATTACTAATAATCTATTTGTTTTTTCTACACTTTTTACGACATCTTCCCTAATATCAAAAGGTAACAAAGTTTGTGCATCAATGATTTCAGCATCAATACCAACTTCCTGAAGTTCAAAAGCAGCTTGTTCTACGATTCTCAAAGTTGACCCGTATGATACCAATGTTATGTCAGCCCCTTGTTTTATTGTCTCTACGACCCCTATCGGCGTGCAAAACTCTCCTAAGTTATTCGGTTTAGGTTCTTTTAAGCGATAACCATTTAAACTTTCTATAACCAGCGCAGGTTCATCGCTCTTCATTAATGTATTGTAAAAACCGGCAGCCTGGGTCATATTTCTAGGTGCTAGGATGTACATGCCCCTTAACAAATGAATTAGACCGCCCATTTCTGAACCCGAGTGCCAAATACCTTCTAAGCGATGCCCTCTGGTTCTTACGATTAGTGGTGCTTTCTGCTTTCCTTTCGTGCGATACAGAAGACTTGCTAAATCGTCGGTCAATGTAGAAAGGGCATAAAATATATAATCCAAATATTGTATTTCTGCAATAGGGCGGAGGCCTCTTAGTGCCATTCCTATACCTTGACCTATTATGGTAGTTTCACGAATACCGGTGTCTGCAATTCTAAGCGCACCGTACTTCTCTTGAAGACCTTCAAGTCCTTGATTTACATCACCTATAGCCCCAGTATCTTCCCCAAAAATCAAGGCATTGGGATTTTTTTCAAACAGTTTGTCAAAATTATCCCTGAGTATTACTCTGCCATCTACTTGTTCCGAAGCTTCTGTGTAGCTTGGTTTAATACTGGCTATCTTGGTCGCATTATTTTCATTTTCGCTATATAAATGTGAACTGAACTTTGTTTGTTCTTCTTCCAGAAAACCTGAAGTCCATTTTAGTAATGCTTGTCTTTCAGCGGATGTTTCACCAATTAAATACCGCAATGATTTTCTTGCGGTACTAGCGATATCTTTTTTTATGGGTTCTTCAATTGCTATCAGATCGTTCTTTAATCTAACAATAAAATTCTTGTTTGGACTTTTGGACGCTGCCTTATTCAACAGATGAACTAAACTTTTTTTAGCGGTTTGGTTCTCTTCTAAAAACTCTGACCAGGCTTCTTTCTTAGCTTCTCTGACACTCCTTTTTATTTGTTTTTCAAGACTTTCTAACTCCTCAAGAGTAGCAATGCCAGATTCAATAATCCACTCTTTAAATCTTTTATTACAATCATTGTCACGTTCCCATGCCAATCGCTTGTCGTCTTTGTAACGCTCATGAGAACCGGAGGTGGAATGCCCTTGCGGTTGTGTAAGTTCTGTTACATGGATCAATACAGGCACATGTTCTTGTCTTGCGATATCCGATGCATTTTCATAAGCATGCATTAATGCCGTATAATCCCAACCTTTAACTTTTAAAATCTCAAAACCTTTATGATTTTCATCTCTTTGAAATCCTGATAATATTTTAGAAATGTCTTCTTTGGTAGTATGGTGCTTTGCTGGTACGGATATGCCATATTCATCATCCCAAACGCTAACGACCATGGGTACTTGCAGTACTCCGGCCGCGTTGATGGTTTCCCAGAACATACCTTCGCTGGTGCTTGCGTTTCCTATAGTGCCCCAAGCTACTTCATTACCCTCTACCGAAAATTTAGAAGTATCTATTCCTGATACATTTCTATAAATCTTGGAGGCCTGCGCCAATCCCAATAACCTTGGCATTTGTCCCGCAGTACATGAAATATCGGAACTACTGTTCTTTTGTTTGGTTAAATCCTTCCAACTTCCGTCCTCGTTTAAACTGTAGGTCAAAAAATGACCGCCCATTTGTCTGCCAGCACTCATAGGTTCCTTTTCCATATCCGTAGTGGCATACAGCCCATGGAAAAAGTCTTTTGGTTTAAGGTGACCCAAGGCCATCATAAAGGTTTGATCTCTATAATAACCACTTCTGAAGTCACCGTTTCTAAACGATTTTGCCATGGCTAGCTGAGGCAGTTCCTTACCATCGCCAAAGATTCCGAACTTGGCTTTACCAGTTAAAACTTCTTTTCTTCCTAGTAAACTACAGGACCTGCTGAGAAAAGCAACTTTATAATCGCTTATGATTTGCTCTTTGAAGTCGTCAAACGAGATATCATTGCTAGTTTTGGAAGATACGTCCATATAATTTGGCTATTTCTGCAAAATTACCGAAACCAAAGCATTTTAGCAATAGTGATATGTCTTAATTATTTGAATTTTTGTTAAAAATATGACTAATTAATTAACAAATAGTCAGATTATAGATAATTAATGGTTCTTATTTTAAGAATTACATAATTAGAACCATTGCCTAGTGAATAGGCCTGTGATTGTTTTTATATCTACGGTAACGATAAAACGAATTCTTTCTCCGTAATCTGGCTGCGCAATTTCCCAACCGTTATTGGAATGAAGCGGTAGGTACAATTCAAAATAATCGGTAACTAAATTTAGTCGGACACCAGAGTCATAAACGAATTTCCCAGGAACCCCTTTATTTTTCACAAAACCGGCATCGCCATAAAGTTCTATCCAACGCCAAATATTAAAACTCGCATTCGTCGTTGCGATCCAATCGTTAGAAAAACGAAAGCGTTCGTCTAAAAATGATTTAAAACCACCTTCCGCAATAATTATCTGTTGACTGTAAATCCCTGAGTCTTCTGATCTACCTAAGTATCCGTAGTCAAAAAGATAATCTGTAGGTCTGTCCAATGCAAAGCTAAAGAAATCTGAACCTGTTCTATTACTTAAGAACTTACCGGCAAAAAAACGGAGGTTTAATTGTCTATTGTTTTCGAATAATTTTCGGTATTCGTACTCAAATGATAGTTTGCTAAAGTTGTTCGCTAATTGAAAATCTACAAACCATGATTTATAATCCAATATATCATTATCCCTGTTGATGTATCGCGCATTAAATACCCGATAATCCGGATTCTCAGGGTCAAAAGAATCGTTCTGTAGACCTTCCGCAAAATCTCTAAAAATATTAATATACCTAAAGGAAAGGAACTCTCTTTTATTAGATATCAAGTCCGAAGGCCTAAAGCCAAGGCTAAATGAAGGCGTAAAGGAAATAACCCTTGAGTTAACATTAAAGTGAGAAGTAGAACCGTTTAAACTATAATTTGCTACATAAAGTCCACTCTTACTTAAGTACTTACGATAACTAAATCTACCATAACCAACAAAAGCTTTTTCTCGAAAGGAATACGAAGGTGCAAAATCGTATACAAAAGGACGCTCTAATAGCGTTTTGTTGTATAGTCTTAGACCAGGTGCCCAACCGTCATAAATATTAAAATTAACGACGGGAACATAAAATACCTGATTGTAATACGGGTTTTCGGAATCTTTGAAAAAAGTAAAATGTAACTTTTTATTACTTGATAAAAAACCTCCTAGCGATTTCCAGTTATCCCTTTGATTAAATTCTGGTATTTTTTGATCATAATTCAATACCAGTTTATCTTCTCCATTATTAGCTACTTGAAACGTTTTTGAATCTGATATATCCTTAAACCAATATTTGGAAATGACCGAATCTTTCTTTAAACCGAACATAGAAATCGGAACATTGGTACCTTCTTTATTTTTAATGGTTATACTAAGCGAGTCCTCAGATTTTCGGACTTTCCTTATCTTAAAATCAATTTTATGGTCCGTAGAAACATAATCTTTAAAAAACCAATTGATATCTTTATTCGTAGACCTTTTTAGAATGGATTCAAAATCTAAAACCTTGACCTTATTAAGCTGATAATATTTAAAAAAGGTCTTGATACTTTCATCTACTTTTTCTTTTCCAATATAATCAGCTAAATAGGCCAGACCCAAACCAGCCTTATATTTATTTGCGATTTTTTGATTGAATTTTATAAGGGAGTCATTAGAAGTACTTAAGGCCTGATCTAAATTTTTTCTAGCGGTAAGATTGTAAAGAAAGGAATATTGGTCATTAAACTCCATTTTCGCCAAATTAAAGCTTCTTACACCCCAAATACGCGCTAGTTTTCCTAACATCTTTTGATCTGGATAATACTTCTCAACAAAAGCTATCATTAAATAGTTGGCAATAGCACTATTTAACCATTGTTCCTTTCTAGGATTCAGGAACATGGTTTCCTTAAGAATACTGTTTAAAGCGGTCTTAAGAAATATCATTTCAAATTGAAATTGTTCTTCATAAGGCCTTATGAAAGAAGGAAGTTGATTTAATCCGTAGAGCGGGTCTTTATCATAGTCAATATCACTTACGAGTAATTTTTTATGTGGATAATCGCCTAAATTATCATAAATGAAATCTGCTACTTTAGTTATGGATATACCTTGTCCTATTGGACTGTACTTAGGAGCTGATATATCTGTAACTACCGTAAAATGCGGTGTTACATGAGTGGTATAATTTTTATTTGGCTGCAATAGTATTTCCGCACTTCTTTGTGCATCCGCACTTAGTTGAACGTGTTGTCCGCCAGGAAATTTGCTTATTGCGCTCTTATTGAGATTACTTACTAAATGTAAACTGTCCGGGTAGGTAAAATCTATCGTTGTTCTGGTAATGTTCGTATAGAGGTCCTCTAAATTTTTATTTGAGTATAAACGCCACTTTCCATCATAGACCGCAGGTGTTAAGTACCAATCCTTTAAGTAGTACTCTCCTTTGTTGTCATACCCGTAAGGTGTGTATTTATTTGGAGGTAGTTTTACACTGTAAGTAAGATATACTTTGGTCGATTCTTTGGGTAATAGTGGTTTGTTGAGTATTACCTTTAAAATATCCAGCTCGTTTGTTCGCTCCCATTTAAGGCCCACATATTCACTGTCTACTGCGCTGATAATTGTAGTGTAACCTCTTTCGCTCTTCTTTGCTAGGTGAAGACTTCTTTTGAACTCTTGTGCAAAACGTTTTGCCAGTCCCGTGTTTTTGTCAGAATAGGCATGTGCCCAATCATTGAAATATAGGATTCCCAACGAAAAGTTAGAGTCGTTGTAATAAACGAACTCTTGCTTAATATCTAACTCTTTAGTGTACTCGTTGAGCTTTACTGTAAGCTTAGTCTCATATTGTGATAATACCGTTGCGCTCCATATAAGAAAAAGGCAAGTTAGTAATGAACGAATATGTAGTGGGAATCTTTTCAATCTGAATTTTAAAAATTAGGACTAAGTGTATGACCTTTGTAGAAAGCATCGATTATTTCTACAACTTCATCTTCTGTATCCACTATTTTAATAAGGTTCAGATCCTCCGGACTAATATTTCCTGCTTTTAGCATGGTCCCTTTTATCCAATCCATAAGTCCTGTCCAAAAATCGCTTCCAACCAATATGATCGGAAATTTTCCAATTTTATGGGTTTGAATTAAAGTAATTGCTTCAAAAAGTTCGTCTAAAGTTCCAAAGCCTCCTGGCATCACTACAAAGCCTTGCGAATATTTAACAAACATTACCTTTCTAACAAAGAAGTAATCAAAATCAAGACTTTTATCGGAATCTATATAGGGGTTGTCATGCTGCTCAAAAGGGAGGTCAATATTAAGTCCTACAGAAGTTCCTCCCGCTAGGTTTGCTCCACGATTACCAGCTTCCATAATCCCTGGGCCACCGCCAGTAATGACGCCATAACCCGCCTCGGCGATTTTTTTGGATACATTTACGGCAAGTTTGTAGTAAGGGTCATCCTCTTTTGTCCTTGCAGAGCCAAAAACAGATACGCAGGGCCCTATTTTACTCATTTTCTCGAAACCGTTCACAAACTCTCCCATTATCTTGAATATGGCCCAAGAGTCATTGGTTTTAATTTCGTTCCATCCCTTATGATGTTTTTCTGCTCTCATAAATGTTTCGTTTATATTTTATTCCGCAATAGTAGCGTTACTATTTTATAGCTTTAATTCTTTACGCAAAAACTCTGCCGTATAACTTTTTTTATCCTTACAAATTTTTTCAGGTGTGCCAGAAGCTACCAATTGACCTCCAGAGCGACCTCCTTCATAACCGATGTCAATTACATGATCTACCATTTTAATCACATCCAAGTTATGTTCTATGACCAAAACGGTATTTCCTTTGTCCGCTAATTTGTTCAAAACTTCCATTAGAACCCGAATATCTTCAAAATGAAGTCCTGTTGTAGGCTCGTCCAAGATATAAAATGTGTTTCCAGTATCTCTCTTGGATAGCTCTGTCGCTAGTTTTATTCGTTGAGCTTCACCACCCGAAAGCGTTGTGCTTTGTTGTCCTAAAGAGATATATCCCAAACCAACATCCTGTATTGTTTTTAACTTACGATGTATTTTAGGTATAAGTTCAAAAAAAGATACTGCATCGTTTATAGTCATTTCTAAAACATCCGAGATGGACTTGCCCTTGTATCGTATTTCCAATGTTTCTCTATTGAACCTTTTCCCATTACAAGTTTCACATTCTACATAAACATCTGGTAGAAAGTTCATCTCTATGACTCTAAGTCCGCCGCCTTGACAAGTTTCACAACGCCCGCCCTTGACATTAAAACTAAAACGCCCTGGTTTGTAACCTCTTATGGCTGCCTCGGGCGTTTTTGTGAACAAGGCCCTAATTTCGCTGAACACTCCCGTATAGGTAGCCGGATTGGAACGTGGAGTCCTGCCAATAGGCGATTGGTTAATATCTATGACTTTATCTACATGCTCCAGTCCGGTAATTTTTTTATAGGGCATTGGTTTTTTAACGCCATTAAAATAATGGGCGTTCATAATAGGGTATAGCGTTTCGTTGATCAAGGTAGATTTTCCACTTCCGGATACACCCGTAACCCCAATCATTTTTCCTAAGGGAAATTCAACTTTAATATTTTTTAAATTATTTCCTGTGCAGCCAGATAAAACGATTTTCTTTCCGTTACCTTTTCTTCTGGTCTTGGGTACGGCTATTTCTTTAACTCCAGTAATGTAATCTGCAGTTAGCGTATTGTATTTTTTTAAATCTGCCGGTTTTCCTTCGGAAATAATCTCACCACCGTGCTTTCCCGCTTTAGGCCCTATGTCTATTACATGGTCCGCACGCTCTATCATATCTCTATCGTGTTCTACAACAATAACAGAGTTCCCTATGTCCCTTAGGGATTCCAAAGACTTTATCAATCGGTTATTGTCTCTTTGGTGTAGGCCAATACTCGGTTCGTCTAAGATATATAGTACGCCAACAAGCTGTGAGCCTATTTGTGTAGCTAATCGAATTCGCTGTGCTTCACCACCAGATAAGGATTTTGAGCTTCTGTTCAAGGATAGATAGTCCAAACCAACATCTAATAAAAATCGAATTCTAGTGCGTATTTCTTTTATGATTTCCTCAGCAATTTTTAGCTGGTTTCCTTTTAATTTGGACTCTAATTTCTCAAAAAAAGAAGCAAGTTCCGCAATGTCAAGATTTGCTAACTGGGCAATATTCTTGTCGTTAATTTTAAAATAAAGCGATTCCTTTCGAAGCCTACTTCCTTCGCAGGTGGGGCAGCTAATCTTGTCCATATATTCCTTAGCCCATCTTTTGATGGAAGTAGACTCTGCGTTATCAAATTGACTTTTTATGAAATTGGAAATACCTTCATAATCAATTTTATACATCCGCTTAACGCCCAAAGATTTGGAATTTACTTCAAAACTCTCCTGTCCGCCATTTAATAGAATGGCAATGGCCTCCTGTGGAATTTTCTGAATGGGGTCGGTTAAAGCGAACTCATAACGTTGTGCTATGGTTTCAATTTGTTTAAATGCCCATGACTTTTTGTATTCGCCCAATGGAGCAATTCCCCCACTTTTAATTGATAATTTTTTATTCGGGAAAATTTTTAACTCGTTTACCTCATATACATGGCCCAGCCCGCTGCAATGTTGGCACATTCCTTTGGGAGAATTAAACGAAAAAGTATTCGGTTCCGGAGTAGGATAGGAGATGCCGGTTGACGGACACATAAGGTCCCTGCTAAAATAGCGGGGAACTTCTGTTCTCTCCTCTAAGACCATTAATACGTTATCTCCGCTGTACATGGCGGTATTTATGGTTTCCGCTAAACGTTTGTGTAAATCGTCATTTTCAACAATTTTGAGTCTGTCTATTACGATTTCTATGTCGTGGGTCTTGTAGCGATCTACCTTCATACCCTTTACAATATCCTTTATCTCTCCATCTACCCTAACTTTTACAAAACCTTGTTTCCCAATTTGCTCAAAAAGTTCTCGATAATGTCCTTTTCTAGATTTGATAATGGGAGCCAGTACATTTATTTTTTTATCACGATAAGAGGAAATAATGAGTTTTTTTATTTGCTCATCACTGTAGCTTACCATTTTCTCTCCCGTATTGTAACTATGCGCATCTCCTGCTCTTGCAAAAAGTAATCGAAGAAAATCATAAACCTCCGTAATTGTACCTACGGTTGACCTTGGTGATTTTGATGTTGTTTTCTGTTCAATGGCTATTACTGGAGAAAGTCCATCTATCTTATCAACGTCAGGACGTTCAAGTCCGCCTAAAAATTGTCTTGCATAGGCAGAAAATGTTTCTATGTACCTTCTTTGCCCCTCTGCATAAATCGTATCAAAAGCTAAAGAAGATTTTCCACTACCTGAAAGTCCTGTAATAACTACAAGTTTCTCTCTGGGAATGGTAACATCTATATTCTTTAGATTATGAACTCTAGCGCCCTTAACCTCAATATTTTCTTCGTAATTAATCATCTCTTCAAAGCAAAGTTGCAAAAGTACAATATTGAGTGTTAAATAGGAACTTAAGCCTATTCGCATTTTGTGTACTGATACTCTTATTTTAACTTGTTTTGAATTAATAGATAGTGCTATGGGATTTAGCATTGGTTAGCGTATTCATTAATGAGAACATGGGTACATTAACACGGGTGATGACTTCTAGGGATAGTGGAAATATAGAAATCGGTTTTTATCAACATATTGACGTTAAAGCTATTTATGCTGATTTTTATCAAGGACTAGCTAAATTTTCGAAGAGAAAATAAATAAAAATAAAAGACCCCAAGAGCAATATCTTGGGGTCTTAACTATCATCTTGTAGCGAGAGAGGGACTTGAACCCTCGGCCTCCGGGTTATGAATCCGACGCTCTAACCAGCTGAGCTACCTCGCCATATTTTGATTGTTTTTAAACCATTCAGAACGTCAGCATTTTTTTCCGATGATGCTCTGACTAGATTTTAAAACGGCTGCAAATATAAAGTTAAATTTCCTGTTCTTCAACAATAGCTACTTAAAAATAATAAGCATCTTTTGTTTTTTTATCATTTAGAAATATATATATTGGGCACTATAAAGATGTTGGAATGAATGATAAAATAAAATTTGAGATAGAATACGTTATACAGTCCTCTCCACAACTGTTATATCAATATTTGGCTACACCATCAGGACTTTCGGAGTGGTTTGCCGATAACGTAAATTCAAGAGGAGAGAAATTTATATTTATATGGGACGGGGCAGAGGAAGAAGCAAAACTGTTAAAGAAAAAGACAGATGAGTTTGTACGTTTTTCTTGGGACGAAAATGATGACGATTCCTATTTTGAAATGAAAATAATAGTAGATGAAATAACAAAGGACGTTTCCCTTTTTATAACCGACTTTGCTGAAGAAGATGAGCTAGAAGAATCTAAAATGTTATGGGGAAATCAAATTTCTGACTTAAAACAAGTCTTAGGTTCAAAATAGATTTAGCGCAATTACAGTATCTTTGAGCCTTAATTTATTTAAGGCTTTTTTAATGGTGAATTTTAATGGTTCTTTGGTAGCGAAGGACAGCAATTATCTTAATCATGACAACAGAGGATTACGATATGGAGATTCTTTGTTTGAATCTATTCGGGTTGTTAATAATCATATATATTTTCTGGAAGAGCATTATTTGAGGTTAATGGCCTCTATGCGTATTTTACGCATGGAAATACCCATGAATTTCACCATGGAATTTTTAGAATCTGAAATCTTAAAAACTGTAGTTGCCAATCCTTCTGGTGCTGCGCAAAGGGTACGTTTAACCGTTTTTAGAAAAGACGGTGGACTTTACTTGCCCCTTACCAATGAAATTTCCTATTTCATAGAGACAAAAGAACTAACGGACGTTTTCTACACCATTAGTAATCGTTTGTATGAGGTTGAACTTTTTAAGGATTTTTTTGTGAATAAGGATATGTTATCCAATCTAAAGACAAATAACAAAGCTCTAAACGTTGTAGGCAGTGTTTTTGCTAAAGAAAATGGCTATGATAATTGCCTTCTATTGAATAATCAGAAACAGGTAGTTGAAGCATTGAATGGAAACCTTTTCTTGGTATCTGGGGCAAAGATCAAAACCCCACCATTACAAGATGGTTGCTTGGATGGTGTATTAAGAAAAAAACTTATTGGCATACTTGGGAAATTGGACAAGTTTCAAATAGTGGAAGAGAGTATTTCCCCTTTTGAACTTCAAAAAGCGGACGAGCTATTTATAACCAATAGTATAAAGGGGATAATTCCGATTACGAAATACAGAAAAAAGGCCTATAGCACTAAAACTAGTACTGAGTTAATTGGGAAACTAAATGCTGCGGTACGTTTACAAGTATAACTTAATTCAAACTTGGGTTTTCAGGAGCATTGGACCAAATGACATAGTCTCCGCCAAGTTCGATCATTTTTTCTTTCCAAAAAGCATCGGAAGATTTTTTTATGATTTGACTTTCGTGTTCATTTTTAACAACAATCCAAGATTTTGATGATAGTTCTTCATCCAATTGCAAGGAAGACCACCCAGAATATCCTAGAAAGAAACGAATATCATCCTCGGAGATTACCTTTTCATTGATGAGTGCAACAGTCTTTTCAAAATCACCACCCCAATAGATACCATCAGATATCTCAACGCTATTATCAATAAGGTGGGGTACCTTGTGTATAAAATAGAGGTTGTCCTGTTCTACGGGGCCGCCATTATAGACCTGAAACGGAATTAGTATTTCTGTTACCAAGTCGCTTATCTGATACTCTAGCGGCTTGTTTAAGATAAATCCTACTGATCCCTCTTCGTTGTGTTCCGCCAAAAGAACAACTGACCTATTGAAAGAAACGTCTCCTGTCAATGAGGGTTCAGCAATTAAAAGTTTTCCTTTTTTGGGTTTTAAATAAACCATTTTATCCTTGTCGCTTTATCTAAAATAAGATAATTCCCATAAAATCAAAAATACGGCATAAAAAAAAGCGCTTAAAATAAGCGCTTTTAATTAAATAAGATATACTTATAGACTAGTTTACAGCATTACCTAAATCAGCACCTGCTTTAAACTTAACAACATTTTTAGCTGCAATTTGGATAGTTTTACCTGTAGATGGGTTTCTACCTTCTCTTGCATTTCTTCTAGATACGGACCAAGATCCGAAACCTACTAAAGAAACTCTGTTTCCTTTTTTCAAAGAACCTTCAACATTTCCTAAGAAAGACTCTAATGACTTTTTAGCCGCCGCTTTTGTGATGCCAGCGTCTGCTGCCATTGCATCGATCAATTCTGTTTTGTTCATAATGTGATTAAATTAATTGTTGTTAAAAATAATTTTAAACCTTAGACAAATTTATATGGATTTACGACGAACACAAGTAAAACACAGGGAAATCCCCTGTTTTGTTGATAACTCAGGCTGTTTGTTGATAAAGTAGGGCGTTTTTTACGTTTCTCGCAGCCCAATAAACACGGGGCTTTAGGCAAAATATGCATTTTGGGTAATTTCTAGTCCATTGAGAACATCTCGTACCGCCATTCTTTTTTTACCTTGTAACTGTATTTCTAAGAGATTTAAATAACCATTACTTAGTGCCACCTTCATTTCTTTTTTAGTACAAAGTATCGTTCCCGGTTTTAAATCATGTTTCTCTATTTGTATTTTGGTCTTAAATATTTTAGTCAATAGTTTTTCATCCTTATTATGTAATGTTGACCAAGCGGCCGGGTACGGACTAAGACCTCTGATGAAATCATACACTTCTTTCAGAGGGCTATCCCAATCTATCTTACAGGTATCCTTATTAAGTTTGTGCGCTAGTTTCAAGTCTTCCGTATCTTCTTGCAGCGTTGTTTCAAAATTACCTTCTTTTATACGTTTCACAGTTTTTAGTACTAACGCTCCTCCTAAATCCATAAGTCTATCATGTAAATTTTCCGCATTATCATTTTCATATATAGGTGCTTCTTCTTGTAATATAATAGCCCCTGTATCTATTTTCTCATCAATGAAAAACGTTGTTACCCCGGTTTTGGTCTCCCCATTCATAATAGCCCAATTAATAGGTGCCGCCCCTCTGTATTGAGGTAAAAGAGAGGCATGTAAATTAAAGGTTCCGTATGTTGGCATTGCCCACACTTTCTTTGGTAGCATTCTAAACGCTACTACAATTTGTAGGTTTGCTTTTAAATTTTCCAATGTTTTAAGGAATTCCTCGCTTTTTAGATTAGTTGGTTGCAGAATGGTCAGTTCTTTTTCAGAAGCGTATTTTTTTAGAGCGGACTCCTTTAACTTTCTTCCTCTTCCTGCTGGGCGATCGGGCGCAGTCAGGACACCAACTATATTATAGTGTTGCTTCACTAGGGCATCAAGTACGCCAACTGCAAATTCTGGCGTTCCCATAAATACTATTCTTAATTCTTTCATTTCTAATTTTTAGTGTCAGAGTATTACATGTCGAATGTAACATTACTGTTTATACTAGGATTGCCTAAACCGTATATTGATTTTTTGAGTTCAGTTTGATTTTTCCATTTTCAAGTAAACCCTGTAATGCTAATAAGATAATATTAGGCTCTATATTTAATATCTTTTGTAGTGTCCGAGATGAAGAAGGGTTTGATTTTAATAGTGTCAGAATGTCTTTTTGAACATGCTTTGATAATTCTTCTGTATTCTCTTTGCTTATGCAAACATCGCATATTCCACATGGTTTCGTTGCTTTTTCTCCAAAATACTGTAAGAGCTGTTTGCTCCTGCAGTGCCTATGGTTAGCTATGTAAGCCAGCATTTGGTTGACATGATAAGTTTTGAGGTTATTTTGCTCCTTTAAATGCGAAGCGAATTTGTTTATCGTCAAATCATCTTCTCGTGGTACTAAAAAAGAAATTTCGAGATCGCTATGTTTGCCTTTATAGATGATGAGTCCGTCTTGTGAAAGTTTCTCCAGAACGCCTGTTACTTTTTTTTCGCTGAGTTTTAGTTTTTTTGATAACAGTGCGGTATTTATCTTTATTTCATGTTCAAAAATGCCTCCGTAGGTCCTTAAAACGGTTCGAATGATTTCTGAAATGGACGTATTATTTTTTAAATAGTCGAAGAGCGTTTCCTTATCTGTTATAAATTGAACAGTAGACTTTCTTGAGAAAGCAGTTATCAGAGAGATGACCGAGTTTCTGTCAAGAATGTTAAGTGCATTATAAGTGAGTAAAGTATTTAGTTTATAAGTAGCACAGAAATCGTTAAAATTAAGCTGATACTTTTCAGTGTTAAACTCTCCGTAAGCAATTTGAAAGTAATTGTTAAGCTTGTTATATACGAGTTTAACTAATGCTTTATCCGGAAGCGTGCTTAAAAACTGATTCTTTACCTGTTCTTTGTCATTATCGTTAGTTATTAAAATTGCATTCGCCTTATTTCCGTCTCTACCTGCTCTACCAGCTTCCTGAAAATAATTTTCTATACAATCCGGTATCTGATAATGTAGGACCAAAGACACATCTGGTTTGTCTATACCCATGCCAAAAGCATTAGTGGCCACCATAATTTTAACCTTATTTTGAAGCCATTTTTCCAGTTTTTCTTTTTTCTCTTTTTGAGGGACTCCTCCATGATAAAACGTTGCTGAAATTTTATTTTCTAAAAGATGTTTGGATAGTTCTTCTGCCAGTCTTCTGGTCCTAACATAGACTATTCCGCTACTATTGATCGCTGAGCAGTACTGTCTTAACCTGTATTTTTTATCCTGTTCTAAAACTACCCTGAATGCAATATTCTTTCTTAAAAAGGAATCTTTTTGTATCAATGGGGAGCTTAACTCCAGTTTTTCGATAATATCTTTAGCTACTCTAGATGTTGCGGTCGCTGTAAGTGCCATTATAGGAATATTGGGCTGCAGGGCTCTTAACGTGTTACAGATTAGGTAGGCAGGTCTAAAGTCATGCCCCCATTGAGATATACAATGAGCCTCGTCTATGACGAGAAGGTTAACGTTCATTTGCGCAATACGTTGTTGCACAAGTTCTTGAGATAAACGTTCTGGTGACAGGTAAAGGAACTTATAGTTACCATATATACAGTTGTCCAATAAGTTTCCTATTTCTTCCTGGCGTAACCCCCCGGTTAAGCCAATGGCTTTAATTCCTAGTTTTTTGAGTCCTTCTACCTGATTTTGGATAAGTGCAATTAGTGGGGAAATAACAATGCAGATTCCTTTCTTCATCATTGCCGGAACTTGAAAACAAATAGACTTTCCGCCACCGGTAGGCAGTAACCCAAGAACATCATTACCATCTAAAGCGGCCTGAATAAGTATTTTCTGGGAACCTCTGAACTGTGTAAAACCCCAGTGTTGTTCTAGAACGTCTTCCGGGCTTTTGTTCATTATCTATTTTTGGATTTTATTGAGGATAAACTGCATCCTATCTTCTACGCTTGCAAAGGGAACTTCAATAACTTTATAGCCCAAAGAAGTATAAGTATTCATAAGATGATGATGTATTTCAGTCGCTTGGCCGTAACTCTCTAAGCGCTCATTGTCTTGTACATAAATATCCTTCCAAGGCGGCAAGATAAAAGCTTGGTCGTATTTGTGCTGCTCACAAGTTTTGCGAAAATTGTCTTCATAAGACTGCTCAAAATAGTCCATATATGCTATCACATCTGGCATTCCTCTATCATAAAAAGTAATCTCGTTATCTAATTCACTAGCTTTTTTAAACTGTTCACGGCGCCCGTCAAGAAGCTTAATATTAAACGATTTGGAATCATCTACAAAAGCTATTGGATTAGTTCCTTTTGTCTCTAAGTCCCATTCCTTCTTAGCTTCAAGCGTCATACTACGTATAATCTCATGAAAACAATAATGCCCAGATTCTTCAAGGGCTTTGATGATTACCGTTTTTCCAGTGCCAGGACCTCCGGTTATTACTATTCTTTTACGCTCCAAATGCTTAGATTATAATTACAAAAGTAGACAAACGATATAGCATTTAAAAACTAATACATTCCGCTTATCTTTGCAGTTAAAATTGATATAATGGCCGATAAGAATTCAGAGGAGTTTTACACACGTTTAAAAGAACAATTGTTAGACAGTAGTTCGTGGCCCTCTAATTATCTCTATAAGTTTATTGTGCTTTCAGATGAAGAAAAAATTAAACAAATACATCGTATTTTTGATAACACTGGAGCAGTAATCGAATCAAAAAAATCTAAAAAGGGTAAATATACAAGCGTATCTATCACTGTAAATCTAGAAAACCCAGATCAAGTAATTCAAAAATATAAAGAAGTAGGAGCCATAGAGGGCGTAATCTCCTTGTAAAATAGTATTTAACTTATAATTTTCTTATTTTGCAGGCGTTATAAGAATACTTCTTCAAACAATTTTAAAGTAAAACTTCCCAATTTGGATTTAGTAGAAAACCTAGAATATAATACAGAGCGTCCACATTTAATCATACCTGAATATGGGCGTCATTTTCAAAAGATGGTAGATTATGCCGTCTCTATAGAAGACCCGGCAGAAAGAAATAAGATTGCCAACTCCATTATAAGTGTAATGGGGAATTTACAGCCTCATTTACGTGATGTTCCGGATTTTCAGCATAAGTTATGGGATCAGTTGTTCATCATGTCCGATTTTAAGTTGGATGTAGAGTCTCCTTTCCCGATAACTTCAAAGGAAATATTACAAAAACGACCCGAACCCTTAGAGTATCCACAAAATTTTCCAAAATATCGTTTTTACGGGAACAATATTAAAAGAATGATTGACGTTGCCGTGAGTTGGGAAAAAGGTGATAAGCGTTCAGGATTGGAGTATACGATTGCCAATCACATGAAAAAATGTTACCTGAATTGGAACAAAGATGTGGTAGATGATTCAACTATATTCAAACATCTTTTTGAGTTGAGCGATGGACAAATTGATTTGGCTGCCGATGGCGAAAGTCTAACCGATAGTGGACAGTTCTTAAAGAACAGAGTGGCCAAGAATCCAAGGTCTAGCTCCAATAAGAAAAATCAAAGAAATAATAATCGCGGTAAAAAACGCTACTAAATCTCTTCTAACATAGATGGGAACATTCAGAATAGAAGGTGGTCACCAACTTTCAGGTGAAATAACACCTCAAGGTGCCAAAAATGAAGCTTTACAAATTCTTTGTGCCGTACTTCTAACTCCAGAAAAGGTATACATACATAACATCCCTGATATTGTAGATGTTAACAAACTCATTGCTCTTTTAGAGGACTTGGGTGTTAAGATTCAAAAAAAAGGGAAGGGTTCCTATACCTTTAAGGCGGACGATATAAATTTAGATTACTTACAATCTGATCAGTTTAAAAAAGACGGCAGAGGACTAAGAGGTTCTATAATGTTGGTAGGACCTTTATTGGCAAGATTTGGTAAAGGGTATATCCCAAAACCAGGCGGAGACAAAATAGGTAGGCGTAGGCTAGATACGCACTTTGAAGGTTTTATCAAATTAGGTGCTAAATTCAGGTACAACCGTGAAGAATATTTTTATGGTGTAGAAGCTAAAAAGCTAAAAGGTACTTATATGCTTTTAGATGAAGCCTCCGTAACCGGAACTGCAAATATTGTTATGGCCGCTGTTTTGGCAGAAGGTCAGACCACTATTTACAATGCAGCCTGTGAACCATATTTGCAACAGCTCTGTAAGATGTTGAACCGTATGGGAGCAAAAATCTCTGGTGTTGGTTCAAACCTTTTAGTAATAGACGGGGTAAAGGAATTAGGTGGTACGGAGCACACCATGCTTCCGGATATGATTGAAATTGGAAGTTGGATAGGCCTTGCCGCAATGACAAAAAGTGAGCTTACCATCAAAAACGTAAGTTGGGACGATTTAGGACAGATACCTACTGTTTTTAGAAAACTTGGTATTCAACTGGAACGAAAAGGCGATGATATCTACATACCTCAACATAAAGACGGATATGAAATTCAAAACTATATAGACGGTTCTATCCTAACTATTGCTGATGCGCCTTGGCCAGGATTAACACCAGATTTATTGAGTATTATCCTTGTGATGTCTACACAGGCAAGGGGTGAAGTAGTTATTCATCAAAAAATGTTCGAAAGCCGATTGTTCTTTGTAGATAAACTTTTGGATATGGGTGCTAAAATTATTCTTTGCGACCCGCATAGGGCTGCTGTTATGGGGCACGATTTTAAATCTAGTCTAAAGGCTACAACGATGACCTCTCCAGATATTAGAGCAGGTGTATCGCTTTTAATTGCTGCACTGTCTGCAAAAGGAACTTCTACAATTCATAACATAGAACAGATAGATCGCGGTTATGAAAATATAGACGAACGTTTGCGTGCTATTGGAGCCAAGATTACACGTATTTAACTGCCAAGCATATTCCATAGCGATACTAAAAATAAAACTGTCCACAAAACAGTTCTTATCCAATTGCCTTGTATCAGTTTTTTTACAGAATCCTGTACGTTATAATCTTTAGCAATATTGTTGTGAAGTGGTACAAATTTAGTGAAGGTAGCTATCCATACTAAAACAACCAGAACGGCGCTCAAATAAGTATAGAATTCCTGACTTCTGTAAAGTTGATATGCTATTGCGAATAATTGTGTAAACATTAATGGTATTACTATGGCAGACAATCTTTTGGCATACACCCTATGCCAAGGAAGTAAGTTCTTAGTGGTGTAACGGGCAAAGCTTGGATAAATGATTAATTGTACCATCCAAATGAGTACAACCAATCCAAAATCACTAAGTATTCTTATAAGTTGAAGTATCATAAAATTTAGTTTTTAGCTACGCGATAGGCCCAGTAAACCAGTAAAGGGTGAATAACAATTAACCTACTCCAAGATAACCAGTTGGGAACACAGAGACTATCTGGCACACAGGAACCAATTTGAATGAAAAAAACGTGTGAGGGTATAAGTAATATTAAAAGCAATATGATGCCATAACCACCAACTTTTCTATATTTTGGAATTAACACGAAAATACCTAATACTATTTCTAGTATGCCTACTACATAGTTAATTGCCACTGGCAGTGGCAAATAATCGGGAATAAGCCCTAAATAAAAATTTGGGTTAATAAAGTGATAGCTTCCTGCAAAAATGAAAAAAGCTCCTAAAATTGTTACAAAGGTTTTTTTGATTAGGTTAACTTCCATTTATAGTCGTAATGAACCTTTTTTAAGATAAGAAAAAACGGAATCCACCAAATGAAATCATTGGTTATTAAGGTATATATAAACTCAAACGGGACAAGGTCTTGCTGATAATTAAATAAAAAACCTAAGGGACCAAAGATTTTACCAAGAAACCCTACGGCTACTATAGGCCAATGACGCATGGGGTCATAAGAAGCCCACCAGTATCCTAAACCATAAACACCTATAACCATTCCCATTCCTTGCCAAACCATAGGATGATTTAATGGTTCCATACCTACAATTTCAAAAAAGTGATTGGGAAATAATACTACCCAAGCACCCCAAAGCAGGTTGTAAATTGCTGCTAATTTTAGTGTTGTTTTCACTATTTTTCAATTAGTTTACCATCCGGGTATTTTGCAAACCTGCCTTTATCTGCATCGTGCACATTGTCCGGGTACTGCCAAGGCCAACCACCAAATTGGGTGAGTTGGTATTCTTGCATTGCATGCTGTATCTCGTCATCAGAATTCATTACAAATGGCCCGTACTTAGCAACTGGTTCGGCTATGGGTTTACCTTGCAAAAGTAGGAGGGAAGCCTCTTTTTTGAGCGCGGTGATTTCAACATCTTGTAGGGCATTCAATTGAATGCCATGGTTAGGGGCTATTTCTTGGCCATCAATTGTAATGGTATCTCCTTCATAAAAATATAAGGTACGACTAAGTTTTTGAGAGGCTTTTGGTAGTGCAAAACGCTTCCCGGCATCAATTTGAATATTCCAAATGGCCACTTCATTGGCATTTACAGCGGCCCAAGAGTCAGGAGCGGGTTCTGGAGCTTTTGTCTTGGAATAATCCCCAGCAATGACTTTAATTAAAGCCGAATCCGTTTTTATGACCGGAATATCCTCATGCCACAACATTTTAAAATGTGGGGGCACAAATTTATTAGCCTTAGGCAAATTGAGCCATATTTGAAATAATTCTAGCGTATTTTCTTTTTCAGTATTCAGTAGTGGAAACATCTCGGAGTGCTGTACTCCGCTTCCGGCAGTCATCCATTGCACATCACCTTGGCCAAATCTTCCAGCCGCACCTAATGAATCAGAATGGTCACAAAAACCTTTATTGACAATGGTAATAGTCTCGAAACCTCGATGCGGATGCGCTGGGAAGCCTGGGATACTTTCTCCATGGTACATGCGCCAGCCATCTTTCAAAGTAAAATCATTACCTAAATTCCGACCATCTAATGAGGCGTCTGGTCCCATTTCCCCATTACCTTTGGGATAGCGATCCAAATGATATACACAGAACAGGAAAGGGTCTTGCGTTTGCCAAGGAAAGCCTAGCTGAAAAATTTGTTGAATAGGATTACTCATATTTTAAGTTCAAAATCGGTTTCAAATAATTAAGTAGGCACCAAATTAGTTACGTTAGCTGTTTTAATGCTGCGCAGTATTGATTTCTATCCAATAATCATCTGGATCCTGTATGTAAATCTGTTTGACACCATCTGTTCTTAGGGTTATTGCGCTTTCTTTCCCTGGCCAATCCCAAAATTTGATATTATTCTTTTTAAGGTTAGCTATAACACCATCTAAATCTTGCGTTGCCAAACATAAATGCATGGATTTGTTTTTTTCAAAAGGTGTAAATTCCTTTTGGATAAGGTGTATTTGTGAATTTCCATTTATTATGAACCATCGAAACCCAGGTTTTTTATCTGGATGCGGCGTTTCCACAAGGTTTAGAATAGTACCATAAAAATCTGCGCTCTTGTCTACATCATCTACAACTATCGCAAAATGGTCTATTTTAAAGTCAAAGGACTGCGCTGAAATAGTGCAACTAATGATTAATGCAATAAGAATACTTATTTTTTTCATATGGTACAGGACTTAGTGTATAAAGGAATAACTTATTTACTTTTCTAAAGCTTCTATTTCTTTTTGAACCTTATCTGCCTCGGCATATTTACCATCACTAGCGGAGCGGTTACTCTTAGAAAGGTCAAAGGCTTCCTTCATTAGTTGTTTGTATTTTTCTTCTAATTTTTCTTTTTCTGATTTCTTTTTAAATAATCCGAACATAGCAATCTTTTTTAATATTAATTAATTACCATTGATTGGTGCAGGACCATCAATCATTGGCTCGTAAACTTCATTTCCTTTTCTTGTCTTAAACTCTTCTTTTACTTTGGTTACCATTTTTGGATTTTCGAACAAATCTAACATCGTCATCCCCATAGCTTTAGAAGCATATACCATTCCTTTGTGTCCTATAGACATTCCTCCACAGGCAACTACCGCCCAAGAGTGCCAAGGCGTGTCTTTTGGAGCAACGGTTACGCCTAAGTTAATGTTGGGAACATTCCAACTAACATCACCAACATCTGTAGAACCGCCACCGGGCGTTTCCTCGGTTTCTTTTAACGGATAAATATTACTATCCATACCCACTTCTGGTTTTCCTGTAGCTTTTTGTATGGCCTTGCCAAATGCAGTTTCTTCTTCGGTATATGTAATTGGTCCAAGCAATTCTAGGTTGGCTTGCATTATTTCTCCTCCGGACCGGTTTACCAAGGTTTCATAGATACCAGAAACCAAAGATATTTTGTAATCTACGTCCGCCATTATAGCTGCCCCTTCTGCCATTGCTTTAACGCGTTCGTAGGTGGGTAGCATTATCTTTCGTTTTGGGTCACGTACGCGAACCCATAGCTTGGCATAATCAGGAACTACATTTACTACCTGACCACCATCTTGTATGTGATAGTGTATTCTAGAACTGGGTAGTATATGTTCTCTGTAATAATTGATTCCTGTTGTATAAAGTTCTAAGGCATCGGAAGCACTTTTTCCGTTCCAAGGGTCTGCGGAGGCATGTGCTGTTTGCCCGTAGAATTCTACGATAAAATCAATTAAGGATAAACCACTCTGTACATCAGCTTCAATACCTGATGATGGGTGCCAGCTAACGTTCACGTCTACATCGTCCCAAAGTCCTGCTTTTACCATCCAAACTTTGGCAAAGTATTTTTCTTCGGCCGGAGTTCCTAAAAACTTTACAGTACCCTTTATTTTACCTGCATCCATCAACTCCTTTATAGCAATAGCGGCCCCCAAACTTGAAGTGCCGAACATATTATGCCCGCAACCATGCCCTGCTGCTCCCTCTTTGTAAGGTTCTTTTACAGGAGTTGTTTTTTGTGAAATACCCGGAAGGGCATCAAATTCTCCTAGAATACTAATAACTGGCTTTCCTGAGCCATAAGTAGCCGTAAATGCGGTTGGGATATCTGCAACTCCGCGAGTGACTTTAAGTCCGTTTTTTTCGGCATAATCTGCTAAGATTTTAGAAGAGCCAGTTTCATTAAAAGCCGTCTCCGCTAAAGCCCAAATAGAATCGCTTATTTTAATAAGTTCGTTCTTGTGGTTTTCTACCGAAGCTATAATGGCTTTTTTGTTTTTAGATAATTTTTGTCCTGATACAAGAAAACAGGACAGTATTACAAAAGTGGTTAAAATCGTATTTTTCATTATTAAAGGGTTCTTTTGGTTATTATCATTTCTAGTGAATCTAAAGATAATCAAAGTAGTTTAAAATATCGTCTGTATTATAGGTAGGATCAATCCCAAACAGGTCTTCCTGGAAGCGTATGCTTTTTTACGATTCTTTTACTTTCTAATTGGGTCTTTTTGTTCTTTTTGAAAGCATACAAAGCGTCTCCGGCAAATTTTCGCATCGTTTTTAAACATACTATGGGTTCTGGATAGTCTTTACCGATAACAAAGTCTAAAAAGCCTTGTTCCATTGGTGGAATTTTCCATGGTTCATGAATATATTGGGAGGGTAGTTCCTTTAGTTCTAGCACCCATTTTTTAATGAAAACACCGTCTGGGTCATGTTCTTTACTATTTTTTATAGGGTTGTATATTCTAATGGTATTAACACCTGTTTCACCAGATTGCATATTCAATTGCGGAAAATGTATTCCTGGCTCAAAATCTAGAAAATGCTGGGCCAAATGTTCCGTGCAATCTTGCCAAGGTTGCCAAAGGAGATGCGTAAAGAAAGAAGCTAGCATGGCACGTAGCCTAAAATTCACAAAACCAGTTTCCATTAAACAGCGCATGGCAGCATCGATTAATGGCACACCAGTCTTTCCATCGCGCCATGCTTGCTGTAAATCTGGTTTTATTTCTTTTTCTAATTGATGATATCCCTTATTTAAACTTCTAAACTCCATAGCTCCTTCCATTTCAAACTTTTGAACGAAGTGTGCTTGCCATCGCATGCGCGATAGAAAAGAACTTAGATTGCGCTTGTGCTCAGCACTCTTTTTATGCCCCGCCGCGTATTGGCAGACCTGTCGTGTAGATAAATTACCCCATGCCAGATAAGGAGATAATCGGCTACTGTGAAGTCTTGAAGTAGCGGGTTTTGAATAATTACTATTATATCCTTTTATACGTTCGTTTAAAAAAGAGTCGAGATATTTCACTGCATATCGTGTGCCTCCTTTCTGAATTTTTGGGTTGCTCGTGGTTTTTAAAGAAACTGGGGTGAAGAATTTTTCCATCAAAGAATCTATAGCAGTGGTAGTATAAAACCTGCCTCTTTCCATTTTCGGCTTCCAGATATCCGCATTAATGAAGGAAACCCAATCTTCTTTCCACTGTTTTCTATCTCGTCTTCCTCTAAAAATACCATTTTGAGTACTTTCATCCCATTGAATTCCATACCGATTACACCATTTAGATACCGCAATATCTCGGTCATAGGTAATGCGCATGCCGGTTTCTTGGTGCGAAAATATATGCGTTATTTTCTGTTGTTGGTGTAAGGTTTTAAAGATGTTAATAATGGACTTATTTGTTACCAAAACCTTGGTATTATAAAAACTTAGTTGCCGTTGTAGGTCCGATAAACTTTCCTTGATAAAATTGATATGTTTATTGCTGTAATGCGTATCTGTTGTCCATAAGGGTTCAAAACTAAACACAAATAGTATAGGAAACCCTGTTCTAATGGCCTTTACGAGCGGTTCATGGTCTAAAAGTCTTAAGTCCCTTTTGAACCAAACAACTACCATAATAGTTCAGTTTTTACAAAATCGATAGAAAGTAAATAGCGATTCATTCTTGGCACAATATTGTCGTATAAATATACGACGTTAGGTCATGGAAAAGAAGTTCGTTTAAAGGTCTTTTTTCTTTATCTGAATAGTTATATCATCAAAACATCAATCATTTTAGGCAACGCTAATTAGTCTCTTTCATTAAATAAACAAGTTGCTATTCTTGCTATTACTACAATTTATCGACCCTATAATCGTTAGTATTCAACTAATTACACATAATTCTAATTATTATGAAAAGTATACTTCGGTTAACTGTGTTTGTTGTTTTATTTATGTGCTTGGGTGCTTGTAGTGCCACCAATCGTTTAACAATGGGTGTTACAGAGCCTGCTAAACTTCCTTTAAGTTCGGATATTACGAAAATTGGAATTATAAACAGAAGTATACCATCCGAGGGTAATAAGGTAGTGGATGAAATAGATAAAATACTTTCCTTAGAAGGAAAAAATTTAGACAAAGAAGGAGCGCAGGCGGCCATTATTGGCTTGTCCGATGAATTGACACGAGGAAAGCGTTTTGATAAAGTTGAAATAATAACGGATATCGATTCGCAACGAAAAGGCCTTAGTGTTTTTCCGGCTGCACTTTCTTGGGAGACCGTTGAAAATATATGCAAAACATATGATGTGGATATTTTGTTTTCACTTGAATTTTATGACACTGACACTACCGCGGACTATGAGCTAAGTATGGTAACTATACCGAATAATTTAGGAATCGAAGCAAAGGTACCCGGACATAAGGTGCAGTTAAACACCGTTATAAAAAATGGTTGGCGTGTTTATGACCCGGTGGAGAAAACGTTGTTAGATGAGTATATTACTAAAGACTATCTTACCTCAAGAGGAGCAGGGATCAATCCGGTAAAAGCGATTGAAGCAATAATTGGCCGAAAAGAAGGCGTGCAGCAGATTAGCAATAATTTAGGTGGCCGTTATGGACTACATACCAAACCCTTAAGAAGAAGAGTGGCGAGGGATTATTTTGTTCGCGGAACAGATAAATTTTCCATCGCTAGAAGAAGGGCGCAGACCGGTGATTGGAACGGTGCTGCTGATTTATGGGAACAAGAAATTAACAATCCAAAAATGAAAGTAGCCGGACGTGCCTACTACAATATGGCCATAATCAATGAGATAAATGGTAATTTAGAAGAAGCTATTGCTTGGGCTTCCAAAGCCTACGCTGATTATGGCAATAATATGGCATTGAATTATGTAAATATTCTAAAGCGAAGAGTTATAGAGAAACAGCAATTGAATAATCAATTATCCAGTCTTAATTTTGACTAGCTTACGGCTTCTTTATACGTTTTTAAACAACGCTCACGAGCCATTTTATGGTCAACCATTTTAGAAGGGTAGGTTAGTTCTTGTAGCTCTGGCACCCATTTATTGATGTATTCTTTTTGTTTATCAAATTTATCAATCTGTGTCATAGGGTTAAAAATCCTAAAATACGGAGCAGCATCAACACCACTGCCTGCCGCCCATTGCCAATTACCAACATTAGCGCTCATATCATAATCCAATAATTTTTCTGCAAAATAGGTTTCGCCCCAGCGCCAATCTATCAAGAGATGTTTGCAAAGGAAACTTGCAACTAACATACGAACCCTATTGTGCATGTAACCGGTAGCGTTGAGCTCTCGCATTCCCGCGTCTACCAACGCATAACCTGTCATGCCATTTTTCCATTTTTCAAATTCATCCTCATTGTTTCTCCATTCGATGCGGTCGTATTTTGAACGAAACGCTGTGTTGTTCGTATGGGGAAAATGCCATAGGATTTGCATAAAGAATTCTCTCCAAATCAGTTCGCTCCAAAAGATTTCGTTTTCTTCCGCTATGGCTTTTTTCATCATTTTGCGAACGGAAACCGTACCAAATCTTAAATGAGGTCCTAATCTTGAGGTTCCATTTTCAATCGCTGGAAAATTTCGTGTATCCTCATAATTATTTATCAGGGTAGGGGTAACCGTATATTCTGGCACTTTTATTTTTGATGTCTCAAACCCCATGTCAGACAAGGAAAGGTTGGGTAATCTTGAATGGGTTATGAGATTACCCCTGTATTGACTTGTGTAATGTACAGTTAGATGGTCTGCATTAAATTTAGATTTCCATTTATTCTTGTAGGGGGTGTAAACTACATAGGGGTCACCGTCATCTTTTACGACTTCACTTTTCTCAAAAATAACCTGGTCTTTAAAAGTATGAAATGGAATTTCTTGCTCCCCTAAAAAATACTTTACTTCCTCATCCCGCTTGGTTGCATATGGCTCGTAATCATGATTTGTGAATACTGCTTTTACATCATATTCATCTAAAAGGTCTTTAAATACTTGTTTTGGGTTGTTGTAATAAAGTCCAATAGAGCTATCGTTTTCTTCCTGTAAAGTAGACCGCATGTCCTGAAGGGTATTATGGATAAAGGTAACCCTCGCATCATCTTTAGGTAACTTGTCTAAAATTTTAGTATCAAAAATGAAAATAGGCAGTACTGGAAAGTCACTTTTAAGTGCTTGGAGAAATCCAATATTATCATCAAGCCGTAAATCTCTTCTAAACCAAAAAACGGAAACTTCTTTACTCATATTCTAGGATATATTCAATGTGGACATTCCACCATCAACCCCTACTATTTGGCCGGTCATCCAAGTACTGTCGTCACTCAATAAAAACAAGGCAATATTAGCGATATCCTCTGGTGTTCCTACTCTTTTAAGCGGGTGACGTTGAGACATCATCTCCACTTTCTTATCATTATTTAATAAGCGTCCTGCCAATGGCGTGTTCACTAAAGAAGGGGCTACTACGTTTACGCGTAATTTTGGTGCGTATTCTGCAGCCATTGATTTTGCAAAACCTTCTATTGCGCCCTTTGCGGCCGCTACACTTGTATGGAACGGCATTCCCGTTCCTACGGCTACCGTACTAAAAAACACCATGCTACTACCCTCGGCCATTTTGCCTATTACCGTTTTTACGCTGCGTACCATGCTAAAGAAATTAAGGTGCATATCTTCCTCGAAGGTATCTAAACTCATCATTTTAAAGGGTTTTAGATTTATACTTCCAGGACAATAGACAAACCCATGAATTTCCTCGGGTAGTTGGGTCATGTCCAATTCATCGGTGGTGGCGTCAAATGGAATATGGGTTACCTCAAGATTGTCTAATTCTTCCTTGGTACGGGACGCAACATAGACATTATGCTTGTTCTGTAATTTTTTAGCCAAAGCATATCCTATGCCATGCGAACCTCCTATTAAGAGTATATTTTTGCTCATATTTTAGAATGATTTATATGTTATTGTTTTTGGAGCTCCTTCAATGCTTCCAAAAAGTTCTATTAATTTTTGCTCTCTAAATTCGAATATTTTTTTAAGCTGGTTTTTAACGATTATGGGATGTGCTATTTGCCCAAGAATACCAAGAGGAATTTTATAATCTATAATATCCTCCATTTCTACGCCGCCATCAATCTCCTTGATAAAATGTTTGTGATGCCATAGCGCATAGGGCCCAAAACGCTGCTCGTCAACAAAATACTCTCCCGCTTTTACATGTGTTATTTCAGTAACCCATTTTGTAGTATATCCAGGGAAAGGAGAAACTTTGTATTGTATTATTTGTCCTGGAAACATGGGCCTGTCCGCACCTGATAGTATGGTGAAACCCATATGTTCTGGGGTAATGACCTTAAGATTTCCGGGATCAGATAGAAAATCCCAAGCTTTAGTTATAGAAATAGGCAAAGCTTGTTTAGAATGTAACTGGTACAACTTCATGAAAATGTTTTAACAAATATATGTTCATTTATGTTGAATGAAAAATATTATTAGTTAAACAAAATGTAATATATTGTTTTATGGGATATGATTAATTACAATAGCTATCATTAGTTATTTAAGACTTTCTTAACTACTGCTGCTTGGGTTTATCTTTAGTTTTGTAAAAACACTAAAATTGAACTTATTATGAATAAAGTAGTACTCTTTTTATTAGCGATTGTGGCTTCCTTTTCCTTGGAAGCGCAAATTCAGACACCAGCGCCGAGTCCAGCATCTAAGCTGATGCAAACAGTTGGTTTAACTGAGGTTATAGTAGATTATTCAAGACCGTCTATGCGTGGCAGAACTGTTTTTGGGGATTTAGTTCCTTACGGTAAACTATGGAGAACCGGAGCAAATGCCTTTACTAAAATAAGTTTTGATACCGATGTGACTATTGCCGGACAAGAGGTAAAGTCTGGAACATATTCTATTTTTTCTAAACCAAGCGAGAAAAATTGGGAGGTATTCTTTTACAGCGATACACAAGGAGGTGGTACACCTAGGGAATGGGATGAGGCTAAGGTTGTAGCCAAAGCAACGGTACCTGTTTATCCTATTGATATGCCCGTAGAAACTTTTACCATTACAATTGATGATGTAAAGAGTAACGGTGCTAATCTTGGTATTATTTGGGATAACGTATATGTTGCTATTCCTTTTGAAGTACCAGCGGACAAAACGGTGATGAGTAGTATAGATAAAGTTCTAGCTGGTCCTAGTGCTGGTGATTATTATGCCGCTGCCGTTTATTATTCTAGTGAGGATAAAGATATCAATAAAGCTAAAGAATGGATGAACAAGGCCATGAGTATGACCGAAAAACCAGCATTTTGGCAATTGAGACAACAATCCTTAATTTTAGCGAAGGCCGGAGATAAAAAAGGAGCTATAGCAGCTGCAAAAAAATCATTAACAGGAGCTGAAGCTGCAGGTAACGATGATTATGTAAAAATGAACAAAGATTCCTTGAAAGAATGGGGCGCTAAATAAAGTGCTTCCTTATAACTATAAAAACCTGTAATTCCTTGTGAGTTACAGGTTTTTTATTGCGCCAGATTTATAACTTGAATTCCATCAGCTACCTGTAAGTGATATACTTCCGCATCTATTCCTGTTCGCAATTTATATTGTGACACTATCGTTTCTATACTTTTGTTCAGAAGTTCTTTTTTTATCAAATTTATGGTGCATCCGCCAAATCCTCCGCCCATCATGCGTGAGCCTATAATACCTGGTAATTCTTCGCCAATATCAACTAGGCAATCTAACTCTTTCGTGGTTATTTCAAATTCTTTGGACATGGCCCAATGTCCATCTAATAAAATTTCACCGATACCTTCGGCATTCCCGTTTTTTAGAGCGAGTTTCATTTTTAAGACTCTTTCATTTTCTTCTAGCACATAACGGGCTATTTTGTAGTCTACTAGTGATACTTCATTAATTATTTTTTTTAAATCAGCTAATGAAACATCGCGCAAAGAGCTTACATTATTTTTAATGGCTTTCATCTTTTTTACGATGAATTCGCATGAGGCTCTTCGCTTATTATAGGCAGTATCTACTGCCAAATTATGCTTAATGTTAGAATTAATAAGGACCCAACTGTAACCTTTTATATTTATTGGGACATATTCATGAATTAGGGTTTTGCAGTCTAAAAAAAGTGCATGGGATTTTTTCCCGAACAATAGTGCATATTGGTCCATTAGACCACAATTTATTCCAACACGATGCTCCGCTTTTTGTGCAATGATAGCAATCTCTTCCTTTGAAATTTTAATATGAAGGGCTTGGGAGATGGCAAAAATAAAACCACAACATAATGCAGCTGAAGAGGAAAGACCAGAACCTATGGGTATGTCTCCACCAAAAACACAATCGAACCCTTTTAAAGGGTACTTTTTCTCTACCAAAATTTCTAGAATAGCTTTAAAATAATTTCCCCAAAAAGAGCTAAAAGGGGTGCTATTTGCCGCTATATCAAATATGATTTGCTCTGGTGAAGTTATAAAGGACTCTACACGAATGGTGCTAGACCGATTCCCTTTAATAGCAAAGTAAATGCCCTTGTTTATAGCTGCTGGTAAAACATAACCCAAGTTATAATCTGTATGTTCTCCTATGATATTGATTCTACCAGGAGCCTTAATTAAGAGCGGTTTGTTAGTGTAGTTCGCTATAAAATATGCTTCTATCCTTGATATCAACTTAGCCCTATTTATTATTAATTATCAAAGTAGGTTTGAGATGCGCAATTCATAACTTAATTAAAACGGCCCCTATAAATCATTATTAATTCGAGCCTAGCGGTTTATTAAGCATGCGGTCAAAGACTTCAAAGATGATGGCTATGGTCATTACCAACGCACATCCAATAAAGTTCAACCATAAATAACCTAATTTTTCCTCACCGGAGGGATAAATATGTATGAGGTTATAGTATACGACGCAAACAATTACTTGCGTTAATAAAGCCGCAAAGAATACTGCATTACCTTTTACGAATTTCAAGAAAAAGGCTAATAAAAATATACCAAGTACATTACCGTAGAATATACTTCCAATAATATTTACCAACTGTATTAAATTATCAAAAAGACTAGCTATACAAGCTATCAAAATTGCTATTATACCCCATAAAAGGGTAAAACCCTTAGAGGCACGGACGTAATGTTTTTCTGTTAATACTGTATTCGTATTGCCCTTATAATAGCCAAAAGATATACGATTTATAAAGGAAAGAACTTTATTGCCAAGCGACTTGTTTCTTTTGTATATGTCCAATGCCGTTATGGTTCCAAGTGCATTAAGTTCTGATGCAGTAGAAGACATTGCAGCAGATAGGATAACAGCTAATAGCAAACCGATAAGACCTTTTGGAAGGTTATTGAGGATGAAATGTATAAAAACATAATCTTTATCATTGGTTTCTACGGTTTCGTCTGCTTGAGCTATAAGTAATTTAGCGGCAACTCTATTTGCCCTATCCTTTTCATTAATCTTTATTATCCTTTTTTTGGCTACTTCCACAGCGGCATACTCTTTAATCTCTAGCGCAGCTGAAAAATCGTTTTGTGCAATGCGTTTTTCAGCCTCCAAGGAAACTTGACCTTCTTGTAGTAGTTTATAATCTTCCGCATATTCCGAGTTCATTACAGCTTGGGTAGCAGATGGATTAAAATTTAACGGAGACGGATTATATTGGTAAAACACAAAAACCATTACTCCGACCAAGAGAATAAAAAATTGCATAGGAATTTTAAATATTCCGTTAAAAACCAATCCTAATTGACTCTCTCTTATTGATTTTCCAGAGAGATAACGTTGTACTTGACTCTGGTCTGTACCAAAGTAGGCTAATGCGAGAAAAAGCCCGCCCGTTATGCCACTCCAAAATGTATATCTACTGGAGGTGTCCATGCTAAAATCAAGAACATCTAATTTATTGCTTGCTCCCGCAATCTTCATTGCTTTTCCAAAGGTGATATCTGAAGGTAGGTAACCAAGAATAAAAAAGAAAGCGATGAACATCCCCGTCATTATAATGAACATTTGCTGCTTCTGTGTTACGCTTACAGCTTTAGTTCCTCCAGAAACTGTGTAGATAATTACCAAAGTACCTATAATGATATTTAAGGTGCGTAAATCCCAACCTAGTACCGCAGAAAGAATGATAGAGGGGGCAAAAATCGTTATTCCCGCTGCTAAACCCCTCTGGATAAGAAACAAAATGGCCGCTAAGGAACGGGTTTTAAGGTCAAACCTGCTCTCTAAAAACTCATAGGCCGTATATACTTTCATCCGATGATAAAGCGGAATAAATACGAGACATATGATAATCATGGCCAAAGGAAGTCCAAAATAGAATTGAACAAATCCCATACCGTCATGAAAAGCTTGTCCTGGAGTTGATAGGAAGGTAATTGCACTCGCCTGTGTTGCCATGACCGATAGGCCAATAGTCCACCATTTAGCTTCGTTTCCTCCTCTTACATAGTCGTTTACATTAGTGCTTCCTTTGGTTTTCCATACACCATAAGCTACAATAAATAGTAGGGTGCCACAAAGAATAGTCCAATCTAATACTCCCATATTATGTGAATGATGTCATTAAATAGTAGAATACAAGAATATAAATAAGATTTAGAACAAGCACAATGGAGTACTCTTTTTTCCAAGTTCTATTTTCGTCTCTTTCTTTGCTCATCCTTTTATTTGGTCTTCGTTCTCTAACTTATCTTTTCCTACGGAAAGCATATTGGAAAATAGTTTATATGCCCCTGGAACACCAGCTGGTAACTCTCTAAAAAAGCTTAGTCCCGTGTAAATATAATTTCCTTCTCCATAGGGTGCTATTAAAAGACTCCCTTTTTTTATGCTTTCTCCTTCATCTTTCATTTCTAGAATAGGGGTAAATTCTTTACTCCATTTGTTAGGGAAATAAAGCCCTCTTTCCTGGACCCATCCACTAAAGTCGTCTTCAGAGATTTTGTTAGGATAATTTACCAATGAATGGTCTTTGGCAATAATTATAACTTCTGAGTTCTCATCTGTGACACGGTCTCTAGAAACTTGTAATTCATAAGGCGCAATATTCTCAAATTGACTATTCCATCTTCCAGCGGTGTTATACTGCACAATAACATTACCACCGTCTTTAACATAATCCAAGATGTATTTTTGCTTGAAGCTCAGTTCTTTTACAACGTTGTAAGCTCTTATTCCTAAGACAACAGCATCGTATTTATCTAATGTAGCTTCGGTTATATCGGCTGGGTCTATTTGATGTACTTTATAGCCTATTTGTTCTAAACTTGTAGGAACTGCATCACCAGCCCCCATAATATAACCAATATGTTCACCAACCTTTTCAATGTTCAAACGCACTACTTTGGCCTGTGATGGCAGTAAGATGGTCTGCGTAGGAACGTGGTCGTAAGCTATGGTCGCTAATTCTTTTGTTATGTTGGCACCATTCAATTTTATAATAGGGGAGATGTAACTTTCATCTTCAGATTGGGGAGGACTTAGGGTAAAGAAAACCGTTTGTTCATCTCCTTTTTCGGCAATGTTGAACTCCTTAACTTCTTTATCTACACTCCATTTGTTATCAAAACAGAATTGAACGACTCCAGCGATATTATCCTTGTGTGCTTTTATAGTAACCGGAATCTCTTTTGGCGTATCGTCAGAAAATATGATGACCTTATCACTAAAGCTAGCAGTAGCCTCCGGAACTATTTCAAAAGGTTGATAAATCTCTCCTTTATCGGGTTTCGCATATTTATAAATGATGCTTGTTGTCATTGGTATTTTAGTGCCTTCGAAAACTAAGTTAAAGGTTGCGTTGAAGGCTCTAGGTGTTTCCGGTAGCCCTATTAACTCCTCGTCGTCAACTTTATATGTCCCCAGAGTACCCTTTTCTAATAACCAATAGGGGCTTGTAAAATTCATGTTCAGAGGAATCGTAAAGTCGATAGTTTTTTTATACAGCTCGTTTTCTACAAGATTTGATGTAGCATCGGAAATCTGCTGTTCATTTATTGAAATCGATTCTAGAACTATCTTATTTTCACTTCGGTTTAAAGCTTCCATGGTTACGGAAATTACTTCCCCAGGATTGGAGTTGGCAGTAGTAACGAATGCCTGTATATGAAGACCTGTAATTGCGGAAATTATAGTTCTCAGTTCTATGGATTTTAAATTTTTCCAATGTTCATCGCTTACCTCTTGTAATAGGTTGTATGCTTTGACTAAATCTGATAGATGCACCGCTGGATTCTTAAAATTGAAATTTTCTTCAACCTTATTTAAAATAGTACCTATTTGTTCACCTCCTTCTATTCGGGACCAGGTTGTATTGATGCCTTCAAATAAATCATTTTTTCCTTTTGGCAAATCACCTTTTAGTAGCTCAACATATTCCGTTTGTGAACCTCTTGTGCTCAGCCTACCAAAGCCTTGACACAGATGTTGACTACTGGCCAAAGATGCTATTTCATTATTGGATTTGCCTAAAGTGGGATAAAATATACCAACATCAACATTTAATAGTTTTGACTTATCCGCCTTTTCAAATTTTTCTTGACTTCCATAAAACCACCAAGACGTGTTAAAAAATAGTCGTTGAGGCTGCCATAATTCAGTAGATGCTAATCTTTCTGGAAATGCATTGGGGTCATTTGCCATATCAAATGCTTCTACACTAAGCATTGCAGAAGATGTATGATGGCCGTGCGTTGTACCGGGACTTCTATGGTCAAATCTATTAATAATAACATCTGGCTTAAATTTTCTTATGGTAGTTACCACATCTCCTAGAATGGTATTTTTATCCCAAATTCGTAGGGTTTCTTTAGGATGTTTAGAGTAGCCAAAATCGTTCGCTCGGGTAAAAAACTGTTCTCCTCCATCAACCCTTCTTGCCGCCAAAAGTTCTTGCGTCCTAAGAACACCTAATAACTCTCTAAGCTCTGGGCCTATTAAATTTTGACCGCCGTCTCCTCTGGTTAAGGAGAGATAACCAGTTCTTGCATGAACATTATTGGCTAAATAAGCTATTAATCTCGTATTTTCATCGTCCGGATGAGCAGCTACGTATAAAGCGGTTCCTAGAAAGTTGAGCTTCTTTACCGCATGATAAATGTCCGAAGGATTCTGATTTTTTGGAGTTTGAGCCGTAACTAAGTTTGAAAGTAGAAAGCTACAGATAAAAATAGCCACAAAGTGTCGCATTGGATAGATTTTAGTGTAGTTCCAAAGATAACAAGATTAATACCCTAGGATACTATTTTACGACTTCTTTAACAAACTAAGCTTCACCCACTTCTGAAATGATTTGTCCGTCGTAAGTAGCGATTAAAACCACACCCTTTTGAAGAACCATATTGTTGGGATAGGTTAAAATTTCGCCATTATTCTTTCTCAGATGTAAATGAAAAGCTTTGATGTCTTCTATGGTAAAGGTGTCTTTATCAGTACTTTCCGGGTCAAGTAATTCTTTATCCAAGATTCTAATGGTATTTCCGATTTTAAATGGAAAGGAAAAGAAAATAATAACACCTGCTGTGATATTACTTAAAATAGACCACTGCGCAAAAAGAGCTACACCGATAACCGCAAATACTGAGGATAGCAATACGCCTAAATCTTTATAATTAACACCCCATATTAAAGTAAACGCTGCTAAAGCGATTATAGTTAACGCTATAGATATATATTTTATGATAAGATTAGTTCGTACGGGATTGAAATCACTAATTTTTCCAACTTTTTTTGCCGCCTTGGTAAAAATAAATTTCAAAAGTAATAGCAGCGCAAACACCACCAGTGTTGAAATTAATTCATCTTTGTGGTTTATTAAAAACTCTTCCATAAACTATATTCCTAAGCTGTCTCTTAAATACAGATCCTTATTCCCGTTTTGTCTCCAGTAAGGCGTATTTAAGGTTTTTATTTTTGTTCCAGTTGATGTAAGTGTTTTGGCATTGGGGCCGTAACCGCTAGTAAATGAATCTGACCAACTTTCTACGGTATTAGGAAATTCTGAACTAAAGTTAATCTTTAAAGTCCTATTTAATTCAGGATAAGTAACCTCATAAGTTCTCAGGTCACCTTTAGGGGTCAATGAAGCCTTTACATCATACGATTTTAATTCTTTATGGGTTAATCGTGAAAACTCCAATGATGGAATCATTTTAAAATCACCTTGAGGTAAATTTTCTGGATTTATACGAATCTTATTCCAAATTTCATTTTCTAAAACGGTTTTGTTCAATTGTAATTCTTGGTCTGCTTCGCTTTCAAAATAGGAGTGAGACGCTACCTCAAATTTGGCTCTGTTATTTAATTGTGTGTATACTTGGCCGCACCATTCTTGCGAAGAAAAAGTTATTTTTAAGGCGTGTTGGTTGTCATAAACAGGATAAAAACTACTGTTCATAATCGAATAAGGATAAATTCCCGTGAGGTAGTTCTTGGTAGAATTTAGTTTAAGAACGGGGATATTATCTGGGTTATTACCGTCGGCTTTAACTTGCTTATCCTTTAGAAAAGGCTCCGTAACATAGACCAATACGGCTGTACCTTCTCTCATTTCACCATATCTTGCTTGTTCTAATTTGTAAGAGGTTATTTCTGCCTTTCCAGCATACCAGTAGTCCTTAAAGTTTTGGGATAATTCGTTCTTCTTAAGAACTTTAGTTGCTTTGACCTCTTCATTTAGGGCAATAATAGCTTTTTCTTTTTTGTTTTCAGAACAAGATGTAAATCCTAAAAGAGCTAATAATACTAAAGAGATGACCTCCGGAAATTTCAACGTAGATTTCATGATTTATTTTTTTACTAAATTACCGAAAAGGGATTATCCCACCATGTTCATTAACGTTTTGTAAACTAATTGTGTAGGCAACCCAACGACATTGGTGTAGGACCCTTTTATTTGTTCTATGCCAACCAAACCAATCCATTCTTGAATGCCGTAGGCACCGGCCTTATCAAAAGGTTTGTAGTTCGTAATATAATAATTGATTTCATCATCATTCAGCTCCCTGAATTTGACCGCTGTGGTATGATTAAGAACCTCCTGTTTTCTTGGAGCGGTAAAACACACCGATGTAATAACTTCATGCCAGTCATTTGATAATTTTTTCAACATTTCAAAAGCTTCTTTGCGTGTATCCGCTTTTGCGAGAGACTCCCTATTATGCCATACCACTGTATCCGAAGTTATAAGTATTTCATTTACTTTAAGATCTTCTTGAAAAACACTAGCCTTTAAAATTGCCAGATAATCAGAAATTTCCTTACCCTTTAAATATGGGGGATATACTTCTTCTACAGGCCGCAACTGAATTTCAAAATCCAAACCCATTTCTTCAAAGAACATTTTTCTTCGAGGAGAGCCAGAGGCGAGTATAAGTTTGTAGTCTTTTAATCTATCTTTCAGCATTTTTAATCGTTTGCCGCACTAAAATTACCCATCCAATTACCCTGCACCTTCAAAACCTGCTCTATAACATCCCTTACGCAGCCTTGTCCACCATTTATATGGGAAATATAGTCGCTTACGGCCTTTACTTCGGGAACTGCATTTTGCGGACAAGAAGGAAGACCAACTGCTTTCATAGGCGGAATATCTGGAATATCATCTCCCATGTAAAGTACATTTTTAGCGGCAATACTGTTGTTTTGTAAATATTCGTTTAGGGCTTCAATTTTATGATGGGCACCCATATAAATATCCTGAACACCCAGACCTTTTAAACGAATTCTGACCCCTTCGTTCGTACCTCCGGTAATAATACAGACCTGATATCCCTTTTGTAAGGCCACTTTTAAGGCATAACCATCTTTTACGTTCATTTTACGTAACATTTCTCCATTAGAAGTTACCATAAGGCTACCATCCGTAAATACGCCATCGACATCGAATATAAATGTGGTAATATCCTTTAAATATTCTTTATAACTTTTTTCCATAGGAAGCTTTAATTACGTTGCTCATTAATTTATAAATTTCTTTATGTTGAGAACCTTCTAAGAGGTCTAGATGCCCATGAAGCGTTTTTAAATCTCCTCTTTTTGCAGGGCCCGTTTGCGCTTCAGTTGGGCTAAGACTGTCTAGCTTAGAAACTGTCTCCTTAATCAAAGGTTTTAATAAGCTAAAATCTAAGTCATTACTTTCACAAATATTATCTGCTATGGTGTACATATGGTTAGTGAAATTATTAACGAATACGGCAGCCAAATGAAGAATTTTTCGTTTTTCTGATGAAATATGTGCCACATGGTTGCTCAACAGATGTGCTAATGTTTCAAGTAATTGTAAATCCGATGCATCCTTTGCTTCTAGACAGATAGGTATTTCTTCAAAATCTACTATTTTATTGGAAGTGAAAGTTTGCAATGGGTAAAAAACCCCAAAACGTTGATGCTTTTTTAAAGCATCTAATGCTACACTACCGGATGTATGTACTATTAAACCACTTGTGGTTAATTCTTTTGATACTTCTGCTATGGCATCGTCATTAATAGCCAAAATATATATATCGGCTTTTGGTAGCGATTTCCAATTGGTACTTGTTTCGGTACGACTGCTAAAATAGGATAGGGCTTCCTCTTTTCTACCAAACACCTTGGTAATAGAAACTTCGTCCCTTTTCAAAAAGGATTCGAATAGATTCTTTGCTACATTGCCAGTTCCCAATAAAACTACTGAAATCATGGTTCAAAAGTACAAAGAATAATAGCGCTTTATTAAGATAAAAATTAACACTTTTGTTTAAGGTTTAAAATGCTTAATTCCTGTCCAAAATGGTAAAAAGAGCGTATTTTTGCATGCTGAAAACCAATGTATTTTCTTATGACAGAATTGCTCAAGAAAATTTTCTTCTCCACTCGTTTAATGTCCATTTTGTTTATAGTTTTTGCTACTGCAATGGCTTTTGGAACTTTTATTGAAAGTTGGTACTCTACCGAAACCGCGCGTATTTGGGTTTATAATGCTACATGGTTTGAGGTTATTATGGTGTTTTTTGTAATAAATTTTGTAGGTAATATTTTCAGATACCGCCTCTTAAGAAAAGAGAAGTGGCCCGTCTTATTACTTCATGTTTCTTGGATATTGATAATCATAGGCGCTTTTGTTACTCGATATATCAGTTTTGAAGGTATGATGCCTATACGTGAAGGAAAGACAGAGAATATTTTTTATTCTGATAAAACCTATTTTACTGCACATGTTGATGGAAAGATAGAAGGTGAGCCTAGAAGAAAAGTTTTAGAAGATGATTTAATCGTCACGGCAGAGGACATAAAATCTAACCTTCCTTGGAATTCTGATTTCAACGGTCAGCCTTTCACCATTATCTATGAAGGTTTTATAGAAGGTGCAAAAGAAGGTCTTGTTCCCGATAGCTCAGGAAACCTTTATTTAAAAATAGTAGAAGCAGGTGATGGTCAGCGACATGAACATTATTTAGAAAATGGAAAGGTAAGTAGTATACACGGGGTTTTATTTGCATTGAACGTGCCTACGGAAGGTTCTATTAATATTGCGACCACAGGGGAACGATATGAAATTAAATCTCCATTTGCTGGAAGTTTTATGCGCATGGCGGACCAATTTCAAGGAGTCTTGGAGAAGGACAGTTTACAGCCTTTACAACTGCGGTCTCTTTACAATGCCGCCAATATGCAATTTGTTATTCCAGACTCCCTTATTCAAGGAAGTTACGGAGTGGTAGAAATTCCTGAGGCGGAGAAAACCGATTTTGATACAGATGCATTATTAATGTCCATTACTTCAAACGGTGAAACTAAAAAAATAAAAGTCCTTGGCGGAAAGGGAGGAACCGATTTTACGGATAAAATTAAAGTCGGTGGATTAGATTTTGCATTACGCTATGGTTCCAAAGTACATGAATTACCTTTTAGTGTTCAATTGAACGATTTTATCGCAGAAAAATATCCTGGCACGGAGAAAGGTTACGCTTCTTTCATGAGTAAAATTACGGTAAAAGACGAAAGAACCTTTGATTATGATGTTTATATGAACCATGTTTTGGACCATAAAGGGTACCGTTTCTTTCAAGCAAGTTTTGATCCTGATGAAAAAGGAACTACACTCTCCGTTAATCATGATTTCTGGGGAACATGGATTACCTATGTTGGCTATTTTCTTTTATATATTGGTTTATTGGGCATTATGTTCTTTGGAAAAACGCGTTTTAAGGACTTAAGCAATTCCTTGAACAAGTTAAAAGAGAAAAAGAAAAAGGCATTAGCTACAATTGCTTTACTGATAGGTTTTTGTATGCCAATATCCGCGCAGGAACATTCTGTAGGTGATGGTCATGATCATGCTACCGAACCAACGCAGTTTCAAGTAGACTCTTTATTGAGAGCATCCATAGTTGCTAAGGAACATGCAGATAAATTTGGAAAACTGGTTATTCAGGATGAGGGCGGACGAATGAAACCAATAAACACTTTTTCATCAGAACTTCTAAGAAAACTAAGTTTAAAGGATACGTATTCAGGACTTAGTTCTGACCAAGTATTTCTCTCCATGATGATGAATCCTGCCATTTGGTATAACACGGAATTTATTGCAGTTGATAAAAAGGCCCAAAACGATAGTATTAGAAAAGTAATAGGTATACCTAGCGGCCAGAAATATATTAAGGCAACAGATTTCTTTGATGAAAAGGGTCAATACAAGTTAGCACCTTTCATTAGGGAGGCTACGACCAAGGCGAGTCCAAACAAATTTCAACGCGATATAAAGGATATCAATATTCGTCTAAATTTATTGGACCAAGCGTTAAGCCAGCAGATAGTAAAGATTTTTCCCTTGTTAAATGATGAAAATAACAAATGGATCTCGGCAATAGAATATAGAGGAGGGCAGTATCAAGTTTCCGATTCGCTTTATGCCAACTTCATTAAAAATGCTATGCCGTATTATTTGATGACGCTTGGGAAAGCTCAGCAATCTGGCGATTATAACGAGGCAGATAAATTGTTGGCCGCATTTAAACAAAATCAAGCGAATCATGGTAGTGAAGTTTTGCCTTCGCAGAATAGAATTGATACGGAAGTTGTCTATAACAAATTGGATATTTTTAATAGGCTATATGGCTATTACCTTCTTGTGGGTTTTTTAATGTTTACGATATTGATTTTCCAGATTTTTAAAGAACGCGAAATATGGAAGGCCGCTGTTTACTTTTTAAAAGGTACTATAGTTTTATTTTTCGTATGGCATACAGTAGGTTTAATTCTTCGTTGGTACATATCTGGGCATGCACCTTGGAGTGATGCCTATGAGAGTATTCTCTTTGTTGCTTGGGCAACCATGGGAATGGGTATTGCTTTTGGAAGAAAAAGTGATATGACCGTGGCTGCATCTTCTTTTGTAGCGGCAATGTTACTATTTTTTGCACATCAAAATTGGGTAGATCCAACTATTGGAAATCTAGTACCTGTTCTGGACAGCTATTGGTTAATGATTCATACCTCGGTAATTGTGGGGAGTTATGGTCCTCTGACCGTAGGAATGATTCTTGGCGTAGTATGCTTACTATTAATGCTACTTACCACAAAAAAGAATAAAAAAAGAATGGAATTCAATCTAAAAGAACTGACCATCATTAATGAGATTTCACTTACCGTAGGACTCATTATGTTGACCATTGGTAATTTTTTGGGTGGTCAATGGGCTAACGAAAGTTGGGGACGTTACTGGGGATGGGATCCTAAAGAGACCTGGGCATTGATTTCAATTATGGTTTATGCCTTTGTAATACATACCCGATTAGTTCCGGGACTAAGAGGCAAATGGACTTTTAATTTTTTAAGTGTAGTAGCTTACGGTAGTATTATGATGACCTATCAAGGGGTTAATTTTTACTTGGTGGGACTGCACAGTTATGCAAGTGGAGCACAAGTTGTTACGCCAACATTTATTTACTATACCGTGGCTGGAGTTTTAGGTTTAGGTGCATTAAGTTACTGGAGATATAAGGCCAATTATACCAAATAGAGTTTACTCTTCTTGTAATAGACGCATAAGCTCTTCAGCGGCTACTTGACCTTTCTTTTTTAGAAAATCGCGAGGCGTATTGTCCCCTAGTTCAAAAACTATAGCTGGCATATTATGATTTACAAAGAAATAGTTTCGTGAAACCATGGTAGGATTAATCTTTTTCGAGGCACTGATATTCGTTTTTTTCTGAGGGAGCCTACTACTAATACTTTCAATCCAGTCGAAAACGATTTTCCCTCTATCACCTGTGATGGTGCTATCTATGGGATAATAAATATCGTCCCAGGTAGAATGAAAATCAGCACCGAATACAAAATCATAACCCTCATTGCTTTTTTTGTTTAAGAAGTCTTTGACACTTTTAGTTTCCGGTTGATTAAAATTTTGCCAATCCCTATTTAAATCAATACCGCCCATATTATGCCTCCAATGGCCATTGTCCACACCATCCGGATTCATCAAGGGGACTACGAAAATGTCATACTTTTTTCTAAACTCTTTCGCTTGCTGGGATTCACCCGCTATTGTTTCAATAAAAGATTTCATGGCCAGAAAACCAGTTACTTCTGGCGGATGTTGTCTAGAGATAATCATTACAGCCTTTTTTGTATTTGTATTGGCTTTAATTTCCATTAGGTTCATCGCTCTATTTTCAGTACTCTTTCCAATTTCATAAGTGGAGATAAATGGTTTACTGGCTAGCGAGTCAACCCAATTTTTTATTCTTTTAGACGTATATAGTTCTTGGGCGGATATCCAAATCGGTTCCTTTCCTATATTTATCTTCAATTCTACAAATTCAGGAGCGGCTTTGATTCCAAAATCTCCTTCTCCTTCATTAATAGGTTTATAAGAAGTACTATCCAAGACACTAAATTTTAACCCATCTTTACTAATTTTAGGATAGTATCTGCTTCTAGAATCTTGATATGATAATTTTATGGTGATTTCCCTCGGTTGCCCTGTCCAAACTTTAAATGCATACCAAGGACTTACATTAATAGGTGTGTTCTCAGCAGTTATCCAAATAGTATAATGATCGTTACCGTCATCAGCCACACCGTTTAATCTAGCTCCATCAAAATCGTTAGTAAAGAAGGTTTCATTGGATAAGGACCAGATTCCCTTCCATTGTTTTTGCACCGGACGGTTTATCGTAGGTACAATAGGACTAGGTTTTTGCCCTTGATAACCTGTTGGAGTTTTATTTTCTATAGCTTTGTTCGTGTTTTTACAAGAAGTGAAAGTGAATAAAAATACCACCGCTAAAACAAAGTAAAATTTCATATTTAGGTCTTATGTCGGTTAATAATTAAAATGTTATCAGGTACTCGTTAAAGAAACCTCCTTAAAAAATTAAAAATCAATATTCTAAGGTAGCATATTTTTTCTCATATTTGTAGTCTTATGAAGCTCTAGAAATTTTATTGATATCAAAAGTCTTTGCCGCCAGGCATATTTCATAACCGCTGTTCCAATTGCGGTTTATTAGACTTTACTTCTTTTTTTCAATAACTAAATTTCTATTTTATGAGATCATATATAAAATCACTTCAAAAATTTATTAATTATTTCTGGATAGCCGTTAGTGGTAAAGAATCCGAATTTACTTCAGGTAGTATTCGAAAAGCCATTTTCATGCTTTCCGTTCCCATGATATTGGAAATGCTCATGGAATCTATTTTCGCTTTGGTAGATATTGCTTATGTATCAAAAGTTAGTGTTAACGCAGTTGCAACTATAGGACTTACAGAATCAGTAGTTACTTTAATTTATGCAGTAGCTATAGGTTTAAGTATGGCAGCTACTGCAATAGTTGCTCGTAGAATTGGTGAGAAAGATGTGAAGGGAGCGAAAATAGCCGCAGTACAGGCTATAGGTTTAGGAGTTTTGGTTTCCGTCTCCGTTGGCGTTTTAGGTTTTTTATTTGCAAAGGACATCCTTTCTTTGATGGGTGCGGAGACAAGCCTTATTGAAGAAGGTTTTGGTTATACCCAATGGCTTTTGGGAGGTAATATGACCATCATGTTATTATTTCTTATCAATGCCATATTTAGGGGTGCGGGGGATGCATCTGTAGCCATGTGGACCTTAGTGCTTTCTAATGGTTTAAATATTATTCTTGATCCGCTTTTTATTTTTGGTTGGGGTCCAATTCCAGAATATGGTGTAATGGGCGCTGCCATTGCTACGAATATTGGTAGAGGAGTAGCGGTGTTGTTTCAACTATGTATACTGTTTTTTGGATGGAGTAGTATAAAATTGAACGTCAAGGATTTAATATTGAATATGAAAGTTATGATTAACCTTGTTAATATTTCTCTGGGTGGTATAGCACAATTCTTAATTAGAACTTCTAGTTGGGTTTTTTTAATGCGAATGATGTCCGAATTTGGAACTGAAGTACTTGCGGGTTATACAATAGCTATTAGAGTGATGTTATTCTCCTTAATGCCTTCATGGGGTATGAGTAATGCAGCAGCAACTCTAGTAGGACAAAATCTAGGAGCTAAAAAACCAGATAGGGCAGCGCTATCAGTATGGAAAACGGGAAAGTACAATGCGTATTTTATGGGAGCTGTTTCTCTTGTTTATCTATTTTTTGCTAAGGATATAGTAAGCTGGTTCAATAATGCACCCGTCGTTGTTGAATATGGAGGTCTCTGTTTACAGATCATTGCCACGGGTTATATCTTCTATGCCTATGGTATGGTAGTTACACAGGCTTTTAACGGTTCTGGTGATACAAGAACGCCTACAAGAATAAATGTAATTGCGTTTTGGTTATTTCAGTTGCCATTTGCCTATATAGCCGCATTTTACTTAGAACTCGGCGCTTTGGGCGTTTTTATGGCGATTACCTTGGCCGAAATTCTATTGGCCATTATCGCTATCATTTTATTTAAAAGAGGAAGATGGAAACAATTTCAAGTATAAGGTTATTTTGTACCTTTAAAACGTAAATTTTATGTAGCATGAGCGACAAGAGAAAAGGATTGAATACAGTGTGTACCCATGTGGGTGAGCTTGAGGATAAACAGCATAAAGGAGCAGTTTCACCTTTATATATGAGTACCTCTTATGCATTTGATGATGTAGACGTAAAACGGTATCCGAGATATTTCAATACGCCCAACCAAGAGGGATTATGTAAAAAAATTGCGGCTTTGGAACACGCAGAGTCGGCCCTTATTTTTGGAAGTGGTATGGCTGCGGTTAGTACAGCTCTAATGGCTTTTTTAAGAGCTGGTGATCATGTGGTTTTGCAACAAACCCTTTATGGCGGAACTTATAATCTAGTAACCGAAGAGTTTGAGAAATATGGTATCGAATACTCCTTTACAGAAGGTTGGGAACCAAAAGACTTTAAAGTTAAGATTAAAGAAAATACCAAGGTCATTTACATAGAAACACCATCAAACCCACTATTAACAATTACGGATATAGCCGCTGTCGGTGCGCTAGCAAAAAAACATAATATCGTTTCTATGATCGATAATACTTTTGCGAGCCCGGTAAATCAAAATCCGTTAGATTTCGGTATTGATGTCGTTATCCATAGTGCTACCAAATACATGGGCGGACACTCGGACATATGTGCTGGCGCGGTAGCTGCTAGTGAAGAACACATGGAACGTATCTTTCATTTAGCAAAAAATTTTGGAGGTAGTTTAAGTGATTATACAGTATGGCTGTTAGAACGTAGTATTAAGACCATGGGCCTGCGTGTCAAGGCACAAAATACTAATGCTATGGAAATGGCGACCTATTTAAACAATCACGAGGATATTGACCATGTTTATTACCCGGGACTTCCTTCTCATAAGGATCATGAATTGGCTAAAAAACAAATGAAAGGTTTTGGTGGAATGCTATCCTTTGAGTTAAAACCTTATTTGAATGCTTCTTTATTTCAAAAATCCTTGAGTTTGATTAAGTCATCAATGAGTTTGGCAGGGGTCGAGAGTACGGTCTTATCGCCCACGCAAACTTCACACGCGCTAATGAGTCCGGAAGTAAGGGCTCAACAAGGCATTAAGGATGGTTTAATACGTTTTTCAGTAGGTATTGAAGAAGTGGCGGATTTAATTGATGACATTGAAAAGGCATTATTAATAACTAAAGGACAAGCAGTTGTTTCTGCAGAAGATTAACTCGTTGTAATTTTCATCCAAAAAACGGACAAAGGATTTATAGCATATTATTTTATCGAAATGAAATTAGACATACTAGTATTTGGTGCGCATCCTGATGACGCTGAGTTGGGTGCGGGAGGTACTATTGCCAAGGAGGTAGCCAAAGGAAAAAAAGTTGGTATCATTGATTTGACAAGAGGAGAACTTGGAACTCGCGGATCCGCCGAGATAAGAGATAAAGAAGCTGCTGCTGCTGGTGAAATTCTTAAAATTGAAGTCAGGGAAAACCTTAAGTTTAGAGATGGTTTTTTCATCAATGATGAAGCGCATCAATTAGAGGTGATTAAAATGGTACGGAAATACCGTCCAGAAATTGTACTATGCAATGCGATTGATGACCGTCATATAGACCATGGAAAAGGAAGTAAGTTAGTCAGTGATTCTTGCTTTTTAAGTGGTCTGATAAAAATTGAAACCATTTTAATGGACGAAGTTCAAAACCCTTGGAGGCCAAAGCTAGTATATCATTATATACAATGGAAGAACTTGGTCCCGGACTTTGTGGTAGATATCAGCGGTTTTATGGATAAAAAGACCGAAGCTATTCTTGCTTATAACTCGCAATTTCATGATCCAAATAGTGATGAACCCGAAACCCCTATTAGCAGTAAAACCTTTATTGAAAGTGTGCGGTATAGAGCACAGGATATGGGAAGATTAATTGGAAAAGACTATGCAGAAGGATTTAATGTTGAAAGAATGATAGCAGTAGATTCTTTGAGCGATATCATCTAAGCAGTTATTTTATATTCTTTTTGGGCTTTTGGAACAGTGAAGTAGAAACTGGAGCCCTTATTTATGGCACTATCTACCCAAATAATACCTTTGTTTTTTTCTACCATTTCCTTGCATAATGATAACCCTAATCCTGTTCCTTTTTCGTCATTTGTTCCGTACGTCGTATGATTTGAACTTTTATTGAAAATTTTACCTAAGGTTTCCTCATTCATTCCAACACCATTATCTCTCACATAAATTTCCCAATATTTGGATTTTTCAACAGCTCCAATGGTAACCATTCCTTTCTCAGGGGTAAACTTTAGTGCATTACTTATTAAATTCCGTATAACAATATCTATTTGATTTGTATCTACCCATGTTAATGTATTGGCTTTTATTCTATTAATTAGCTTTATAGATTTACTATTGGCAATTTCAGAAAGTAAAGCGATGTTTTCTTCTACGATACTTTCCAAGGAGGTTACTGCTGGTTTGGTAACGGAACCATCCATTTGTGTTTGTCCCCATGAAAGTAAATTATTTAGGGTGAACGCGATATGATCAATGTCCGATTTTAACTTTGGAACAAATTCTAAAAATTCTTCTTTAGACATTTCTCCTTCCTTAAAAAGTTTCATTAAACCTTGAAAGGCTCCTATTGGTCCTCTAAGGTCATGTCCAATGATAGAAAATAGTTTATCTTTTGTTAGATTGGCATCTTTTAGGTGTTCCTCTTTCTTTTCCAAATCTGTTTTCTTAGAGATGAGTTCCTTGTTTAATTTCTTTTGAATTTTTTCATTTCTTCTAACCAATATTGTTATACCTAAAAAGATGAATAATATAAAAAAGGCTGCATAGACATAATTTTTTTGTTTTGCCAAGGCTTTCTCGTTTTCCAAAATCAACTGTTCCTTTTGTTGGTCATATTCAATTTTGGTTTTGAGCATGGTCAACCCTTTTTTATTTTCTTTTCTATTTAGGGTGTCACTTATTTTTTGAAAAAGTTCGTGGTATTCTAAAGCCGTAGCATAGTCTCCTTTATTCTTATAGATATTGTAGAGTGTTTTGGCACAATCTTTTGTGCCGGCAATATCTTCTATTTTTTTGGAGAGTTCATGAGCTCTATGGGCGTACACTTCTGCTATACTATCCTTTTTCATATGAAGACTTGCCTCTGCCATTCCATTTAGCAGTGGTATTTCTGACCTTTCATCATTTAAATCCTTATGCAGTAATTCACTTTGTTTATACCAATACATGGCCCATGTGTACTTCTTTTGTTTTAGGTAAGTCTTACCTTTTGTCTCATAAGCGTATGCTAGCCAATCCATTATTCTTTCATCTTCAAATATGCGTATTGCACTATTTGCATTGAACATTGCATGATCTAATTCCCCCATATCCGCATAGGCAGAAGCCATATTACTCATTGTTTCTGCCGTAAAAACAGGATTTCCAATTTCTGCGTTTAAGGATTTTACTTTTTTATAAAAGAGCATTGCTTGTTTAAAGTCTTTTTGAGAAATATAAAGATTGGCAATATTTTCATTAATAATAGACAAAACATGTTTGTTATCTACTAGTTCTGAAAGTTCAATAGCTCTTAAGTATTCTTTTAGAGCTAAGGCGTAATTTCCCTGATAACCATATTCTCCAGCTAAATCATTTAGCATGGACAGCTTTAAATCTGTATCATTGAGATCTTGTGCTATTTCTAAAGCTTTTTTAAAGTTCTTAATAGCTTCTTTGTGTTTACCTCTGTCCGAGTAAAATGTTGCCATTCCTGAGTGCGCTTCCGCTATTCCGAATTGGTATTCGGCTTTTTTACTTAGTTCCAATGCCTGTTTGGAGAGTATAAGTAAACTATCTAACTGGTAATACCGTTGGGCAATACCTAACTCTAAAAGTGAATTAATATAAAGGGTATCGGTGCTATTGGCACCTTTACTCTTTTGAAGCTTTATGATGTGGTCCCTAATACTATCACGCGGATTGTCTTGTGAATTAATATTAATGGTCATCAATACTAGCATTAAAAGTATTATGCGCTGTATCTTGTTTAAGACCTCTCTGGTCAAGGAATCATATTTGGCTAGCATGGTTTCCAAAATCTATTATGGGAAATAAAATTAGTGCTAGTTTCTTCTCAAGAGGTAATTAATGTTGTGAAACGTCAATTTTTGTGTGTTTTATCGACACTATTAGGTATTTCATCGATAATTTAGCTATTTATCTGCTGTGTTATAAGCTTTTATGATTATCTAAATAGAATTCAATTCAGCTAAATTTTAAGGAATTATCTTAAACATAGATAAAGTTAATTTTAATTGAACAGTGGTAAATTAATTGTAAATTCACTTCCTTTTCCGATTGTACTCGCTACGTGAATACTACCATTATTCTTCTCTATCATTTCCTTAGATAATAGTAAACCAATGCCCGTTCCTCTTTCATTATTAGTGCCGAAAGTGGTATAATGTTCTGAGTTATCGAATATTTTGTCTAAAGTTTCTTTGCTCATACCAACTCCATTATCTTTCAAGACGATTTTAATCTTGTTATCGACTTTTATGGTATCTATTTCAATAGTTCCATTTTCTGGTGTAAATTTTATAGCGTTACTTATTAAATTTCTAAATATGATACTAAAATGATTTAAATCGCAATGTACTTTAGTTTCTTCTCTTATATTATTTAGAAAAGCGATGTTCTTTTCTTTTATGTTTTTTTCAAACAACTTATGAATTTCTCTTATTTCTACCTTCACATTTACAACCTCAGTGTTTATAGTAGCTCCTCTCATCTGTGCTTGGCCCCAGTTCAAAAGATTGTCTAACATAAAATGAATGTGATCCAGGCTTTTTTTTAATTTAGGTGCAAAGCGTAGGAAATAATCTTTTCCCGAATCATGCTCTAGACTAAGTCCAACAAGCTCCTTGAGAGATACAATTGGTCCGCGTAGGTCATGTCCAACAATAGAAAATAATTTTTCTTGATTTTTATTAATTTGATTAAGGTTCTTTTGACTCTGCGAGAGAATCTTTGTTTGTTCGGCAAGTTTTCTATTTAAATGTTTAGCTGTGCTGTTTGATTTAAATATTATTAAAAAAGCCGATACGGCCATAAATAAACCAATTAACGCCCATGCAACATACTTTTTTTGTTCAGCTATGGTATTGTCTGCTAAGGCTTTAATATTATCCTTTTCTTTTTCATAGTTAAGCCTAGCCTCGTCCATCAATAGAATATTCTTGTTTTTTTCAAAAGAGATAGAATCTCCAATTTTACGCGCATATTCTAAATGAACAAGTGATTCTTTAAAATCACCACTATCCTTATTTAATTTATATAATATTTCCGATGATCCTAGAAGACCCTCTAAATATTTATGCTCTTCAGCAAAAATTTTTGCTTTTTCAGCGTATTGTTCGGCTAATTCTGACTGACCTAATACAAAATAAGTATTTGCCAGCCCTATTTTCATGTCAACAGTTCCTTTTTTATCCTCAATCTGTTTATGTTGTGTTTCCGCTTTCTTGAAAAAGTCAAGTGCCTTTTCTAGGTCTTTTTTTTCAAAATAGATTTGACCCATGGTAACATAGATAAAGGCTTTCCATTGTGGGATTTGGGACTTTTTAAAAATTTTTAGGGCTTTATTTAAATGTTGTAATCCTTTTTGATATTGCTTTAGGTGGAAATAGGAATACCCCATATTGGCTTGCACCATACCCTCATTTACTCTTATATTATAAACTTCTTGATACTTCAAACATTCTTTAAAATAACGTAACGAATTTTCATAGTCTTTAAGCAATGAAAACATGACGCCGATATTCAAATTCATTTTTATTGCATTTTCGTAATCTTCATGTTCGTAAGCAAAATCTAGAGCCTCTAATGAAGTCTTATAAGCTTTTGGATAGTCATTATTTCTTACATGTATATAAGATATAGAATTGTAACTGTCTGTAACAAGTCTAAATTCCTTATTCGTTTTTGCGGATTCTAAATTTTTCAAATGAATTTTTTTCGCTTTTTCGAAATCTCCTTTAAGCATATAAAAATTCCCAATTTGGTTATTCGAAGCAATGATACCGTAGCGATAATCAATTTTTAAACTTAATTTATTAGAAAGCGTAGCATAGGCAAGCATGCTATCTAACTTAATATAACCAAAACTATTCCCAAGCTTGAGTAAGTGTTTTATGAACACTGTATCTTTTTCGTGATTTGGTACCGAGGAACGATAATTCTTAACAATAGCCCGCAGGCTATCTGTTTTAGAGTTTTGAGAAAAACTCTCTAAAAGAGTTAGATGAAAGAAAACTAATATTAGTAAACGAAGTTTATACAATAGTTGATTTAATTTACTAAATATTACAATATAAAGTAGCACTTTGGTTATTCTTAAAAGTAGTCAAATAACTAATCAAGTGGAAATTAAATTATGCTTCTTAAGCTATACAATAGCTAATTATGCAGAGTGCCGTAGCTCTGCTGTTGGTAGTACAACATAAATAGTGGTCCCTGAATTAACCTTACTCTCCGTATAAATAGCACCATTATTCCTTTTTAGCATTTCTTTACACAGTTTTATGCCAAGCCCCGTTCCTCTCTCGTTATTAGTTCCGAAGGTTGAGTAATGCTCTGAACTATTGAACACCTTATTCAATACTTCTTTGGACATGCCGATACCATTGTCGGTTATACTGATAACGATATTATCTATTTCTTTCGTCCCTTCTATAATGACCTTGCCATGTTCATCAGTGAATTTAATGGCATTGCAAATTAAGTTTCTGAATACTATATGGAAATGATTTCTATCACAGCACACTTCTAAATCTTCGGATAGCTCTTTTTTTAGAATTATTTTTTTTTGATTTAGCGTTTTTTGGCAGAACTGATGTATTGTTCTAAATTCTTCTTTAATATTTATTTTTTCACTGCTTGTAGTAGCTCCTTTCATCTGTGATTGTCCCCAGCTGAGGAGATTGTCCAGAGTAAAGTGTATGTGATCTAAATCTGATCTTAGTTTAGGAGCAAATCTTGTAAAATATTCTTTACCTGATTTATTTTCTAAGGTAAAATCAACTAGTTCTCTTAATGAGACAATAGGACCTCTTAAATCATGACCAACGATAGAAAAAAGCTTATCTTGATTATCATTAATTTGATTTAAGACTGTTTGATTTTCAAAAAGGATTTTTGTTTTTTCTTCAAGCTCTTTGTTTAGTAATTTTTCCTTTCTATTTGATTTGTATACGATTAATGTTATGATAATTGTTGTAAGAAGTGCTGCGCTTATCCATTGAAAATACTTCTGTTGTGTTAATGTGTTTTTTAAGTTTTTCAGGTTGATTTTTTCTTTTTCTTTTGCGAAGTTCATTTTGGCCCTCAAGAGCGCAATATTCTGAACTTTATCATTCTCATTCAATAAACTTCTTATTTGTTCACTTTTTTGATGATACGCGTAGGCATTTTTAGTATGTCCTTCTATCTTTTCTAAAATATCATACGATTTAGCTTGTGAAAGTGAATCCTTAAAACTTAATGCTGATTCCAGCGTGCTTAGTGCATATTTTTTTGCTTCGTTAAGATGCTCCAAATTGGTAAGGATGGTAGAACGTATTAAATCAATTTCCATTTGATCCCTTGGATTATATAGTTTTGATAGTATACTATCGGACTTTTTAATCCAGTTCAATGCTGTTTTGTAATCTTGTTTATTTATGAAATATCGGCATTGGGTTCTATACGCTCTGGATAGCCATAGCGGATTATTATGTTTTTCAAGAATAGCTATGCTTTTTTCACTATATGTTTTACCTAGATTTAAATCTCCTTTTTCAATAGCGTTCAGGGCAATGTTAGCCATTGTCGAAGCCTTCTGATATGAATCTGACTTGGCTAAATTCCAAAGACTATCAGCTATTATATATTCCACAAGTGCCTCATCATATAATTTATAATAACTATAGCAATACCCTAAATTATGCCTTAATTTAGCTTCTAGTTCATAGAATTTATTTCTATTAGCTATCTCTATACCTTCATATGAGGCTTTGACTGTATGCTCGAGATTTTGACTTACAAACTCGTGGATGGCAATACTTTTTAAAATTTCTGCCTTGAGTTTAGGGAAACTGAATTGAGTGGCTAGTTTATCTGCCTTCCTGTAAAACTCATTGGCTTTCTCTTCTTTCCCCGTATCGGAATAGTAATCTGCTTTTCTTAGTAATGCAAGTGCCCTGCCATGGACATAATTAGTTTTAGAAGAAATGCTTAGAGCTTCGTCTACTAATAGTATTATACTATCTGCGTTTCTATATCTATAATTCTTAGCCAGTTCTGTTAACAAATCAACATAAGTATTGCTTTGTAAGCTCTGGCTACCTTGATTTCTTATCGTATTGATTTGTTGAATTAAACTATCCTTTGAAGTTTCTTGAGCATATAGCGTAAGGGTTACAAAGAGAAACGTATAAAAAAGCGAAATCTGGAATTTAAATATTTTTTTTAAAATCAATTGATGTGCTTGTAAGTTAAATTTCTAAATCTTATTGGTCTCGGTTACGTCTAATGTAGATAATTATTTCGAGAATAATGTTTTAAATAAAGCATCTTTTATTTTGAAATATACTTTAAAAAAATCTACCTTTGCCACCGCTATTATATGGTGGTTGTAGCTCAGCTGGTTAGAGCATCGGTTTGTGGTACCGAGGGTCGCCGGTTCGAACCCGGTCTTCCACCCTAAAGGCGTTTTAATAAAAAACCCGAACATTTTGTTCGGGTTTTTTTTATACAATACTTCAGACCTGAAGTTTGTCAAGAATTTAATTATTCCTTTCTTAGGAATAACTAGTGAGATTGCTCCAAGGTCAATTTACTTCACAGCTTTATCCACTATTACACGCTCTTCTCTATTAGCTACCTCCCAAGCGGTATGGAATATAAGCCTTGATCTATTCTGTAATAAATCATAATTAATCTTATCCGGGGTATCGCTGGGCTTATGATAATCGGCATGCGTACCGTTAAAATAAAATATAATAGGAATATTATTCTTTGCAAAATTATAATGATCGCTTCTGTAGTAAAAACGATTGGGGTCGTTCTCATCGTTATAGGTGTAGTCCAATTCTATATCTGCATATTTCTTATTCATTTCTTCAGATAGTTCATGCAGTTCTGTACTTAATTTATCTGATCCAATTAGGTAAATGTAATTTCTATCACCTTCTCTTTTTGGGTCTATTCTCCCGATCATATCAATGTTTAAATTCGCTACAGTCTGGTCCAAAGGAAAAATGGGTTCCACATCGGCGTAGTATTGCGAGCCTAAAAGTCCTTTTTCTTCTCCTGTGACATGTAAAAACACTATTGATCTTCTTGGTCCATTACCAGCGTCTTTAGCTTTTTTAAATGCTTCTGCTATTTCGAGAAGTGCTACCGTTCCGGAACCATCATCGTCCGCACCGTTATTTATTTCGCCGTTAGCGGTAATACCGATATGGTCTAAATGAGAAGAAACGACAACATATTCATTTGGCTTTTCGGACCCCTTTATCATTGCGACCACGTTTTCCGAATTAACTTCATCATTAGAACTTTCAAAATTTAAAGAAACGTTAGTTTTTAACAATGCAGGGGAGTGGTTGTCATCTATATCGGGAAATAGAGCCTTTGCCATAATATCGTCAATGAAAATACTCGAAAAATTTTCAGTGTTATAATCCTTAAGGCTCATACGTCCACTATCGTTCGTTCTCATATAATCGAACCTTCTTTTAAAACGACTGAAATTATTGTTGTCATAATATAGTACTCCTCTTGCACCCTTATCTTTTGCAAGTTCAATTCTCTTTCCTAAGGATTCGGACATATTACTCCAAATGGACGGTTCATTAGTTCCAGAGACCTTGTAAGTACCATCAGGATTTTTTGGTTCTCCCGATTTAACGAGTACAACTTTGCCCATTAGATTCATTCCTTTGTAATCTGAGTAAGTATCTTCCTCTATACCGTAACCCACGTAGACAATTTCATCATCAGAAAAATCCGATGCATTAAAAGTTAGCACGTGTTCGCCCTGTAAATAATCGGTACCATTGAGGATTAATTTCCCGATTGGAAGTTTACTTACTTCTAACGGTACTTTTTGAAAATAATCACCGTCTTCTTTTGCCGCGGGAATATTTAATTTTTCATATTCCGCCTTTAAATAGGCTATCGCTTTTTTCTGTCCGGGTTCACCAGTCTCTCTTCCTTCAAACTCGTCGGAAGCATAAGTGTAGAGATGTTCTTTTAGTTCACCTTCGGTAATAGTTTCTGCATAAACAACGGGATCTACACTTTTAACGGTACTTTCTTGTTCAGAAGGAGTTACCGTTTTTTGGGCACTGTTACAGGAGACAAGTATACCAGCAATAATTAGTAGTGTTTTTTTCATTTTATTAGTCATCAAAAATTTTTCAAAAATAGCAAAAAGAAGGCTACGATCTGTACCAATAAAAGTAAATTCACTTATGCCGTTAAGTCGTTGGTCTCAAAAATTTCTTTTTCTGCTTTCTTATATGTATGTTCTCTTTTTAATTATGGTTAATTTCATCAAATATACCTATGATAGACTTAGCGGATATACATGATTTGGTATCGGAATTATTTAAATGGCCTACTAATAAAGAGGAGTGGGAGCAGTACAAACTTAGCAAGGAGCAAGTACAGCATTTTCATGAATTTGGCTATGTGGCTGGAATCAAACTATTGGATAATGGTGTTGTGGAACAATTGCGTAAGGAACTAGCAGAAATTATAGACCCTAACCATACTGGACATTCGTTGTTCTATGAATTTCATAGTAATGAATCTGCCAATTCCGATAGTATATTATTTCATTCTTTAGGACATTGGAGAATTACAGAAGGATTCCATGATGTGTTATGGAATCCTGCATTTGTGATGGCAGCTCATCAACTTTTAGAGGATAAACCGGTACGTTTTTGGCATGATCAACTTTTTTATAAACCTGCTGAACATGGCGGGGTGGTGGCTTGGCATCAAGATTATTCTTATTGGACAAGAACTATTGCCATGCAACACTTGACCTGTTGGACCGGTTTGGATGATGCTACAACAGAAAATGGTTGTTTACACTATATTCCTAAAAGTCATAAATGGGGTCTTTTAAAAGCACCGGAATTAGCTGGTGATATGAATGGAATATTGAGTTATCTGACAGAAGAACAAAAAGAAGCATTTAAACCAGAACCTATAGAGCTTCAAGAGGGATATGCAACTTTTCACCATCCGCTTTTAGTTCATGGTTCTTTTGAGAATAAATCAGCTAGGCCTAGAAGGGCATTTGTACTTAATGTTTTCGCTGATGGTACGGTTAGTAATACTGATGATGAACTATTGAAAGGGGTACCTCCAATTAAAAAAGGAAAAAAGATGCGAGGTAAGTTCTTTCCGCTATTGTATCCTTAAGAGATTAGTTTTTGGGCTATATTGATAATTTCTCACTTGCTTTTTTTTGTCTTAAAGCTATCTTTTTTTTGATATGTTCTGGATAGGTTTCTTTATCCGCTTCTGCTTCTAATATAGTCAAATCCTGTTCGGGGTGCGGTTCTTTCAGCTCATCTGGTGTGCAACCCAAGATTATCGATGCGGTAGCCACGCCTGAGTGGCTTGCACCTGCAACACCGTGTGAAAGTATGCTGGCGCCACAGAGATAAAGATTTTCTATTTCGCTTTTTGCTTTAAAAGCAAATGGCCCTATATGTTTTAAGCTCTTTTCAGTACCATAAACATTACCCGCCGTTGTATTAATATAATATTCATTGGTAATAGGTGTACCTAAGTCTTTGGAAACGATATGGTTCTTGATTCCGGGTACAACTTTTTCTAACCCGTTTATCATTTTTTCTGTTAGCTTCTCTTTAAATTGGAGATATGCGGCAGACCTTTCCTCTGACTCATTTTTATATTTTTCAAAGGCTGTATAGTCAATAAAGGTAATTGCTTCAATACTATGATGTTTACCATCAAAACTTGTAGGGTCTTTTAACGTAGTACAACTAATGAACATGCCCTCAAAAGCCTCTCCTTGTAAAATATCCTTTTGCATTGCGGAATCGTAATAGTCATCAGCATCTTTATCTGGCATCATCCAAATATTACCAGAGTCTAATCCAGATTTTTTAAGGTCCATTTCTACGGTTAAAAATAACATCAAAGAGGTGCAGGAATATATGGTCTTATCTAACTTTTTAAGTAGTTTAGTGCTTAGATTCTCACGGCCTACCAACTGATTATAAGTTATTCCTACATCAGCATTGGAAATTATATTTTCAGCGAATAGCTTAGTACCGTTTTCAAGTTCCACGCCAATGGCTTTTTTTTCTACAGAATTATCCAAGACTATTTTACTTACGCCCGTGCTTGTTTTAATGATACCGTCATGTTTTTTGATGGCATTGGTCATTGCTTTAATCAGAGCACCACCACCGCCCATGGGATAATAACCTCCTTTAAAATAATGAAACATTAAAGCCGCATGTAATATAAAAGCTGCCTTTCTAGGCTGTACCCCGTGATCACCGCATTGAATGTTCAAAATATTCTTAAGTAATGGGTCTTTGATGTGCCAATTGATGACCCTACGAAGACTAAAAAGACCATATTTCCCGAAATGACGTGTACGATATGGTAAGGTTAGTTTTTGCCAGAATCCTTTAATATAAGGCAGGGAATATAGTTCTTCACTGGCTAGGCGAATAAGTTTTAAATACTTTTTTATTCCCTTCTCTTCCTTTGGAAATGCAGCGATTAATCGCTTCTCTAAATCCTGTGGATTATCCGGAAAATCAAAATGATAATCTCCTATGCGTACGTGTTCATAGGCTTTGGGATTCATTCTAAAGAAAACTAAATCATTCGCTATACCTAACCCTTTATATAAATCACTTGTGGCTTCTCCCTCGCCTAAAAGGCCTATGTAATGAACACCTGGAGTAAACCTATGACCATTGAGATAAAAACTATGACACCAGCCGCCTGGGACGTCATGCTGTTCTAGCACCAAGACTTTTTGACCTGCCCTAGATAAACAAATGGCTGCCGCTAGACCACCAGCCCCAGAACCAATAATGATAGTGTCCCAATGTTCGTTGGTTTCTTTCAATTATTCTTCTTTAAGGGCCGATTTGATTGCAGCTTCAACCATGGGCTCCATTACTTTATAACCTTCGATAGTTGGGTGAACTTCATCTTCAGCATATTTTTTAGGTAGTCCGTTACGTTCATCTGCCATTGTAGAAAAATAGTCGAGATAAATATGATTATTAGTTTCGGCATATTCCTTAATCATATTGTTCAATACAGGAATTTTCTCATTCGGTTTTAGTCCAGGTCGCCATGGATAGTCATACGCCGGTAGAGTAGAAGATAGTATGACCTTTATATCGTTCGCCGCTGCGAGCTCTGCCATGCCTTTGATATTGTCCACTATCATTTCAAGTGAAGACGGCCCGGTATTTCCTGCGATATCGTTGGTGCCCGCTAAGATGACTACTACTTTTGGTTGCAGGTCAATAACGTCTTGTCGAAACCTAATTAACATTTGAGGTGTTGTTTGGCCACTTATACCGCGGTTTACGTATGGTTTACCTTTAAAAAAGCTAGGCCGGGCGTTTAACCAACCAATGGTTATGGAATTTCCCATAAATACCACCCTATTCTCATTTTCTTCAGGAGCCGTCAGTTGACTATTTGCCTCTTTAAAACGATTCAAATCCGCCCAATCTTGAGCTGTTGTTTGTTGTAAACCTATTAGAAAACTAAAAATGCCCATAAATAAAAACTTGTAATTTTTCATGATATCATAAGGTTTCATATTATTCTAATCTCTTTCTTTCCTCATCACTAAAAGGTACTTCTAATAGAATTTTTTGTTTACTTGGCTTTTGAACAAATAAATAAACCAAAAGACATACCGCAATAACCATGGGTAGGGCGTTTCCAGAATTATAATATACAAATAAAGCCAGAAAGGCAGGAGCCTCTATCAAAGCATATTTTATATGTGATGCAGATTGATATTTTTTGAGTTTTTCTTCTAAAGAATCTGTGTCAGAAATTTTTAAAAGTAACTTTTTGAACAGTAACTGACTCCCGAAATAGCCCAAAAGTGCGGCAATCGGTACGACATATAAGAGCATATTTTCTCTGCCCGTTTCCGTATTAAAACCCTTATTTTGAGTAAAGGCAAGAACTGTAAAAATCGATAGGCCTATTACCAAGGCCAAGTGCATGAAGCTAAGCGTCTTTAAAAATGTTTTAATTTCCATAAGTAGCATGAATTACCTAAGATAGTATTTTAAATTTTTTATTGCTGTTCTGTAATATGTCATAAAAGAGTGAGACTATTCTAACAACCTTCTTGTACGATATTAATATCTTTGCAATGTTATGAAAAAAGTTGCTGTACTACTTATACTCCTTTGTTTTATTTGGAAATCCCATTCCCAAGTAGAAAGTGATAAAGCACTTCATTTTTTAGGAGGTAATTTATACGGACTAGTAGGTGCAGGGGTTGCCAATCAAATTTCTAAAGGGGACAGGACCTGGACCTTTGTGGGTTCGGTAGGGGGTAGTATACTTATAGGCTTGGCCAAGGAAAGTATAGATAAAGCCCAATATGACGGATGGGACAATGATGATTTATTAGCAACGGTATTGGGCGGTGCCAGTGTGGGAGTGACCATTGATATTTTTAAACAACGTAAAAAAAGACGGCGCGATAAGCAATTTAGAGATGCCGTAGGAGCAAATAAACCAACAATACAAGAATTAAACAAAGCTTTTGACAGTACAAGCACCTCGCTTTATGTTCTTGCTATATCTCCAAAAGTGCTTAACAGAAATTAGTATTTAGCACTCTTCCCGTTCGCCAAGGTTTTTGCAATAAACGCCCTTATATCGTCATTGGCATTTTTTAAATCTTCCCTTCTAAGATACATCATATGTCCTGAACGGTATCCTTTAAAACTAAACCTGTCTTTCATTCTCCCACTTGGGTCTACCTGCCACATGGTATACTTCGCGTTAAAGTAGGTAGTTGCACCATCATAATAACCAGATTGAACCATAACGTTTAAATAAGGGTTTTGTGCCATAGCAAGTCTTAAATCATCCCTTGTATTATCATTTTCATTGTTCCATGGGTGTACAGGACCGAACATATTATATTTTATGTCGGTCTTAAACTTTAGCTCTTCCTGTAAATAGTAGTTTATAGCCGGGGTAAAACTATGAAGCCAAGAAGTTAATTCCGAATTGTAGTCCGGCCTAGTGCCCATAAGTTGTTTGTCTATCCCTAGATAGCGAGAATCTAATCTTCCTATGGTGTAACCGCCTTTTTCTTTCAAAAGGTTTTTCCAGAAAAAGGAAGTCGGTACTGCCAGGTTTTGGTCTAAAATATCCTTTTCATTTAATCCGGAATAGTATGCCATCTTTTTGGCAGCGGCTCGGCGTTCATTATCTGAAATAAAACCGCCTTTGGCCATTGCCGGGATTAGTGTATTAATGGTATACGCTTCGGATTCCGGTAAAACTTCTAACAAATCCTTTTCCTGTAATTCTGCTGGTAAGGCTTTGTGATGCCAAGCTGCGGCGGTAAAATAGGGCAACTTCAAAGCATCGGATACAGGCCCACCGACCCGAATAACTTTATAATCTGCTGGAGAAACCATAATTACCCCGTTGAGATACATCCATTGTTGTTCTTGAAGTGCTAACGAAAGCCCCATAACTCGAGTACCTCCATAGCTTTCCCCAATGATATATTTTGGAGAACGCCATCTATTATTTCTAGTTACGAATGTATTTAACCATTCTGCTAGGTATTTAATATCTGCATTGATACCAAAAAACTTTTCCCTGTCCACTTCTTTGCCGGTTTCAGGGATAGTTCTAGAATACCCGGTATTCGCTGGATTTACATAAACAATATCAGTTACGTCTAGCACGGAAAAAGGGTTTTCTTTGACACCATAAGGTTGTACGGGATAACCTTCGTCATCAATTTTTAAAACTCTAGGACCGGTATAGGCCAAGTGCATCCAAACAGAACCTGAGCCCGGACCACCATTAAACGAAATTAGTAAGGGTCTCGATGCCCTGTCCTTTACATTATTTCTTGTATAATAGGTATAATGTAAGGCAGCAGTTGGCTTGCCCATTTCATCCCAAACGGGTTGGGTGCCGGTTTTTGCGGTATAATTAACAGTAGTGCCATTAATGGTTACACTATGTTGAGTGGTAATAGCCGTATCTACAGGTATGGTTCGCCCTTGAGCCAAACACACTGAAGAAAGCATTAGGATAAGTAAAGTGGATATGGATGTTCTCATTTTATGGTTGAATTAGTCCTTCTAAAAATATACATTTTTTAGGAAAAGTATTCTATTCTAGCTATCTATTTAAAAGAACTGTCTTTCTGTGTATATTTAAGAAGAAAAAACAGCATAAGATTATGAATAAACTGACCAGACGAGATTTTTCCATAACCCTAGGAAAAGGACTTGCTAGTGCTACTTTACTTAGCGGAACTTCATTAGCCTGTGCGAATACGTTGGCACAGAAAAAATCTAAATTAGGCATTGCCCTAGTCGGCTTAGGCAGCTACAGCACACATCAACTGGCGCCCTCATTGCAGGTTACGGACCATTGTTATTTAGCAGGGATAGTCACTGGGACTAAAGATAAAGAGACCATTTGGAAACAAAAGTATAATCTGAATGAAACTAGTATCTATAATTATGAAAATTTTGATTCCATTGCCGATAATCCTGATATAGACATTGTTTATGTTGTGCTACCCAATAGCATGCATGCGGATTTTTGTATTCGTGCTGCAAAAGCAGGTAAACATGTTATATGTGAAAAACCAATGGCGGTAAGCGTAGAAGAGTGCGATGCGATTATTAATGCCTGTAAAAATGCTAAGGTTAAATTAAGCGTAGGTTACCGTATGCAATCTGACCCGTATACCAATGAAGTTAAGAAATATGTCAAAGAAAAAACTTTTGGCGAGGTTACTTTTGTTTCATCTGATGCTGCCTACATATCAAGGGGAAATCCTGAACAATGGCGATTAAATCATGCTTTATCGGGAGGAGGAGCTTTAGTGAATATGGGTGTATATGCCATACAGACTTCCATTTATGGCACAGGACAAAATCCTATAGCCGTAAGTGCGCAAGAATTCAGTACAAGACCGGATTACTTTAAAGATACCGATGAGACCATAACAGCGCAGTTTGAGTTTTCTTCAGGAGCAGTTGGGCACATGATGACTTCCCATAATGCCAATGGCAATCGTTTAAAGGTACATGGTGATAAAGGTTGGTTTGAATTAAATCCAGCACATAGTTATGGTCCCATTAGCGGAATAACATCCAAAGGGAATGATATTAAATTTCCGCACAAAAGACAACAGGCTTTACAAATGGATGACTTTGCCAAACATATTCTTAAGGGAACGGTGAATGTAGCACCAGGAGAAATGGGTAAACGGGATATGATTATTGTAGAAGCTATCTACAAATCTATCGCCGAAGGCGGTAAAAAGCAACTCTTAAATCTAGGAAATATGGGTATTGTAAGTTGACAATATTTCTAAAGTCAATAAACATAGGGTTTTGGAGATTATTTAACATTAAGTTTATTTGGGCTTTATGGTTATCTTACGATTACTTTACATGCTAACGGTTTCTTAAAACTAAAAAAATATATTGCTAATTTTCAGTATACCTTAACCTAAGGTCGTCGTAATAATTTTGAGGAAAATTTATAACCTTAAAACTATTACGAAAATGAAAAAATCAAAAAAATTATTGATTAGGGCAATGTTCTGTTCCTTTATTGGGATTGCCCTATGGAGTTGTAACCCGGAAGATGGCATTGATGGTATCAACGGTATCAACGGTATTGATGGTGTTGATGGTGTTGATGGCATCGATGGTGTGGACGGCGAGGATGGAGAAGACCTCACTATAATGCCCGGAATGTTCGAAAATAAATCTGCCTTAGAGCCTCTAGTAGCAATTCAACCGCAATTCAATTTTGTTAAGGCGTACTCTTTAATTAGCACTAGAGATACCTTGTCCAACGGTTTCCAATTAGTAGGGGCTCAGGATGGTGCCGGGTTTTTAAGGGACCCTAATAGTGATGGATATTTATATGTAGTAAATGCTGAAGACGATTATGGTGTTGCTCGTATTAAACTAGACGCAAATTTAAATCCAATTGAAGGAGATTGGTTACTGAATTCTGGGGTCGCCGATTTTGCGAGACAATGCTCAGGAACCATGTGGGAGGCAGAAATTCACGGTGGTGCTACAGATTTGTTCCTTTCCGCTTCTGAAAGTTTCAATTATGACGTAAAAGGAATAGATCCATATATTGGTACACCTACTCCGACCGCCGATTTTGGGTTGGATGCCCTAGGGGAATTTGCTTGGGAAAATGCAGTACCACTACCCAAAGACGCTTATGCCGGTAAAACGGTTATAATAGGCGGAGACGATGATTCAAGCGGTTCTGAAGGTCAGGTTACATTATACTATTCGGAAAATGGAGATGCAGACTTGGACGGAGGGAAGATATATGTTCTTAGGTTGAAGCAGTTTTCCGATGGTGCAGGTGGCGTTCAAGATGTGTCGGCTAACACCATTTATAACGAATCTAATTTGGATTTTCAAGTTACCTATGACGTGGAATTTGTAGAAATAGTAGACGGTGCAGCCTTGACCAAATCTGAAATGGAAGACGCTTGTGTTGGCGTTTTTGCTTCCGCTTTCATGAGGGTTGAAGATGTAGATTATCAGAAGGGGTCAGATGCATTAGGAAGAAATGTATTCTTTGCGGTTACGGGCAGAGGACCAGGAAGAGGAACCTATAATGACTGGGGTACGGCTTACAAATTAGAATTGGACGAAGATTCCCCATTAACCGGAAAATTAACCCAGATAATTAGTGGGAATACCGATACCAATAATGCAGATGGCAATCTTGCCGAATTACAGAGCCCTGACAATATTACGGTCACTGAAAATTTTATTTATCTACAAGAAGATCCTAATTCTTTTGATAGAGGACATGCAGCATACATTTATCAAACAGATTTAAATGGAAATAATTCGAGAGTAGTACTGGAGATGATAGTTAGGCAAGATTTGGACCCGACCGGTAGTACTGGTTTTAGCGGAGAGTTTGGAGCACTCGTAGATATATCCGATAAAGTAGGAGAACCGGGAACCTTTCTTTTAAACTTACAGCCGCACTATTGGGAGAGTGATGATTTTAAAGGCTTAGATGGTCATGATATGGAAACCAATGCAGAAGCTATTGCAGCAGGTGCAAGAGAGGATGACCAGGGAGGGCAAATCGTTATTCTTAAAGGATTGCCCCGTTAATTTAGGACTACACACTTTAAAAAGGGTCTCCATTGAAAAATGGCGACTCTTTTAATTTAACTTTTCAATCGTACCAATGAAATTCAACTATATCGTCATTTTTATCTTGATTTGCTTTTTAGGCAGTTCCTGTCAGAAAGAAAAAGAAATAACACGCCCAAAATGGGAAAAAGCACAAAACCTTTACTTACAGGCGGCGACTAATTGTGCCCTTTATTTGGATACATTATCCACTTTGAACCCCACTGATAGTGAAGCAAAGCGAATCTTTATTTTAGCAAGACAGGAATTTAAAAAGGCAGAACCATATGCCTCATATCTAAATCCAGAAGTCGGACATAGAGCCAACGGACCAGCCCTTCCGGTATATAAGGAGGATACGGGTAAAATAATGAAACCCTTTGGGCTTCAAAAAATTGAAGAAAGTATTTATGATGGGACTACATCAGAAGCACAGTTTAAGGTAGAGGTTCGCATGACAAAAGGGCTACTGAAAAATTTAACACAAACAATTGCTAGTAGACCTTTGACTTCCCAACGATTTTTTATAGCAGTGCATCAGCAGTTATTAAGGATTGTTAGTCACGGTATATCAGGTTTTGATACGCCTGTTAGTCATTTGGGCATTTCGGAAAC